>JAGGUZ010000003.1 GCA_021158225.1 bacterium | reverse complement strand
TTCTTAGCCATCACTCCCCAACTCCGCATAACAACGGCTTTTGCGGTTCGGTGTTTTTTGATCAGCCGGCTTCGCACGGCCTAAAACACCTCTCTCAAGTTTTTTTAACGGTAGTCCCACTCCTCACGTCGTGGTATTATACCACCGTAAAAACTTCGCAAAGCCGTGGACGTTATGTGTAATCGTATTTTCATTTATAATTGATAAGGAAATTATTTTGGGCTTAACTAATGAAAGAGCAATTTTAAAAACATTTATATAATTTACATTTTTTAATAATAACAATATGGAACTTGGAAAACTACAAAAAGTTGATTTAAGAAAAGCTTGGAAGCACGAAGCTTTGGATTTTACTAACTGGCTTGCAAGAGATGAAAATTTAGGTCTTTTGAGTGATGAGATTGGGATTGGCTTACAAGTAATACAAACTGAAGCAAGTGTTGGGAAATTTAATGTTGATATTCTTGCAGAAGAAGAAAATACTGGAAGAAAAGTAGTAATTGAAAATCAATTAGAAACAACCGATCATTCTCATTTAGGACAAGTCATAACTTATGCTTCTGGCTACGATGCAGAAATAATTATCTGGATTGTTAAAGATGTTAGAGATGAACATAAACAAGCTATTGATTGGTTAAATGAACATACTGATGAAAAAATCAATTTCTTTGCAATCAAAATGGAATTATGGCAGATTGGGAACTCTCCTTTTGCACCAAAATTTCAAATAATTTCAAAACCGAATGATTGGGCAAAAGCTATTAAAAAATCAACAGGTCAATCTGCCTTAACAGATACAAAATTATTACAACTTGATTTTTGGAACAAGTTTAAAGAATATGCTCAATCAAATAACTCCAAACTTAGATTAAGAAAAGCATATCCTCAACACTGGTATGATATAAGTTTCGGAAGTTCAGAGGCGCACATATCTTTAACAATCAATAGCCAATCAAATCAAATCGCTTGTGAAGTTTATATCCCAAACTCAAAAGACCTATTTTATGAATTAGAAAAACAAGAAGATAAAATAGAGCAAGAATTAGATATGAAATTAGAATGGATGGCTTTAGAAGGTAAAAAAGCCAGTAGAATTAAAATATCCTCTGAAGCAGACATAAACGATTCTGAAAAATGGAATGAATATTTTGAATGGTTAGAAAATACAGCTTCCAAGTTCCAAAAAGTGTTTTTAAAAAATGTAAACAGGGTAAAAAAGTAAAATTGCTCTAAAAAGGAAACGCCCAAAATAATTTAAGGTTGAATAAATGAAAATACGACTTCTCCGCTTCGCTACGACCACGTTGCACTCTCGTTTCGCTTCGCTACACTCGGGACACATAACAGCGGATATGAGGTTCGGCTCTTGCAGAGCCTCAGCCCAAATTGCCTTCGGTAACTTCTCATATCCGCAAACGTTAGGCGAAATGTCCATTGTAAATTACAATAGGTATTGGCATTTATTTCTTTAACCAGCCGATCATGAATTTCAAAAAAAAGCTAAAATACATACTTCCTGTTTCTGCGAAAAAAACTTTGAAATATCTTTTTTATCTCGCTCAAGATATTATTTTCTATATCAAAGGAAGCCAGATGGAAGGATATCCTCCGAAAAGACTAAATTTTGTCGGCAGTAGTGAATTTAAAAAAGTCGGGAATGAATTTGTTAAATATTTTAAGGAATTAGGCAATTTGAAATCAAACGACGTTGTTTTAGACATCGGATGTGGCATTGGCCGTATCGCCATTCCTTCAACAAAATATTTAACAGATGGTGAACTTTATGGCTTTGATATAGATAAAAGAGGTATTAAATGGTGTAAAAAAAATATTTCAAAGAAATTTTCAAATTTTCACTTCCAATATGTTGATATTTTTAATAAGTACTACAATAAAAAAGGCAAAATTCATGCAGATAAATTCAGCTTTCCATATAAAAACAATAAATTTGATTTCATTTTTGCCACCTCCGTTTTTACGCATATGCTACCCAAACAAATTAATCAATATCTTTCAGAGATTAAAAGAGTTTTAAAACCTGGTGGCAAATGTTTTCTGACATGGTTTTCTATAGACGAAGAGGTTCAAGAAAATATCAACAAACACGTTTCCAACTGCAATTTTATTTATCCGTATGAAGGGAATTTTGCCTTTTATTCACATAAAAACGTTCCAGAGGCTGAAATCGGATACATGGAAAACTGGATTATCGAACAATTAAGAAAATTTGATTGTTGTGAAAATTTGAAAATTCACCACGGGAATTGGTCAAACAGGAAAGAAAGTCTTTCATATCAGGATATTTTTGTAAGCGAAAAAAAGAAATAAATGCCAAGTTTTTTAGATATTTACAATGGACACATCGCCTAACAAGCACTATGCGGCTACACTTTGCTACGCTCGTTCCGCCCATATTCACTGGCGGTAAATTGCTTCGCAATATATTATACCACCAGCAAACATCGCATACGCAGGAACGTTAGGCGAAATTGGGCTGGTTTTATTCCGTTATTTAAAATATAATTCACTTAACCATTAACATAAATCGCTATGGAGCAAAAAAACAACACGTGGGTAATTACCCTTACCATCATCATCACCGCAGTTGTTGTCGGTGGTGGAGTTTATTGGTGGCAACAAAGCAAGGTTGTTCAAGAAGAAGTCAGTGAAGTAATTACTGATACAACTGAAACAACAACTGCGAACAAAGAGGAGCCAAAAGAGCCTCTAACTTATTCAACAAGCGGTGTCTCCGCCTCTGTTTCAAAGAAGACCACGTCATTTGGTTACACCGCTGACCAGCTTGTATCAATGGCTCAAGAATGTGGCAATGAACAAACGGAGAACTACTTCAATAATCTAGTTTCTAAATTCAGCGGTGCAACCAAAACCGTCTATAACTTCAAGTATACTGGTGACAGTCAAGAATCTGATACTTTCGTCGTAACCTTGCTACCAAATAAAGCTGGTTATTCTTCACTTGATGAATTTAAAAAGGACTTTGACCAATGTTATGCCGGCGGAGACGCTTATCCTACAATGCTAAATGATAATTGGCTCCTCTTTGTCAATTCCTGCGGAACAGGAATTAATGATGGCTCGGACAGACCAATTGGGTGTCAAGAAATTCGTGATGTTGTTGAACCAACACTTAAGCTCAATTAAAAAACAGCCCAACATCGGTTAACAAAGACTATGAGATTTACTTACTTTGCTCAGCTATGTTCGTTTACCCAAATTTTGCCACAGTAAATACTGATGCACAAATTATACTGTGGCAAAACTTCTCATAGTCACGCAACACAGTATATGCGGTTTGCTCCTGCCGTCGCTCTCCAATATTTTTCTCCGCTACACTCCGAAAACGATTTATTTAAAAGAGAAAACCTATATAATACCAATAACTTAATTATTAATATGGAAACGAGATGAAAAAAATTGGGTTGGTTCTAGGTGGAGGGGGAGCGCGCTGTTTTGCTCATTTAGGAGTAATAGAAGTACTTCAAAATAATAATATTCCTATTAACTGTATTGTAAGCTCTAGTATGGGTTCCATAATTGGTGCTCTTATAGCAAATGAAGTGCCGATTGAAGATATAAAAAAAGAGTTTTTCAAATTAACAAGTAGATTAAACTGGTTCAAGCCAGCAATTTCAAAAAATGGTTTTATTTCTCAATCTAATATTAAAAAAATACTTAAAAGGTTATTGGTTAAAACAACTATAGAAAATAGCAAAATAAGTTTATTTATTGTCGCAACTAATTTAAATACCGCAGAATTAAATGTTTTTGAGAGGGGAAATATAGTAGATGCAGTTTGTGCTTCTTCAGCATTTCCAGGAATATATCCAGCAGTTACAATTGATAATAATGTTTTTGTAGACGGAGGCGTTTTAAATAATATTCCGGCGGATGTTTGCAGGAAAAAGATTGGCAAAAATAACATTGTTACAAGTTCTATATTAGAGGGCTCTTTTTATACCGCATCAAATTATCATAGTAACCCATTTAGTGTGGTTTGGAGATCAATATACATTCCATTAATCAAATCAAGAGAAGAAATCACAAAAAAAGATTCAGATATAATCTTAGAACCTTTGAAAGAAATAAAATTTGATTTTCATAATTGGAAAGATATACTAAAATTTTATAATGTTGGGCTAATGGAAGACTATTATCAAAAAGGGAAAAAAGAAATGCAAAAAAAACTCCCTTTACTAAAAAAATTATTAAATGAAGAAAAAAATGAAAGTCACAGCAATACTTCCGGCATTTAATGAAGAAAAAACCATAGCAAACGTTCTGACAACTTTAATAAATTCGGATTTAATAAACGAAATTATAGTAGTAGACGATGCCTCGACAGACAATACTTTACGTATAGTTCAATCTTTTGATTGTAAAAAATTGCAAATTATTTCTCTTGAGAAAAATGTAGGGAAAAGTGATGCCGTAAAAATAGCTACAATAAATTTAGAAACAGAAATCCTATTTTTTTGTGATGGTGATTTACATAACTTTAAAGAGAAACATATAAAGCAAATATTGGTCCCTTTTAAACATGAAACAATAGCAATGTCGGCGGGCATAAGAGATTACGGTAAAGTGACATACTTTCTTTCAAAACATATTTTTCCCTTAATCACAGGGGAAAGGGCATTGCATTATTCTATTTTTAGAAAAGTAAGAAATAATCCTCTTATGAAAGGATACGGACTAGAAGTTGTATTAAATAATTATTGTAAAATGAATAAAATACCAGTTTATAAATCAATTTTGAAAGGATTAAGACAAACAAATAAACCTATAAAACGTAAAAACGGATTTTATTTGTTATTAAAACAAAGCATAGAAATTATAAAAATCATGTTAAAATTAAAATTTAGAAATTATAAAAATTATGTTAGATAGGTTTAAAATCCGAATAACCAAAAACGAAAAAATCAAATTTATAAGAAAATAAGAAAGCCTATTAAATGAATAAGAACGAAAAATATTTTTTGAACTTACTCTGCTATGTTTTGTGTCACGCTTCGCTCTCCTACTTTCAGTCGTCGGGATGTATAACAAGAGATATACGGTTCGGGGTTCGGCACAGCCTAAAAATCTTCACTCAACTTGCATAGGTGTATGCCTTCAGCATATTATACATCTGCGCAAGTTTGCATAGTGCGAAACATTGTCTGAAATAAATTTTTATTTTTTACACTTAACTATTATGAGCGAAAGATTTGAACCTTCTCAAACACTAGAAAAAATCGGCTCAGATCAAATTGAATCTATCGTCCAAGATGTAATAGACGGGAATTATAAGTTATTTGATGTTGAAACAATGGCTAATTATGATGCTGATTTTTCTGGTGATGAGCCGTATTTTATAAACATTTGGAATAAACAGAAAGGTTATGGTTTTGGATATATCATATTTCATGACTTTTTGCGTCGTGTAGGAACTGGAAAGACCTTCCTTTCCACTGATTTTACGGAAGACGGAGCAAATCTTTTTCAAAAAGCCGTGAATGATGGATTGATAAAGAAAGTATCTGAACCTTTTGGTTTACAGAGATTAACTAGATGGAAAGTAGTCAGCGACCCTATAAAAAATTTAGAAAAAATCAAAGACCAAAAATAAAAATTATGATTAACATTTTCAAAATTATTGGTGCATTAGGTATAATATTAATCTCTCTTGGAATAATTACCAAGAAACGAAAAACACAAGATGTTCTTTACATTCTTGGAGGTTTATGTTTAGAAACTTACAGCATTTATGTTGGAGATTTAATATTTATAATTCTTCAAATAATTTTTACTTTGGCTGCAATCTATGATTTTTCTAAGATTCAATTCTCCAATAAGTAAACGCCAAAATTCAAACTAAGCCTCCGGCTTTTCCATTGCAGAAAAAACGTATAACTAGGATTTAAAGATTTCACCTTGCAGGCTTTACCCAAATTTGCCTTCAGCTTCATTATATTTTGTGGTATAATATTTTTGATATATCTAATTTTATAAGATATGCTATTTCTCTATTTCCCAATTATTCTTCTAGTTGTCGAATTCCTTATTATTATGCCTATACCTCTTTTTGTTGCAGGTAGGCTGATGAAACTTCCTATCAAATACACAGAAGCAATTTGGATTACTCTATTTGCTGGTATCGTTGGAGCACTAGTATCAATGATACATATTTTAGTAGGTTTAGCTGTATTTTTAGGAATTCTTTATTATGAGTTACATAATAAGTTCCATCCAAAACCATTAAGAATCATTATAATAATTCTTATTGATCTTGCTGTGGTTGTTGGAATAGAGCTACTCAAACCATACCTATTGTATGCTGGGCTTTCTTTAATGTAGTTGAAATACTTCGACCAGCAGACATATATCCAGTTCCGTTTCCTTTGGTTGCGCCATGTTGCATTCTCCTCCTTTCAGTCGTCGTGGCGTATAAAAAGCTATCACAAAAGAATATCGGAATTTTGTTATCTGTTTATGCAATAATATATCTGTTCTAGTCAGTATTAACGCAATTTTTATGAATTAGCTGGTGTTCTTGGAATATTAATTATTGTCTAATAAATATAAACCTCGCTTAGCACTTCCTAAATTTATTAATTCGAAGTTTTTATTTTTAATATATTTTTTTAAATATTTTTCCATAGTTGGACAGTAACCTATTTTCATATTTTTCATATTAAGCACCTATATAATTACAAATACTTTAACTTAAGCTAACAATAAAGTAAGTCTTCTTAAAATTCAAATTCTTTCCCGAGGTTGTATTGGAAAGCGGTTTAGTTACTTCCTTTTAATGGATATATTAACTATTATTTAACCAGATCAGGAAAGTTCACTTACTGCAAAAACCGTAAAAAATCATTGGTATTATGGGTGGGGAATAAGAGTATGGTTTTGGCCTTATATGTTGATTTACAATATTTCCGGTTTTGATGCGGTTGAAATAACAATGAAAAATGGTAAGACATATAGAATCGGAACAGATGAACCAAAAAAATTAGAACAAGCGGTTCTTCAATCAGTAGTTTAAATATAGAGAAATATAAAGGTGCAGATAGAATAGCGAGTCAATTAAGTGAAGTTAATTTGAAAGTGATTAAGTCTATCGGTGAGGATTAACAAAACTAACTTAATGACTAATTTTTTGCTAGATATAAAAATAGTAAATTGTTATTATTTGCATAACATAACAATGTGCTCATTATGAAAAACACTATTAAAATCAGAGCAATTCTTTCTTCGTTACTTTTTATTACGTTTGCGATTGTTCTTTTCACGGGGATAGGATTATACATATCTCCTTCGGGAAAAATTGCAGGAGAAGCCGGTTGGAATTTTTTTGGATTTGGGAAGTTGCAATTGGAAAATTTACATACACTCTTTGGATTTGTCATGTCTGCGCTGGTGATAGTTCACTTGTTAATGAATTACAAGATGTTTTTGGGTGAAATAAAGATGTTATTCAAAAAATAGTTGTAAAAAAGCAACTCTTACAATTAATAATGTTGACTGTTTAGCTTGGCGTTTTTTGAAAATTTATGTTGTTCTCAAGTTAGATCATGATACACTTTGTCTGCTGTAAATAACTAACTTTATATAATATGGAAAATCCAACAGAGAAAAAGGGTATGCCCCTTTTAGGAGACGTTTTTCCGGAAATGAAAGTTCAGACAACTCATGGACAAATTGATTTGCCAGGTCATTTTGCCGGGAAGTGGTTTGTTTTGTTCAGTCATCCGGCTGATTTTACGCCCGTATGCACAACGGAATTTGTTGCTTTTCAGAAAAGATACGACAAATTTAAAGCTCTTAATTGTGAACTAATAGGGCTTAGTGTTGACCAAGTGTTTGCTCATATCAAGTGGGAAGAGTGGATAAAGGAAAATATGGATGTGGAAATTCAATTTCCGATAATTGCAGATACAGGGTCGGTTGCCGAAAGACTCGGGCTTATTCATCCGGGGAAGGGAACAAACACCGTTAGAGCTGTGTTTGTTGTTGATTCCGAATCAAAGATAAGAACTATTTTATACTATCCGCAGGAACTTGGCAGGAATATGGACGAAATATTAAGAATAGTGAAGGCTATGCAAATTGCAGATAAAAACAAAGTTGCTATGCCGGCTAACTGGCCAAATAATGAGATAGTTAACGATCATGTGATTATACCGCCTGCAAGCGATACAAGAACTGCAAAAGAGAGATTGGAGCAAGCCAAAAAGGGCGAGTTTGAGTGTTTTGATTGGTGGCTTTGTCATAAAAAATTATAGTAAATGTTATCCAATACTTTTATGTTCATTAACTGAAAAAATATGGTTAAAGAACAAGGGGCAATAAAGCAAACGGAACAGTGTATGGTCAATTCTTCTTACCGTGGTTATAACTGCTGGTATTGTTGGCGGAGGTGTTTGCTGGTGGCAAAGTACAAATGTTGTCAAAAATCCAACACAACAACTGTAAACTCAACAACCGCCAAATACTGTAGATTTAGATCAAACAATTAAAGAAGGATATAATCGCTATGATCAACAATGGGAAATTTTTACTACTGATATAGAATCTCAAACAAAAGAGAGTGTGGAAAGTGTTTCACTGCCAAAGTCCCCTTTTGATCCGGATATAATTTATGTTTCAATAAGTGCTGGTATAAATGGAGAAGGGCCTGATGTGACAAGTGTAAATAAAATATATTCATATAATACAAAAACTGCTGAATTGCTTAAATTGTATGAGGAAGAGGAGCCTCAAATACTTAGAACAGCTGGAATGGATGGAACAAAACTTATTCTTATGTATGATGGTATAGATAATTCTCCCGGACCTCGTTTCTCTGTTTGGGTCGATTGGGATTATTTTGGATATTTAGACATAAATAATCTTAACGATCAGTTAAATTCTTACACTGTGCCGGCTTACCAGATTAAAAAAGGTAAGGACGAGCAAAAAAAATGTGAAAATGAAATGTAATCTTAATAAAACTTTGAACAAAACAATATAAAGAAAAGACTCTCTCTTTTATTGATAATTGTTTTGGCTCTAGTGATTGCATTACAGACATTTGCTTTCTCGCTGAAATGAAATTTGTATGGATTATAGATAAGGATTTTTCATATCTTTGAAGTATGATTGAAAATCGGATTTTTGGGCATGGTGCGAATAATGATACTGTGAAATCTTGTTTGAGCTTCTGTTAAAGCCGGTGCGAATAAAGCTGTGGTATATTATAAAAAAGTAATGAAAGCTGTTGATACTCCCGCTTCGGCACAATCAGAAAGAGCCGTTTTTATTGAGAAGGTAGACGAGAGTTTATCCGATTTACACGGTTAAAAATTTTATTTTAAAGATGAAAGCAAGTATAGTGCGCAAAGGTATTGTTATTTTTTAAATTGGTATGCAGATGAAAAACAGTTTAACGGAAGGTTCAATTTTAAAGTCTTTGCTTACATTGATGCTTCCAATTATGTTTGTGAATTTATTGCAAACCGCTTATCAATTAATTGATACTTTTTGGGTTGGAAGACTTGGGACAAATGCTGTTGCGGCTGTGTCGATAGGCTTTCCGATTATTTTTCTTATAATTTATCTTGGGGGAGGACTTGCGATGGCTGGAACAATACTTGTGGCTCAATACAAAGGGAAGTCGGATAAAAATGCGATAAATCATATTACTGCTCAAACTTTATTATTGGTATTTACGGTTTCCATTGTGTTGTCCGCAATTGGCTACTTGCTTTCTCCGTTTTTAATAAAACTAATGGGAGCTGAACAAGATGTCTTTTCCTCGGCTGTTTCGTACATGAAAATTTCTTTTATCGGTACCGTATTTGTTTTTACGTATATGGTGTTTCAATCGTTAATGCGTGGAGTCGGAGATGTTAAAACTCCAATGTATATTGTTTTTGGAACAGTACTTTTAAATTTGGGTCTTGATCCTCTTTTTATTTTCGGATATGGGGTGGTGCCGGCTTACGGAGTTGCGGGAGCTGCTGTTGCCACTATCTTTACACAAGGTATAGCGGGAGTAATCGGGATTACTCTACTTATTAGAGGGAAGCACCAAATACAACTTCATTTACACGACTTAAAACCAGATATTAATCTAATAAAAAAGATGTTTAAAATTGGGGTTCCGGCTTCCATAGAACAATCAACAAGGGCCTTGGGTATGGTCATTATGACTTTTCTAGTCGCGAGCTTTGGTACGATTACTTTGGCCGCTTATGGGATAGGAAGCAGAATTTTGAGTTTTATAATTATTCCAGCATTGGGACTGTCTATGGCCACATCAACAATTGTCGGGCAGAATATCGGAGCCGGAAAAATAGATAGAGCGGAAAAAACAACAAAATTAAGTTCGTTTTTGGGTTTTGTTGGTTTGAGTCTTATAGGAATTATTATTTTTATATTTGCAGAGCAGATTTCTGCGATTTTTATACCGGGAGAAATAGAAACAATAAAATCAAGTGCTTTATTCATTAAAATGATGGCTTTAACATTCGGGTTTATTGGGATTCAGATGTCTTTAAACGGTGCTTTTAGAGGATCCGGCAATACGATGATTTCGATGACACTATCAATTGTTTCATTGTGGGTTTTGCGTTTTCCTCTTGCCTATTTGCTTTCTATGCACGGTGGTTTTGCCGAGGTTGGTATTTGGATTGCGTTTCCAATTGCCAATGTCGTTGCGGCAATAATAGCGATTATTTGGTTTGCAAAAGGAACATGGAAGCAAAAGAAAATTATGGATGAAGATAAGTTGGAAAGAGGTGTTATTGATGAATCAATAATAGAAGAAGGAGTGGATTGATACGGCTGAATTTGCTACTTTAATTAAGATTTAAATTTTTATAATTAATATAATATGACAAAAGATATAACAGAACTTTTAAAAACCGTTCGAAAACTTGAAGGGTGGTTAACGGATAAAGAAGCAGATATTCTTTACAGACTTGCAAAAAGTTGTCCAAATAATGGGGTAATTGTGGAAATAGGTTCATGGAAAGGGAAATCCACTGTTTGTTTGGGAGAAGGTTCTAAAGATGGAAACAAAATTGAGATCTATGCAATTGATCCTCATACCGGTTCGTCAAGGCATAAAGACAGTCATGAGAAAATTTGGACTTTTAATGAATTTAAAAAAAATATAGAAGATGCGCAAGTTGATGATATTGTTGAGCCTATTGTAAAAACATCGGAAGATGCTTCCAAAGATTTTAACAAGCCTGTTGCGTTTATTTTTATAGATGGAGCTCATGACTACGATTTTATTAGGCTTGATTTTGATGTGTGGTTTCCAAAAGTTGTTGAAGGTGGGGTTATGGCTTTTCACGATACAATAGGTTGGCCGGGGGTTAAAAAAGTTGTTGCCAAATCGGTATATAAATCAAAATATTTTAAGGATGTTAAATTTATTGATTCCATTACATACGCAAAAAAGGTCAAGCAAAATTCATTAAAAGACAGAATAAAAAATAGATATGTTTTGTTTTTAAAGAATATGTATGAGTTTGCTACAAAATTGCATTTACCGAAATTTATAAAGAAAATAGGCAAGAAAATTGTAAAAAAGATTCAATAAAGTTATAATTACCAAGGTTTATTTTATTTTTTACATTCTATCTATGGAAAATGAAAACACACAGGTCCAAACGCATGGAGTTAAACGTCCGTGGGAAGGAACCACTATTGGTGTGCTCGATATTATCGGGCTTGTACTTATGGGTATTGTGCTTGTGATACTTATATTTGCTGTTATTGGCGGAGGAGCAATGCTTTCTCAAATGTTACAAGGATCTGGAATGCAAAACTTCCCAATGGCTTCATTTCTAGCTACAATGGGGACTTTTTTACTTATTCCGGTTATTTTGTTCTTTATTCTTGGAATATTTATTACGGTTGGAATTTTCAAAGGGCAAAAATGGGCTATTATAGTTAGTATAATCTTTACCGTACTTGCTTTGTTGTCTTCGTTTTCGCAAGGAGTACAGTATCTCTCATTGGCGCTTAACGCATTCGTGCTTTATTTAGAAATTATGTGTGTTAAACATCCTTTCTACAACAAAAAGTAGATGAAAAACGATTTAGCTCAAGAAATATTACTTAATAGGACGAAAAGGGTCTCTCTTTTCCGGGACTTACCCCCTAATAGCAGGGGGTTTGTTCTTCTTGGTTTGCCTAATGCGATTCAGCGTGAGCTTATGAAGAAGTTGAATAACAAAGAGATTGTACAGCTTGGGGATTATTTAGATCCGGATGAAGTAACCGATTTATTGCAGAGAATTCCCAAAAAAAGAAGAAGGAGGCTTTTGAAAAAATTGGGAAGAGATATTAAGAAAAAAGTTGAATTTTTGCTTAAGTTTGATTCCAGAACTGCTGCCGGATTAATGAGCTTGGATTATATTGAGATAAGAAAGAACAAAACATTTGAAGATCTTTCCAAGATAATTCGAAAACATGAAAAAAGAACAGGGAAGATTCCTACAATACTTGTTGTGGAAGAAGGTTTTTTGGTTGGAGAGCTCCCGTTTTATACGCTTGCTATATCCAAAAGAAACGAGAAGATAAACAAATACATAGCAAAAGTCCCTTCCGTTAAATACGATATGGATGAAAATGGTGTGATATCTCTTTTTAAGAAGAATCCTCATAATAAGATTATTGTTTTGGATTCGGATTATAGTATTTTGGGAGTTATTTATTCTGATGACATCTTAAAATTTATAGAAAATCAATCGGCGAATAATTTAAGAGATTTCGCGGGTATTAGTGATGAAGAAGATGTTTTGGATTCAGCTTTTATAAAAGTAAAAAATAGATATAAGTGGCTTATTGTAAACTTGGGTACAGCATTTTTTGCGGCAATGATTGTAAGTTTATTTAAAGAAACAATTTCCGCTTTTGTTTTGCTTGCGGTTTATATGCCTATTGTTGCGGGGATGGGTGGTAACGCCGGAACTCAAACACTTGCCGTTATGGTTAGAGGGTTGGCGCTAAAGGAAGTTAATTCCAAAACGGCAAAGAAGGTAATTCTAAATGAAGTTATTGCAGGTGGAGTAAACGGAATTATAAATGGTTTATTGGTTGCCGGTATTGCTGTGCTTTGGAATAAGAGTCCGGTTTTAGGGCTTATTATAGGGCTTGCAATGGTGATAAATCTTATAATTGCAGGTTTTTTCGGAGCTGTAATCCCGATTTTTATGAAAAAAATGGGGAAGGACCCAGCCTCATCGGCGACTATTTTTATAACAACGGCTACGGATGTTTTCGGTTTTTTTGTATTTCTACAATTGGCTACGATTATGTATGGAACTTAAACAAATAACTTAACTTAAAACTAAAAAATTTATGACAACTCACGAAAGAAAGGTTGATGTGATTGCAAAGCAGTTAAGGGAGCGTAAAAGTAACAAGCCTATCTCTCTAAAGGAAAAAGGGTTTTTAAATAAATTTTTTATTGCTTATAATTTTAACAAGTTTCATTCGACACTCGCCATTTTTTAGACAATCTATTATTTGATCTACTCTATTGTCATCAAGAATTGCGAATGATTTAATAAACACAGTTATAACGGAAGCATCCAATTGTTCATTAAACAAGATTATTCTTTTAACAAGCCACTGTATCTGTTCGCGAGCCATAAAAACAGTTACAAGCTGTAAAGAAGAATATACTTCACGTACTTCGTTCACTTTATTCATTTTATCTGCTTTGCGTTTGTCATCCTCTTTTTTAAAAAATCCTCTATTTCTTAATCTTCTAAGAACCTCTGTTCTTAACTCATCATTATGAAGAGACGTTGCAACTTCATTAGCATCATCAAAATCAACTACGTCGGAATTAACCAATATACAATCAAGCATATGTGCGCCATTTTTCGGAAATATTCCAAGAACTCTAAGCAAATTTTTTTTTATATAGCCAGATGATTTTGTCAAAACTGCAATAATAACATCAACAGCCTTTTCAACAGCCTTTTCCTGTTTATCCGTAAACTTTTCAGTTATTTCTTCTAACATTTTTGATTAAAATTTAATTTGGGGATGATGTTATCATAACTTTGTCATATTTTCAAATTTAATGTATTGGCAACAGTTTCTTGATTGACTTGTGGTGACTTAATTAATAGACTTGCAGATGTGTAATAATTTAACAAAACATAATTATGAACGAGACTATTAAAAACTTAACAAAAGCTTTTATTGGCGAGAGCCAGGCAAGAAACAGGTATAGTCTTTATGCGAAAATCGCCAAGAAAGAAGGTTTCGAGCAGATTTCCGAAATATTTTTGCTTACCGCTGAGAACGAAAGACAACATGCAAAATGGCTTTTTAGGCTTATTAACGAACTAAAGAAAAAAAGCGGAGAAGAATTAAGTGAGATAACAGTGGAGGCTAACGCGCCAACAACTTTGGGAGATACGGCGGAAAATTTAAAGTCCGCTATTGCCGGAGAAAACTATGAACAAACTCAAATGTATCCGGAGTTTGCTGATATTGCGGAAAAAGAAGGTTTTCTGGCGATTGCCGTAAGATTGAGGGCTATTGCTGTTGCGGAAAGGCATCATGAGGCAAGATTTCAAAAGCTTTTAAAAGAAGTTGAAGCAAATACGGTATTCAAGAAAGAGAAGAAAGTTTATTGGGTTTGCAGAGAGTGTGGATATATTCACGAAGGAGAAGAGCCACCGGAGAAATGTCCTTCTTGCTCGCATCCGAAAAATTTCTTTGAACTTCAATCTGAACAATACTAAAAGTAAAAAAATAGGTTTTTTAAACGGGATTACCAGGAATATTCTGATATTAGGGCTTGTTAGCATGTTTACGGATTTATCAAGCCAAATGGTTTTTCCGTTAATTCCCTTGTTCTTAACAAGCGTTTTGGGTGCTACTGCGTATCAAGTGGGTATTATTGAAGGTGCCGCGGAAACAACCGCATCGTTATTTAAAGTTATATCCGGATATTGGTCCGATAAAATAAAAAGAAGGAAATCATTTGTTTTGTTGGGGTACTCGTTATCTTCAATAACAAAGCCACTTTTTGCATTTGCAAGCGGATGGTTTTTTGTTCTTTTTGTTCGCGTAATAGAAAGAATTGGGAAAGGGCTTAGAACCGCTCCAAGAGATGCAATTGTAGCTGATTCATGCACTTTGGAAACAAGAGGAAAAGCATATGGTTTTCATAGAGCAATGGATGGACTCGGTTCTGTATTCGGAGCTTTGGCGGCTTTCTTTTTATTCCCGATTTTCGGATATAAAAATATATTTTTATTTGCATTTTTGCCTTCCGTTGTGGCGGTTATTACTATTCTTTTTCTTAAGGAAAAGAAAGTTGCCGTTAATATTCAATCGGAAAAAAATAGGGAACAAATATCATTGAAATCAAGTTTTAAAAGATTGCCGAGAGATTTAAAGATTTTTATTGGTGTATCTTCCGTTTTTGCATTGGGACACTTTGGATATGCCTTCTTATTATTAAGAGCTCAAAACATAGGGCTTGCCGATAATACGGCGATTCTTCTTTATGTTTTGTTTTATGTTGTATATACAATATTTATAATTCCGGCAGGAATACTTTCTGATAAGATAGGCAGGAAACCTTTATTAATTGGGGGATATACATTATTTGCCATTATGACTTTTGGATTGATTTTTATTTCGAATTTATATGCTATGTTGCTCGCTTTTGCTCTTTATGGAATTTTTTACGCAATGATAGACGGAGTCCAAAGGGCGTTTGTTGTTGATTTGGCACCTAAAGATTTAAAAGCGACAGCGCTTGGAGCTTTTCATACAGCTATAGGTTTGGTGGCTCTTCCGGGAGGATTTATTGCAGGGCTGATATGGGACAAGATAAATCCCGAAGCAATGTTTGTTTACAGTATAGTTTTAGTGTTTGTTTCTATGATTCTATTTTCTTTTGTGAGGGAGTGATTCTAGTATAATTGTGTTTTTAATGCTATAATTTTCCAGTGTTTTTTTAATCAAACCCAAATGAAAAAATTTTTTATTGCGATATTTTTTATTACGGCGATAACATCGTTTAGCGCATGTGATAACGATAGCCAAGTTCACCAGTCTGCTGATAAAGCGCAAACTACAGAAAAAGTACAAACTAAGAGAATTAAGAGTTGGATTAATTCCGGTTATATAGGTTCGTGGTCGCGTGTTAGCGCAACATTGGATGGAGTTGTCCAAAATGTTGATCCGGCTACAATTAAAATGACTGAAAATACATACGAATCATCTACTGCAAAGTGCACCATAAAGGGGAATATGTCGGTTAGAGATGGGATTATGAGTATTTCTATTACAGATAATGATTGCCCGGGAGGAATTAAAGATAGATATATTTCAACATTCCAACTGAGTGATGACGGTAAGCAACTTACTCTAATAAACACTCAGTTTGGTGGAAAAATGGTGGAAATTTACGACAAACTCAATTAAACTTGCAGAGTATTATCTACTTCTTGTCCAACAAGAGTTTTTACTTTTTCAACTTTGTCGTCAAGATTGTTTGTTATAGTATCCATAACAGCGTTTGAAGTTTTATCAAGAGGAAGGAT
This sequence comes from bacterium, assembly GCA_021158225.1. Classification (GTDB taxonomy): domain Bacteria; phylum Patescibacteriota; class Gracilibacteria; order UBA1369; family PNNO01; genus PNNO01. The sequence continues at coordinate 41,147 of JAGGUZ010000003.1, read as the reverse complement.
TCCTGTTATATGTTCAAGCTTTAATCCTCCCCGAAGTTTTGCATATCTGCAAGGATGATTGTTCTTGATATTATTTTGTTCAGGCCAAGCGTCATCTCCGGCTTCGTCCAGGAACGCTTGTGATAGGCCTATTAAAACACCTTTTTTCTTACTTGCTTTATTGAATATTTTATTTAGTTCCGGGCGTGATATTCCAAATTCTCTGGCTTTTGTTACAAATTTGTTTATGGCTTCTGAAGATTTGGCTTCTTCCGGGAATCTATCGTTTTTAAAGTCATCAAGAAAACGTATTAAATCGCTTTCTTCTCCTAAATCTAAAACTTGGTGTACGTTAAATCCTCGTTTTGCAAGTTCGCCTACCATAAAGAAGAACTTTGTTGTTCCGGTTGGACTACTTAGGTCTCTTAACGGGTCATCCAATTCGTCATCAAATTCTGCCAATTTGTATTCAAGTGCATCTGGCACCAAAGACGCATAAGGAGCTTCTCCGGTTGCGGCTAAAGTTATTAAAGTCTCTTCACCGAGTCTTGCATAAGCCACGGTATTTTCGTCGAATTCATCGACATTTGATAGTCTTAGACTATTTACTTGTTCGGGATATAAACCGTGTTCCATTCCCGTATTTTTTTCAATTCCCATTTTACAATTAAGGTTATAGATAAAAAAGGAGACAATTTTAACTTGATATTGGTATATATGTCAAGTGCGAAGTTGAATTTTATTCGTGCATTTGAAACTTAACTTGTAATCTTAAATCTGATACAATTGTTCCGGTTTATTTTTTAACGACAAAACAATGGAAGTTTTATACATTGTACTCGGAATTGTTATTCTTGTGGGGCTATTTGCAATGGGAGTTTACAATTCTTTGATTATTCTTCGAAACAAAGTTGATGAAGGTTGGTCAGATATTGATACTCAACTTAAAAGAAGATGGGATCTTATCCCAAATATGGTTGAGACTGTAAAGGGTTATGCAAAACATGAAGCTGGGGTTTTTGAGGAGGTTACAAAAGCAAGAAGCCAAGCTATGCAGGCAAAAACGCCTAACGAGTCTGCAAAAGCTGAGAATATGTTATCATCAACTTTAAAGTCTTTGTTTGCAGTGGCGGAGAATTATCCTGAGTTGAAAGCAAATCAGAATTTTATGGAGCTTCAGGAGACATTAAAAGAAATTGAAGAGCATATTCAAATGTCAAGAAGGTATTACAATGGGACTGTTCGTGATTTCAACACAAAATTGCAAGTTTTCCCGAACAATATAGTTGCCGGAATGCTTGGATTTAAGAAACGTGATTTCTTTGAAATTGACGACGAAGAAAGAAAGAATGTAAAAGTTAGTTTTTCTGATGAAAAGAAAACTGATGACGATAAAAAAGAAGAATAATTGTTTTCTCTTATGAAAAAGTTTCTTGCTACACTTGGATTTTTAGCTTTGCTGGCGCCTTCCGCACTTGCTGATTATTCCTGGAATTTGCCTGAAGTTAATCAAGATATAAGACTTGATAAGTCGGGAGAAATCCATGTTGTGGAAACAGTTAAGGCGGATTTTACAAGGTCGCCACATCATGGTATATACAGGCATATCCCAATAAGCTATAAAGATAAATTCGGGAATCCTTTTAATCTCCGTTTTAAACTTATAAGTGTTACAGATGAAAATAGAAAATCTCGCTCGATAGCATCGGAGTATAAAAGCGGTGGAGAGTATATTATTAAAATCGGGGACAAAGATGTTGTGTATAACGACATACAAACATATGTAATAGCTTATGATATTAACAGGGCAATTGGTTATTTTGATGAACATAACGAACTTTATTGGAATCCGTATAGTTCGTGGGATATTCCGGTTCTTTCAAGTACGGTTACGGTTCATTTACCTCAAGAAGTAGATGAGAGCTCTCTTTCATCCACTTGTTATACCGGGTTTTACGGGGAGACTTCGAAGGATTGTTTATCTACTGTTATAGATGGGCAAACTTTGCAATATTCCATTACAAAGCCATCGGCTCCGGGAGAAGGTTTTACAATAGTTGCCGGTTGGCCGAAAGGGATTATAAGTGAAGCTTCTTGGTTTATGAAAATTTGGTGGTTTGTTGTTGATAATTGGTCTTTGCTAATTCCTTTGTTTGTGTTTGTTTTCCTTTTTTGGAAATGGTATACGGTTGGTAGAGATCCAAAAGTTGGAGATACAGTTATTCCAAGATTTGAACCTCCCGACGATTTAACTCCAACTGAAGTTGGAACAATTATAGACGAAAAAGTTGATATACAAGATATAACAAGTGTAATTATTACTTATGCTGTTAGAGGATATATAAAAATACATGAAATTAAGTCAAAAAAGATGTTTTTCTTTGATGACACTGATTATGAACTCGAAGTTGTCAAAAGTTATTCGGATGATAAGAATATGAAGTCTCATGAAAAAAAGATTTTGGGGGCAATATTCGGTGGGAAAAAGAAAATTAAAATTTCATCGCTTAAATATAAGTTTTATAAACATATAAAAGGTATAAAAAAACAAATTTATACAGGTTTGGTTAAGGACGGGTATCTTGCTCATAATCCGGAGAATATTAGGGCAATTTATATGGGAATAGGGATTGGAATAATATGGGCTACTTTATTTGGGGCAGGATTTATAACTGATTTTATCGGTCTAACTGCTGTTTTTGCAATTGTGGCAAGTGGAGGACTATTTATTCTGTTTTCTTTTATAATGCCACGTAAAACTATTAAAGGGGCAAAAACACTTATAGAGATTAAAGGATTGGAAGAATATATACGCACCGCTGAAAAAGATAGAATTAAATTTCAAGAAGATCAGAATATCTTTTTTGAAAAGCTTCTTCCTTACGCAATGGTTCTTGGGCTTGGAGAAAAATGGGCTGGAGCTTTTAAAGATATTTACAAAAAACCCCCAAGTTGGTTTGAAAGTAATGACATGAGCACATTTAATACATTTTATTTATTGGATCATTTAAATAGGTTCTCAGTGCACACACAAACCGCATTTGCGTCTTCGCCAAGAAGTAGCGGAGGTTCGAGCGCATGGGGTGGTGGAAGTGGGTTTTCCGGCGGATTCTCCGGTGGGGGATTTGGTGGTGGAGGTGGAGGCGGTTGGTAGAGTTCTATTACATAAACCTTATCTTGGAATAGAATTTGTACATAAGTTCCGGAGTAAGTCTTTTTTCGCCAGCGGAAGTTTCTAACAATTCAAAAATGCGCATACGTAGTAGTTGTTTGTATCGTTTTTCCGGTGTCATTTTTTCCCAATAATTAAGTTCGTTTGTTAAAAAATCTTTTAGTCTTGGAGAGTTTGTACTCGTTTCCAATTGCATTTCTAATTCCTTACGATTTATGTAAATTTCTTCATGCAATTCTTGCTTATGTAAACCTAGCTCTATATTCATAAAAAATTCATAGTCTTTTCTAAAAGTTTCTTCATCGGTTTTTGTATCGTCTCTTTGTATATATTCTGCGAGCATGTTTTCCGGTATTGCGGGAATTTTAAGAGCGTCAAAGATTACATCTGTCATCTCTTTTTCAAAAGGGCCTGCTTCTGCGCGAGCAAAAGGATCGTTTGCGAAGATGAAGAGAATTTGTGAAAGTTCGCTAAAAAATTTATTTCGATAATTTTCAAACGATTTATATGAATTATTTACGCTTACAGGATTTCCTTTCACCGTGGCATCATGAATTTTACTTGCTCTCTCTTTAAGGATATTTAAAGAATGTCTAAGTAGCGTGGTTACAATGTCTCCGACAATATCTCTATAAGAATTTAATTTTATGTTTTCTTCTTCTATGCGGGAAATTAAATTTTGTATGTGGCTTGCTACCCTTTTTTGAGCATCTTTGCGGTATGGATTTTTTAAGTCTTCCTGAAAAAGGAAGTTTTCAATGAAAGTTTCAAGATCATCTCCGAGTTTGTTGAAATTTCCCGCAATTTCTCTGATTGTGTCCCATTTAGTTGATTCGTCTTCTATAACTTGGTTGGCAAGCTCATTGGTTATAGCTCTTTCTAAAGGTAAAGGCTCGAGATCTCTCGGTCCTTTTCGATTAAGCCACTCGCCGACATATTGAGAGTTCTTTTCTTTGTGATGATTGTTGTTTTCCGTAGAACTATCCATTTTGTTTTTGTTTTTTGATCGTTTCATTATAGCATACTTAAGCCTTTTATGAAAGACCCAGGCTTAATTTCCCTCTCATTGTAACGGTTGTGTTTTTTTGTATACTAAGTCTTACCAAGCTAAGTTCAAAGCCGTAATATAAAGTTTCATAAATACAGTCTTCAATTTCAAGGCAGACATTTTTGACTTCATCCTCCGAATTGAGAGATTCATGAACAAGAAATCCGCTTATAAGTTCTTCTAATTTAAGAAGATTCTTGACTGAATTGTCTTTTATAACAATATCGAGCATATTTTGCAAATCTTTTAAAAAAGCATTTTTAATTATAATCGGTTGATTATCCCACGATTCCGGATAACGAGAAGGTTGATTTAAAGCTCCAAGCAATCGAGCGCATTTGTAAGCTATACGCAGAGCAGAATCGTTACTATGCCACATTAAAGAGCTTATAACAGAGTGTTCGTTTTGGTTTAATCCAAGCTCTCCTCCGCCAGCCTCAATATGAACCATTATATCACCCAATTTCACTTTAATTAGATCCATTCTGTCCAACTCGCGTATATTTTCATCACAACTAATTTGAATAATTTCCAAAAGAGTATTTCTAATAAGCTCTAATCTTTCTTGATTTGTTAGAAAAACTTCAGGTTCGCTACTTTCGATCATGACTAGTATATAAAAGAATAATAAGGATACAAGTTATAGCATCCATGCCTTTATTGTCAAGTTTTAAGACTTACATTCCGAATTCTTCGCGAAGCATATCTATTTCATCTCTTAATTCTGCGGCTTTTTCAAATTCCAAATTATGAGAAGCAAGATCCATTTGATCTTCAAGTGTTTTCATTAAATGTTTCATTTCGTCTTTTGGTACTTTTTCGTATTTCTTCTGGCTTTCATCTTTTTTGCCGTGAAGAGTTATATCTTTTATTGTTTTTTTAATGGTTGTTGGAGTAATTCCATGTTTTTTATTATATGCAATTTGCTTTGTTCGACGACGATTTGTTTCGTCCAGAGCCTTATTCATTGCATCCGTTATTTTATCTCCGTACATAACAACAAAGCCGTTTACATTGCGCGCGCAACGTCCGATTGTTTGAATTAGAGCGGAGGTGGATCTTAAAAATCCTTGTTTGTCGGCATCTAAAATTCCAATAAAAGATACTTCCGGTAAATCGAGCCCTTCTCGTAAAAGGTTTATTCCAACAAGAACATCGAATTTTCCCAGTCTAAGATCTCTCAGAATTTCAATACGCTCCAGTGTATCGATTTCGGAATGAAGATAACGGACTTTAATGCCTTGTTCTGCAAGATAATCCGTAAGTTCTTCCGCAGATTTTTTTGTTAACGTAGTTATAAGTACGCGCTCTTTAATTTTAATTCTCTTCTTTATTTCTTTTAATAAATCCGGTATTTGTCCTTTACTTGGGCGTACTTCAACTCCCGGATCTATAAGTCCGGTTGGTCTTATTATTTGTTCAACAAATTTTCTTTTGGTTTTGGCCATTTCATACTTCCCCGGAGTTGCGGATACATATACGGCGTTTTTAATATGTTTCTCAAATTCCTCGAATTTTAACGGTCTGTTGTCATTGGCTGAAGGAAGTCGGAAACCATGTTCTATAAGTGTTTGTTTTCGTGATAAATTCCCATTATACATCGCTCCTATTTGAGGGACGGTCATATGTGATTCGTCGATAAGTATCAAAAAATCATCGGGGAAATAGTCTATCAATGTTGCAGGTTGTTCTCCCGGTTCGCGCAAGTTCAAGTACCTTGTGTAGTTCTCTATTCCGCTACAATATCCCGTTTCAAGAAGCATTTCTATGTCGTATTCGGTTCTTGTTTTAAGCCTTTGTGCTTCAATATTCTTCCCTATTTTTTTTAATTGATCATATCTATTCTTAAGATCTATTTGTATTTGTCCAACTGCTTTTTGAATTCTATCTGCTGTTGTGACATCGTGTCTCGCAGGAAAAATTTTAATATTTGTCAGTTCTTTAAGTTCCTCTCCGGTAAAAGCATCTGCTTCGGAAATTCGTTCCAGTTCATCACCAAAAAATTCAAGACGATAAATTGTGTCTCCGGATGGGGGATAAATCTCAACCGTATCGCCCAAAACATGGAACATTCCTCGTCTAAATTCAAGCTGGCTTCTTGTGTATTGTATATCGGTTAAATGTCTAAGTATTTTGTCTCTTTTGTAACTTTTTCCGATTTCTATCTTAACCGCCACATTTCCGTATTCTTCAACACTCCCAAGACCGTAAATACACGAAACAGAAGCAACAACAAGAACATCTTTGCGCGTAAGAAGACTCTGTGTTGCGGCATGTCTGTATTTGTTTATTTCTTCGTTTATGGATGAATCTTTTTCTATGTAAGTATCTGTCCGCGCAATATAAGCTTCCGGTTGATAATAATCATAGTATGAAACAAAATAGTTAATCGCGTTCTCCGGGAAGAATTCTTGGAATTCCGTACAAAGCTGAGCCGTTAATGTTTTATTATGAGCAATAATAAGTGTTGGTTTCTGAACTTGCTGAATAATGTTCGCCATTACAAAAGTTTTTCCGGTTCCGGTTGCGCCCAGTAGGACTTGGTCTTTTTTCCCGGCTTTTATTCCTTTGACAAGTTTAGCGATAGCTTCGGGTTGGTCCCCGGTTGGTTTAAAATCAGAAACGAGTTTGAATTTTTTGTCATTCATAAAACAAAAATTAGCCTGATTATTTTACCAGAAACAAAAAACTTTGCAATCGCGAGTGGCAACTCTATAATGCTTATGCTATGAAAAAATTTATTATTTACATATCCGGCTTAACCGTACTTGTTCTTATACTTGGTGTTTTGATCGTATATGGATTTTTTGATGTGTCAGGTGGGAAAGCGCAACTTATCGGTTCGTCTAAGATTACAAACATCGGTTTGGATATTCATAATCATATCGTTGAGACAGTTAATGAAATTGGGATTGGAACAAGAGATTTAAACGATCTCTTTGCAGATTTTAATCTTGAATCGGATATTGGAATTCTTGAAGAAAAAGTAAATAATATTTCTCATGAAATAGAACTGATTAAAAATTATATGAATAAGAATCAATTTCGTCGAAATAAAGAGAAAATAGAAGAAACATTTAATACGGATTACATCATAAAGCTTATAAATTATGAAAATGCATATAAACGGGTTCTTGCCTATGCGAAGGAGAACGCTTTTGACGATATAAGTTTGAATTCGTTTAAAAAGACTTGTCAGAAAGTTTTTGATGATTATAGAGAAGCTCACAACTTGTTTACGGATCAGCTTAACAGAGTGCGTAGATATTAAAAATATTTATTACCGGCATTCCAGAGAGCATAACCTTTTACTCCGGCATCATTGGACGCTTTTATTTGTTCGTCTATGTACCATTGTCCATAATTTGAAACTCTCCATGAAAAAGCTTGTAACCATGGGCGAATTTCCGTGTTTGTTCCTTCTAAATATTTCTGAAACAGTTTAATGCTTTCGTTTACAAAATAATAAGGATGATCTCCCGGGCTGTCGAAGCCGGCAAATCCGGGGCCAAAATGAGATGGATATACCATTGGATAAACAGTATCTATGTAAGGTCCCAAACATTCCATTCTTTGACCTGTGGAGCGAGCGTCATATCCATTATTCCATACAATTACTCCATAAACATCAAGTCCGAGTTTGGATTCGTAGGGGGCTAATCTTTCATGGACTTTGAATATGAAATCTCTGATTATTTCATATTTTTCGGTTGTTGCTTCATCGAAGTTATACTTTGTATTGTTAACGGGACCAAGCGTGGGGAATCTTATATAGTCAAATTGAATTTCATCAATACCTGCTTTTGCAAGCTCTTCCGTTAGATCAAGAATATAATTTTGAGTTTCTTCATTTGATGGATCTAGCCAAACGGAACCTTCACGGTTTTCCCAAAGTCCTCCGTGTGAATTTTTAATTGCAAGATCCGGTCTGTTTTTGGAAAGGTTTATATCTTTAAAAACAACCATGCGAGCTGTTAGGTGAATACCTTTATCGTGCCAGTAACGAACATAATTTGCTAAATTCGGGATGGAAATGTGTTTATCCGCTCCGGTTTCTTTAACCATTGAAACAGATGAGGGATAATACACATAGCCATCTATTTCTTTGACATCAAAAACTATCATATTTCCTCCGCGCTCTTTCATTTGCTCTATGAGACGTTTTCCTTCGTCCGAAATCGCATAATAACCGGTTAAATAAATTCCCCAAGGGGTTTTTACATTAAGTGGGTGTTTTATAAGTATGGCCGGTATGTCAGGCACTATTATTTCATCTTCGGGTTCAAAATTGCTTTTCGGATTCGCCTTTAACAAATCGTTCTTAAAATCAGAAAGCCTATATTGATTTGAATATTTAAAGAATTTTTCCGATATAGATTCATCTTCATTTGCAATCGTATAGTAGAATTTGCCGTCTTTGAATTTAAGTCCGTCGGGTTTTGATAATGGTGGGTTATTTATACGAACTTTTGATAGTTTGTATTTAAGCGACTTCCATAGGATGCTTGCAATGGATGGTGGTTTTGCGTTTGTTGGTTTGCATGTTTGATATGGTAGCTTGGGAGCGTCCGTTTCTCCGTGCACATCAAGATTTTCCGCACCGGTATCAACAATATTTTTATTTGGTGTGAACTTTACATCAAGATCAAATTTCTTTGGCTCGATGATTTCGTTGCTATGTGCAATATAAGGTATAAACTTGGGGACTTTATCGGACTTTGCTGTTTCTTCGGGTTCGCGGTTAAACCATCTTTCCCATTCATCATCTATTGCTTGGATTCGACGGATTTTGTATGGGTCAAAATCCTTGTTGTTCGGTGTTAGCGCCGGTCTTGCTCCAACTAAAAATGCCACTTTTATGTTGTACTCGGTGTCATCGTATTTACCATGTTTTATGAAATTCAGAAGCTCGCCATCCGGGTAATGTCCAAGAGGGTAGGCGAGTGCACCGGAGGAGTAATCCCGGCCAAGTTTCTTATTAACATATGCCTTGTTTTTTGCCAGGGTTTTTTGGATTTCATCGGCTGTTAAAGTTGCCAGGTCTTCATGTCCAAAAGTATGATTTCCAATCTCGCGACTTGTGGCTATTAGATATTTGAGTTTGGCTTCCGTATATTCCGGTTGCCTAAAACTGTTCGGAAGTACAAAAAATGTTGCTGCAGTACCAAAGTCTGGATGATCTTCGTGGAATTTATTCATAATTCCAATAGCGCAATTCGGGTCAATGGAGCCATCTTCCAGAATTCGGAATTGGCCTGCACTGGCGTCGTCAAAAGTAATTAAAAACGGTTTTTTCCCTTTCTCAATTGGGAATTTCATTTTCAAGAACTGATTTACCGTAATGGGACGATAATCGTTATTATAGAGCCATAGAAGGTCATTATAAAAAGACTCCGGTGAGCGAGTCCATCTTGCATTGTCGGTATCAAAATTGTGATATTCAAGGACTGGAATTCTCTCTTTTCCCGTTAGTTCTTGAATGGGCTTCTCTATCTTTTTTTCAGTTTTAACAACCGTTTTTTTAACCGGCGGTGTAACTATAAAGAGCGAATTTACTACTACGAAAAGGGCAAAAACGCCAAGGATAAATAGTGAACGCTTCATAGTTAATATATTGCTAAGAGGTAGAAAAAATTGTATAAGAACCTTATGAGTTTGGCAAGTAAAAAGTTATCTACAAAAGCCACTTTGTAATAAAATTTAGCTATGAACAATATTGTAAAACAAGAGAGACAAAAGTTGCATATGGTAGCTGACAATATTGGTTAAATGCTTCAGGTTATCTTAAATGCTCCTTTCTCCACTTTGCTATCTCGGCATGATTTCCTGAGCGCAGAACGGCTGGTACTTCCAATCCTTCAAAAATTGCGGGTTTTGTGTAATGCGGATATTCTTTTTTTCCTCCAAGTCGTCTGCTAAATGAGTCCTCTTCCGCTGAGGCTTCGTCGCCCAGTACTCCTGGAATAAATCGTGAAACGGCGTCTACGACCACCATTGTGGCAAGTTCACCGCCGGTTAAAACGTAATTTCCAATACTTATTTCTTTGTCAACCAGAAGATCGCGAATTCGTTGGTCTATGCCCTCGTATCGTCCGCATAATAGAATAAGAGACTCATTGTTCATTGCAAGTCTCTTCGCATGCGTATGGGTTAATTTTTTGCCTTGCGGTGTCATAAACACAACCGGTCCACTATTAATTTTTTTAACAGCCATAAGGCAATCGTACAAAGGTTGTGCGGTCATGAGCATTCCGGCTCCGCCTCCATACGGAGTATCGTCAACTTTTTTATGCTTATCTTTGCTGTAGTCACGAATATTATGAATGCGGATCTCTATTAAGCCTTCATCTTTAGCGCGCTTTAAAATGCTATCACTAAAATAAGAAGTGAACATGTCCGGGAACAGTGTGCAAATATCAAATCGCATTTTAACGTTTAGAGAATTGAGGTGCTTTTCTTGCCCTCTTCAATCCGTATTTTTTCCTTTCTTTTATTCTTGAATCCCTTGTAATAAATCCGGCTTTTTTAAGAGTTGCTCTAAACATTTCATCATATTCCAAGAGAGCTCTTGCTATGCCGTGTCTAATTGCGTCAGCTTGAGAATTAAATCCTCCACCTGTAACTTTAACACTTACATCGACTTTATTTGAAAGACCAACAAGATCGAGCGGTGCTAAAATTAAATCTTGTTGCGTTTTAACCTGGCAAAATTCTTTCATCGGTTTTTCGTTGATTGTAATTTCACCTTTTCCACCCGGAATAATTCTAACGCGGGCAATGGAGGTTTTCCGTTTTCCGTTTGCATAATAATAAACATCTTTCTTTTTTGATTTAGGCTGTGCTGGCATAATTATTAATCAGTTAACGGTTTAGGTTTTTGAGCTTCATGTGTATGCTCCGGTCCTGCAAATATTTTAAGCTTTGACATGATTTCTTTGCGTAGTTTGTTTCGCGGGATCATTCCTTGAACGGCTTTCTTTATAATTTCTTCCGGTTTCTCCTCAAGTAATTTTTTAAGGGGTTTTTTACGTAAACCACTTGTAAATCCGCTGTGAGTGTAATAATACTTATCATTCATTTTATTACCTGTAACCGCAATATCTTTTGCGTTGATAACAATCACATAATCTCCGCAATCTACATGAGGAGCGAAAATAGGTTTGTCTTTCCCTCTAAGTTTAACCGCAATTTTGGTTGCAAGTTTTCCAAGTATTTGATCTTTGGCATCAACAATGTACCAAGTCCGATCGATATCCTGTTTTTTGGGTGAATATGTTTTCATAATTAAACGAGTTCAATATATACCATAGACGCATTATCACCTGCTCTAAATCCGGCTTTAGTGATTCTTGTATATCCGGAAGCACGATCCTTATATCTTTCCACAAGCTCTTCCATAATTTTTCTACTACAGTCTTTATGAGTTATAAGTTTGTCCAGTTGTCTGATAACATGCAATTTATTTTCTTTTTTTCCGACGTTAATAAGCTTGTCTACAAACGGAGACACAGCTTTTGCACGACTGATTGTAGTCTTTACTTTTTCATGAATAATTATATTCATTGCAAGATTTTTAAGCATTGACTTACGATGTGATGCATCTGTCCCGATTTTTTGCAATCTGTTCTGATGTCGCATTATTGGTTATTAATTATTAGATTATTCTTCTGAAAGATTTAAACCTTTCTTATCTAAGGCATCGCTAACTTCCGTTAAAGCTTTTTTCCCGAATCCTCTTAAGTTTGATAGTTTACTTTCCGTACATTTTGAAAGTTGCTCAATTGATCCTATACCTCCGTTTATAAGTGCATTAAGTGTTCTTGGAGAGAATCCTAGAATTTCAATAGGAGTATATGATTCTTGTATCGGTTTTGCTTTTTCTTTCTCTTGTTCTTTTGCTGTAATCTTTGCAAAATCACTCATAAAATCTTGTTCGACCATAATTCCTTTCTCATTAAAGAGACTAAAATAAGAAACTAAAATATTCGAAGAAAATTTAAGAGCATCTTCCGGAGATATTGTTCCGTCTGTCTTAATTTCAAGTGATAATTTATCCAAGTTTGTCATTTCTCCTACACGAGTGTTTTCCACATCATAACGAACTTTAATAACAGGGGTATAAACAGCGTCAAGTACTATCATTCCGGCGATTTTCTCCTTTTTAATTTTTTGTGATGCCGGAATATATCCAACTCCTTTTTCCGCGCGAAGTTCCATTTTAAGTTTTGTAGACTTGTTATCTATAGTTGTAATGTATTGATCGGGATTTAAAATTTTAACTCCAGTAGGGCATTTGATATCTTTTGCTGTTACAACACCAGCTTTGGAAACATTAAGCTCCAAAGTTGCAGGTTCTTTGTTTTCCATTTTTACATAAAGCTGTTTGATATTTAAGTTAATATCAAGAACACTATCTTTAACACCTTTGATTGTAGAATATTCATGAGTTACTCCTTGTATCTTGACTCCTGTAATAGCAGCACCGGGCAATGATGAAAGAAGTACTCTTCTAAGTGCATTACCAACCGTCATTCCATATCCCGGAGGAAGTGGCCCAAGAGTAAACACCATATGATTATCACCCTTTTTCTGTGGCTTGAATTTAGGAATGCCAATTTCTTCTTGTATTTGATGCATAGTAAACTATTAATTAAAAGAAAAGGATTATTTTGAGTAGTATTCAACGATTAGCTGAGCTTCAATAATATGCTCAAGATCGTCTTTTTGAGGGTCTCTGATGATTTCGCAATTAAGGCTTTTAAGGTCTGTCTTAAGCCATTTTGGAGCTCTTGGTTTTTTCTTCTTTATCTCGTTGAATAGGGGAGATGCTTTTTTTGTGTCTCTTACTTCAATTTTGTCTCCGACTTTCAGTTCGATAGAAGGGATATCTACGCGTTTACCGTTGAGATTCATTAGTCCGTGCGTAACTATTTGGCGAGCTTGTCTTCTTGTTTCCGCAATTCCGCTTCTATATACAATGTTATCCATGCGTTTTTCAAGCAAAGTTAGGAGCGAAACATTTGTAGCCATTTCCATTTTATCGGCCTTTTTATAATATCTTCGAAACTGTTTTTCCAATACTCCATAAATTCTTTTTGCCTTTTGCTTTTCTCTCAGTTGTTTTGCAAACTCAGAAGGTTTAGAGAACGACCCCTTTTTCCCGTTGTGTCCGGGTGGATAGTTTTTCTTTTGCGCCGCTTTAAATGCGGCTCCTTCGTAGTTTCCAAATGCTGCAAGGCTTATCCCTTCTCGTCTGGCAATTTTAGTTTTCGGTCCTCTATATCGAGCCATGTCTTATACTGGTTAATTTGAAAATTAAATTAATTTCTTCGTTGTTTCTTCTGTCTGCAACCGTTATGAGCAATCGGTGTTATATCTGTAATAGTAACGATATGAAGCCCGGAAGAGTTAAGCCCTCTTATTGCTTGCTCTCTCCCCGATCCGACTCCTTTAACATATACATTTACTTTTTCTATTCCAGCAGATTGAGCTTTTTCTACGGCATTTTCGGCTGCAACTTGTGCTGCGTACGGAGTTGATTTTCTTGAGCCTTTAAATCCACTGCTACCCGCACTAGCCCATGATATTACGTCCCCATTCGGTTCTGTAATAGTTATAATGGTATTATTGTAAGTAGCTTGTATGTATGCGTTACATTCGGAAGATACCCTTCTTTTTCCTTTTCGTTTTACTACCGATTTAGCGTTTTTCTTCTCTGTCATAAGTTTAATTATTTAAATTATTATTTAGTTGCAACCTTCTTGTTTGCAATAGCAATTCTTTTCCCTTTTTTTGTTCTTGCATTTGTTTTTGTTCTTTGTCCTCGTACCGGCAATCTTTTTCTGTGTCTAAAACCTCTGTAACTTCCAATATCTTGAAGTCTCTTAATATCAAGCGAAATTTTTCTTCTAAGGTCGCCCTCGGTGAGCATTTTCCCGATTGCCTCACGCAATTTTGCAATTTCACCTTCAGTAAGATCTTTTACTCTTGTGTTCGGATCCATTTTAAGATCGCTTAGCATCTTTGTACTTAACTTTCTACCAATTCCATAAATTGCAGTTAACCCAACTTCAATTCTTTTTTCTTTTGGTAGATTTATACCTGCTATACGAGCCATAATTAATTGTTAATTGCTAATTACTGATGATGATTACCCTTGTCGTTGTTTATGTTTCTTGTTTTTACAAATAACACGAAGTACTCCTTTTCGCTTAATAATCTTACAATTATCACAAATTTTTCTTACAGATGATCTTACTTTCATGATTGATCGGTGTTATTAGTTTCTTTTTTTTCTGCTTCTTGTTCCGCCATTAGAGCTCTTGCCGCTTCCGGCGACTTGTGCCTAAACGTAATACGTCCTTTTGTAAGGTCGTAAGGAGTTAATTCCAAAGTTACAACATCTCCTGGTACGACTTTTATGTAATTGACTCTCATTTTTCCCGATAGATGAGCAAGTACACTATGCTCGGGATAGTTCTTATCAATAAGTTTAACCTTAAATGTTGCATTTGGGAGCGTTTCTAATACTTCTCCGAAGACTTCTATAACCTCTTTCGCCATGTGGCAATATATTGTTACTTGTAGCCAAAAACTGACAGCGATAGGATAGTACCCCAGAGGTATCCTTAAATCAAGGGATTTTAACGATATTTTTGCTATTTGCAAAAAAACAGTTGCAAGAGAGCTAAAATATTGTAAAATAAATCTAATTTGGAGTGAAATTTTATCTTAACAATTAGAGTTTCGTGAGTATTTCAGCTCCATCCTTTGTGATAAGAACGGTATTCTCCCATTGGCATGCAGGCATTTTATCCGCTGTTACTATCGTCCATCCGTCATCAAGGGTGAGAGTTTGCCCGCCTCCCATTGCTACAATCGGTTCTATTGCTATTGTCATTCCGGCTTTTAACATTGGTCCGGGTGATATTTCCCTGAAATTTACAATAAAAGGATCTTCGTGAAGATTTCTTCCTATGCCATGTCCGGTTAATTCTTTTACAACACTGTATCCGTGCTCCGTTTCTACAATTTGTTGGATTGTACTTCCGATAACATTTAAATTCACACCTTCTTTAATTTTCCCGATTGCGGCGCTCAATGCTCTTTTTACAGTAAGTACAAATTGTCTTGTCTTTTCAGGAACATTTCCAAGCATTATTGTTCTTGCGGCATCGGAATGGAAGCCTTTATGAATAACTCCGCAATCTACCGTTAAAATATCACCGTCTTTTAAGATATAGTTGCTTGGTATTGTATGTACAACTTGTTCGTTAACCGATGTACACAAAATTGCGGGAAATCCTTGGTATCCTTTGAAAGATGGTTTAACTTTATATTTTTTCATTAAGGTTTCGGCATAATCATCAAGCTGTTTTGTGGTTTTCCCTATTTCTGTAAATTCTTTTATATCTTCCAAAACATGCGCAAGAATCCTACATGATTCACGCATAATTTTAATTTCTTCGGGATTTTTAATTGTAATAGCCATATTATTGTTGTTTTAAAATTGGAGAGAGTATTTCTTTAAGATTTTTATCAACTTCTTTAATTGTTCCCGATGCGTTAATGTGAATTAATTTATTTTTCGATTCAAACATATTTATAACCGGTATTGTTTCGGTAAAAAATGCATCAAGTCTTACTTTTATACTTTCAGTGTTATCATCCGTGCGAGTAATTAACTTTCCTCCACATTTTTCGCAAGTTTCTTTTTGGTAACTTGCCGGATAAACTTCTTTACATTTTGAACATACTCTTCTTTGAGTGAGTCTTTTTAAAGCTTCCTCTTTCGATAATTCCAAAATCACCGCTTTATATTTTCTGTTATTATCGTCTAAAAGTTTTGCAAAGGTTTCTGCTTGAATCATATTACGCGGGATCCCATCAAATATAATACTTTTTCCTTCCGAAACCTTGGATAAAAAGTTTTGGACTATTTTCATAACTATCTCATTTGGGACAAGATGACCCGCTTCAATTATTTTTTTTACTTCATGTCCAAGATCGCTATCTTCCGACGCGAGTTTCCTTAATTGAGCACCAGTCTCAAAATAAGACATGTTATAGTATTCCTTTAAAAGTTTTCCTTGGGTACCTTTTCCAGAACCTTGAATGCCGAACAATATTATGTCCATGACAACATTATTTTAATAACTTTAATAGAATTTAGAATAGTCGTGCATAATGAGTTGCGCATTTATTTGCCTTATAAATTCAAGCACTACTCCTACTATAATAATCATTCCTGCTCCACTTATTAACATTGTAATACTACCAAGTTGCAATGAAGTAAAAAATGAACCGAGTATCATTGGGAAAACTGCGATAAAACCAATAAACAGCCCTCCCCATAAATTAAGTTTATTTGATATTTTCGCAAGATGTTTGGCGGTTTCTTTTCCCGGACGAATACCGGGAACATATCCTCCTCGTTTTTGTAAATCTTCCGCGACTTGATCCGGATTAAAAGTAATACTTACATAGAAATATGTAAAAGCGATAATCAATAAGAAATAAACAGCAACATACAAAGGACTGTTTACATGGAAATATGTACCAATCCACTCGGCAATTGCTTTTAGTATTTCAGATTTTGAATTTTGGAATAACTGAGCAAGGACACCCGGGAACGTTGTCATTGAGACAGCAAAGATAATAGGGATCATTCCTGCTTGATTTACCCTTATCGGTAAGGTGGCGTGATCACTTTTCCCCCTTGTGCCTCTACCCGCATATATAATAGGGATTTGTCTTTGACCTTCTGTAACAAGAATAACAAAGGCAAGAAGTATAAATGTAACAAGCAACATAATTACAAATGGAATAAGGGTATCTGCATTTTGTTGTGTAAGTGCCATTGTTTGTCCTATTGCAATTGGGATGTTGGCAATAATACCGGCGAAGATAATTAAAGATATACCATTTCCGATTCCATATTCGGAAATAAGCTCACCTAGCCACATAAGGAGTACAGTTCCGGCTGTAATTGTTAACATAACGGGAAGTACAATTGCCGGATCTCCAATGTTAGGCAATATGGGTACAGCTGCTCGTGAATTTATAAGAACTATCATTCCGTAAGATTGCATAAATGCGATTGGAATTGTTAGCCATCTTGTATATTGATTGATTTTTTCTCTTCCTTGTTCGCCTTCTTTGGAAAGATTTTCCAAGCTCGGTACTATAACCGTTAATAGTTGCATAATGATGGATGCATTGATGTAAGGTGAAAGCCCCATTAAAATAATAGAGAAATTCTTTGCGGAACCACCTGTAAGCGCACTGAATATTCCAAACAATTGATTTTTATTGATTACGGCGCGTATCGCATCCAAGTTTGCACCGGGAATTGAAATTTGTGTTAAAATTCTGAAAATAATAATAATTCCAAATGTAATTAGAATTTTATTTCTTAAATCCTTCGAATTCCAGATCTGTTGTAGGTATTTGAACATAGTTTTTTAAAATTATTCTTTGGAAGGGATGTCTTCCTTTTTCTCTGCAAGTTTGTTTAACGTAACTTTCCCTCCGGCTTTTGCAATTTTCTCTTCTGCGGATTTAGAAACGGCGTCTACATTTACTGTTAGTTCCTTTTCTAATTTTCCGTTTCCAAGTACTTTAACCAGACCGGTCTTTTTCCCAATAAGATTCTTTTTTAAAAGAGAATCTTTGTTTACGGTTTCTCCATTATTAAAAGTGTCCAAATCCGAAATATTTACAACTTGATATCTCTTCCCATTTGGATTTTTGAATCCTCGTAATTTAGGCATTCTTTGGATAAAACTTGTTTGTCCTCCTTCAAATCCCGGTCTTCTTTTTCCCCCACTTCTGGCATTTTGTCCGTTCATACCTCGTCCGGAATATGTTCCAACTCCGGAACCGTTTCCGCGTCCAACACGTCTTTTTCTGTGTCTTGCCCCTTTATTGCTTCTAAGTGTTAGTAAATCCATTATCTAATAATTAAATAGTTTATTAATCTCTTTTGGCTTCTTTTTTTGGAGCCGGATTTGTTGATGCGTCATTTGTTGTATCATTTGTTGGCGCTTGTACTTTAACATCTTTCTTTCGATTGTCAGTTCTTTTTCTAAGCAAGCCAAGAGCTTTATAAGCAGCTTGAGTATTACTTACTTTATTATTTGTTCCGAATGATTTACTTAAAATATTTTTAATACCCGCAAGTTCAACAACTTTACGCACAGCTCCTCCAGCAATAATCCCGGTACCCTCGCTTGCCGGTATCATTAAAATACGAGAAGCCTTAAATTTAACTTTAATATCGTGAGGAATAGTATTTCTAAAAATTGGAACACGAATAAGAGAAACTTTGGCTTTTGCGATTCCTTTTTGAATAGCACCTGCAACTTCGGTTGATTTCCCAATCCCAATACCGATTCTTCCTTTTCTATCTCCAATTACAACTGTGGCTCTGAATCTTAAACGACGTCCACCTTTTACAACACGAGTAACTCTATCGATTTGAATAACTTCTTCATCGAATTCTTTTGGTTCCCTTCTTTGGCCTCGATTGTTTTTATGTGCTGGTTTTCCCATATTAAATTAGTAATTAGATATTAATAATTAGAAATTAAGCCCTTCTTCACGAGCCGAATCCGCAACAGCTTTAACTCTTCCGTGATATTTAAATCCGTTACGATCGAATACGCATGTTGTAATTTTTATGTCCCTCGCTTTTTTTGCAAGCTCCGCTCCCACTTCTTTCGCTTTTTCTATCGGAGTTCCTTTTTTCAGCTTCATACTTGAAGCTGACACTAATGTTTTACCTGTTGTATCGTCAATTAATTGAGCATACATAGATGTATTACTGCGATATATAATAAGTCTTGGTTTATCCGCTGTTCCTTGCATTCTTCCAATACTTCTTTGGTGTCTCCTATATCTTGATTGTGTTTTCTGTAGTGGCATTATAATTAGTTATTAGTTAGTAATCAGCAATTGATAGTCTATTCTCCTTTACCTGCAGTTTTACCGGCCTTACGTGCAATATATTCTCCAACATACTTAATTCCTTTTCCTTTGTATGGTTCAGGTTTCCTGTAGGATCTTATTTTAGCGGCAACTTCTCCAACTACCTGCTTATTAATACCGGAAATTCCTAAAATGTTTTTTTTGTTCTTATCTTGTTCAAATATTATTCCTTCCGGAGCCGTGTATTCAATTGGATGAGAATATCCAAGATTTAATGTAACTTTATTTCCTTGTGCTTGAGCTCTATATCCAACTCCGATAATTTCCAATTCTTTTTTGAATCCTTCGGTTATGCCAATTACCATGTTGTTAATAAGATTTCTGCTTAAGCCATGTAAACTTCTGGCGAATTTCCCATCGTCATTTCTTTTTACAATTATTTGGTTATCTTTTTGTTCTACCGTGATCTTCTCGTGAATTTTTTCTGATAATTCACCTTTTGGTCCTTTTACTGTAACAAGATCTTTTGTTATTTCAACAGTAACTCCTTGCGGTATCTCGATTGGTAATTTTCCTATTCGTGACATTTTTTATGATTAATATTTAGTAGTAATAATTAAGTTAGGCTACAATTAAGGCTCACTTCGTTCGCCTCTAGTATATTTCGCAGACAGCTTCTCCTCCAAGTTTCTCTTTTCTTGCTTGTTCTCCGGACATAACTCCTTTGGATGTTGAAAGTACAAGCATTCCAAGTCCGTTCTTAACAGCTTTAATATCTTTACTCTTTAAATATATTCTTTGCCCCGGCTTACTTACTCTTTTAATTGCAAGAGGCTCCTTCTCCCATCCTTTAAGGCTTACTTCAATCTCTTTAAATTCCCCACTAGGTTTTACTTCGTACTTTTCAAGAAATCTTCTTTTTACAAGTAACTTTGAAATATTTTCTTTAACGCTTGAGTAAGGTATTCGTACAGTTGAGTGTTTTGCGAGAGATGCGTTTCTAATTCTTGTTAAGTAATCTGCAATTGGATCTGTGTTCATGATTAATATTTAATTTAAGTGAGTGGTTTCAAGTATTTTGGACTATAAAGAGCTCGCTTTGCTCGCTCTACCAGGACGATTTTGTAAGTCCTGTTATTTTTCCTTCTTGGGCAAGTTCACGAAAGCAAATTCTACATAGATCAAATTTTCGCATATATCCGCCTTTTCTTCCGCATCTTCCGCATCTGTTGTAGACACGAGTTGGGAATTTTGGTTTTTGTCCATTTTCCAATGCATGGATATATTCTTGTTGTTTTTTCTTAGTTTTGACGACTAGTGCTGTTCGTGCCATAAGTTTAACTTTAATTAATTATTTCTTCTTAAATGGAAATCCGAAGGCTGTTAAAAGAGCCATACCTTCTTCATTATCTTTTGCGGTTGTATTAATACAAACTTGCAATCCGTGAATTTTAACCAGATCATCCGGATTAATTTCCGGAAACACGGTATGTTCTTTAATTCCTACAGAATAATTACCGTGTCCATCAAATGCTTTTCGCGATATTCCTCTAAAATCTCTTATACGTGGAAACACTATATTAATTAACTTATTTAGGAAGTCATACATTCTAGCTCCTCGGAGTGTAACCATTACACCGTTTGGGAGCCCTTCGCGGAGTTTGAAATTAGAAATAGCTTTCTTGGCTTTTCGTATAACCGGCGCTTGACCGGTAATTGCTTTAAAGTTTTCCGTAAACTCGGTAAAGTCTTTTGTTCCAGCTGTATACGCACTTCCAAGTCCTGCATTTACAACAACCTTGGTTATTTTAGGTACAGCGTTTACATTTTTAATCCCCAACTCTTTTTGAAGAGCAGGTAAAATTTCTTTTTGATATCTTTCTTTTAATGTCATTACTTTAGCCACTTTTATATAAAGTTAATAATTATTTTATAGTTGATATCTTATCTAAAGATTCTCCACATTTCTTACACATTCTTTGCTTTTTCCCCGATTCAAGTTTCTTATAACCGACTCTGGTTGCTTTTTGACAGTTTGGACATATTACTTGCACATTAGAGGCATTTATAGCTGCTTCAAATTGAATTTTACTTCCGGGAGCAGTTTGAGTTTTTTTAATATGTTTTGTTCTCATATTCACCTTTTCAACAACAACTTTGTTCAACTTGTTTATTACTCTGGTTATTTTCCCGGTTTTATTGCGATCTTTTCCAGTTATGACCAGTACCTTATCGCTTGTTTTAACTTTCATTGTCTAATTAGTTTAAAATTGAGATTTAAATTACTTCCGGTGCAAGAGAAATTATTTTTTGGAACCCTTTGTCTCTTAGTTCTCTTGCTACAGGACCAAACACACGAGTTCCTTTTGGTTGTAAATCTTTATTAATAATTACAACGGCATTTTCATCAAATCTGATATATGATCCGTCTTTTCGTCCGATTTCTTTTTTTACTCTTACTACAACGGCTCTTTCTACCGCTTTCTTTTTTACAAGTCCTTTTGGAGCAGCTTCTTTGACCGCTACAACGATAAGATCTCCTATTGATGCATATCGTCTTTTAGAGCCTCCAAGGACTTTAATGCATTCTACTAGTTTAGCTCCCGTATTATCTGCTACTTGTAAACGTGTTTCTGGTTGAATCATGATAATTAATTATAAGTAAGTGTTTTACTACTCTCTCACTTTTTCAGCTCTGCTAGGTTTAGCTGTAGTCCATTTTTTTAATTTACTAATCGGAGTTGTTTCGTAAATTGTGATTTTATCTCCCATTTCGTATTTGTTCTCCGGATTATCAACGAAATATTTTTTTGATACGCGATATCGTTTTTTATATTTAGGATGATTTTTATAACGATGTGCAGTTACAACTAAAGTCTTATCCATTTTTTTACTCGTTATTGTTCCTGTTATTGTCCTCATTTTTTGTAATAGGTTAGGGGAGTGATATTATTTTGCTTGAGCATCAAACTTACTTTCCTTTTCCGCTACCAATTGGTTTTTAACGGTTAGAATTTGTGCTCTGTATTTTTTTAAGTTTCCGATTTGGTGACTTCCTTTTTCAGATCCGGTATTTACTTCAAATTTAAGTTTAAACAACTCTTTTGTAGTTTTGTCGAATTCTTCATCAAGGTCTTGGATTCTCATTTTTTTTAATTCGTCGAGTTTTAACATAATTGTTTCTTAATTTAAATTAAACTGATATTTTGCTTACAAACTTACACTTCATTGGTAATTTATGCGCCGCTCTTCTTAATGCTTCTCTGGCCACTTCTTCCGTTACTCCATCCATTTCGAATATGATCTTGCCCGGTTTAACCGTATCTACGAATCTATCTACAGCACCTTTCCCTGAACCCATCGGAGTTTCTGCACCTTTTTCCGTAAGCGGTTTATGTGGGAATACACGAATCCATATTTTACCTCCACGCTTACAATAGTGAGTGATTGATCGTCTTGCCGCTTCAATCTGTCTTGCTGTAATTTCTCCGGCACTAAGAGCTTTAAGCCCGAATTCACCGAAACTCATGGTGCTTCCTCTGTACGCTTTACCTTTTAAGGCACTTCGTCCACGAAACATTTTTCTGAATTTTTGCTTTTTTGGTGCGAGCATAATTATTTTTTCTTAGTAGTTTTTTTTACTGGTTTCTTGGCTTTCGGTTTATTCTCAACCTTTTTTGCGGGAGCTTTTTTTTCTTCCTCCGGTAATGGGCTACCTGTCATTTGAACTTCTATATCTTTTTTAAATACATCTCCTTTGTAGATCCAAACTTTTACTCCAATTATTCCATAAGTTGTATTGGCCGGGAGATATGCATAATCGATATCGGCTCTAAACGTATGTAGAGGAATCTTCCCTTTACTGAAGAATTCGTTACGGGCAATCTCTACTCCATTAAGTCTTCCGGCAACTTTTACTTTTACTCCAAGCGCACCGGCTTCCAATGATCTATCAATAGCCATTTTAGCCACACGTCTGTAAGAAATTCTTCTTTCGATTTGTTTAACAATAGATTCTCCAACAAGGTGTGCATCCATATTCGGTTGTTTGATTTCCATGATATTAACGCTGAATTTACCTCCGAATTTTTTATCCAAAAACTCACGAAGTTTTTCGATAGTTTCTCCTCCACGTCCTATAATAAGCCCCGGTTTTGCGCTGTGTACATTAATAGTTACAGCATTTGATGTTCGTAAAATCTCGATTTTTGATACACTTGCATCTTTTAGCTTTTCTCTAATCGCATTTTCAATTGCAAAATCTTGATGAAGAGTTTTTCCATACTTTTTTTTATTGGCATACCATTTTGAATCCCATAAGCGATTAATTCCTATTCTCAGACTGATTGGATTGACTTTTTGTCCCATAACTAAGTGAATTTATAATGTTATTTTTTATCGGTGGGGTTTTTCTCTTTGGTATCTTTTTCTTCCTTGGTATCTTCAAGCCCTACTGTAACAGTAATATGCGAATTCCTTTTTAAGATAGGGTGTACACGTCCTCTTGATACGGGAACACTTCTTTTGAAAGTAGGTCCTTCGGTGACTATTATTTCTTTTATTACCAATAAATCGGGTTTTTGCTTGAAGTTGTTTTCTGCATTTGCAACGGCACTATGCAAGACCTTATAAAGTATTTTTGCTCCTTTCTTAGGTGTGAATTTTAATATGTTTAGTGCCTCTTTAACATTTTTTCTTCTAACAAGTCCGGCAACTAAATTTACCTTCTTTGGTGATATTCGTACATTTCGTGCTATTGCTTTCACGGGTTTTTAATGGTTAATATTTACTTTTGTGCTTTTGCAAGCTTTCCTCCATGTCCTTTAAACTTCCTTGTTGGAGAGAATTCTCCGAATTTGTGTCCAACCATATTCTCGGTTACAAATACAGGAATATGTTGTTTTCCATTATGAACTCCGAATGTGTGTCCTACGAAGTCCGGGGAGATAGTTGATCCTCTAGACCATGTCTTAATAATTTTTTTCTGGCCACTATTATCCATTCTTGCGACTTTCTTAGCAAGATCTTGATCTACGTATGGTCCTTTTTTACTACTTCTTCCCATGATTTAATTAGTTATTAGCAATTAGTAATTAGCAATCGATAGTCTACTTTCGATGACGTGACTTAACGATTAATCTGTCGCTGTATTTTCTACGACGAGTTTTGTATCCGAGGGCGGGCATTCCCCATGGGGTTTTCGGATGTTTAAGCCCAATAGGCTGATTTCCTTCTCCTCCTCCATGTGGATGATCGTTTGGATTCATAACTTTTCCTCTTACTTGCGGTCTTCTTCCCATATTTCTTGTCCTTCCGGCTTTTCCTATCGTTATATTAGAGTGGTCACTGTTGCTCACTTCTCCAAAACTTGCATAACAGTCTTTGCTTACAAGTCTTACTTCTCCCGAAGGGAGTTGAATTTGCGTGTAAGAATCGTCTTCTTGTGAAACAACTTTTGCCGCAGATCCTGCAGATCTAATCATTTGTCCACCTTTTCCCTTTGTTATTTCAATGTTGTAAACCATAAAACCTACAGGAAAATTTTTAAGCAACATTCTGTTTCCGGGTTTTAATTTAACCTTATCTGCAAGTATTATTTTATCCCCCACTTTAATATCTTGTGGAGCAAGATGATATCTTTTTTCTCCATCTTTATAATTTATGAGCATAATGTAAGCTGTTCTGTAAGGATCGTACTCAACAGCGGTTACAATTCCTTCTATATTACTCTTGTCCGATCTTTTAAAATCAACGAGTCTGTAAAGTCTTTTATGACCTCCGCCTCTATGACGAATTGTAATCCTACCTTGATTGTTTCGCCCTGAACGCTTGTTTAGACGAACGGTAAGTTTCTTCTCAGGTTTAGACTTCGTGATCTCGTCAAATGAGTATCCACTCATCCCTCTTCTACCTGGTGTTGTCGGTTTGTAATTTTTTATAGCCATTATTACTTCTTAGATTTCTTAGAGTTTTTAATTTTGGTGATATCTATATTTTTACCATCCTTAATTGTAACAGTCGCTTTTTTTGCAAGTTTCCTTTTTTCGTACATATGTTTTCCTTTTGCAAGTCTGGATTTTGGTCTTATATAAGTTATTGTAACTTTCTTTGTATCAACCCCGTAAATAGTTTTTATAGCATTTTTAACATCTATTTTGGTTGAGTCTTTTCTAATTTTAAACACATATTTGCCTTTATCGGAAAGCATTGTGCTTTTTTCAGTTGTAATTGGACCTATTATTGTGTGAAAATCTTTCATTGTAAATTAAGCTTTAATTGCCGATCTGAAGACTTTTTCCATCTTTGTAAGGGCGTCTTTTAGAAATAAAACTTTTCTATATTTCTGTAAGTCGGCTATATTTAAATAATTAACTATAATGGTTTTTGCATTTGCTAGGTTCTCGGTTGATTTTTGAATTACTCCATTCTTTTCCGGGATAACAACGAGAACATTTCTTTCGATTGGTAATTTCTCAATAAGCTTTGCAAATAACTTTGTTTTGATTTCTCCTTCATAATTCTCCAATGCTATGATTTGTCCGTTACTGGCTTTAGCCGATAGAGCTGAGAACAAAGCTTTTCTTCGTTGTTTCTTGGGCATGTCGACTGCAAAATTTCTATCGTTTCTTGGACCGAACACAACGCCTCCGCCTTTGAAGTGCGGATTACGTTTAGAACCTTGACGAGCACCACCCGTACCTTTTTGTCTAAATGGTTTTTTCCCTCCGCCTCTTACTTCGGCTTTGGTTTTTGTGTGAGCTATTGCGATTCGACCGTTTGCATGTTGTCTTATAAGAGCCTGATGGATAAGGTCTTCATTGTAAGAAACTTCAAAAAATTCTTTTTTCAATTCAACTTGCCCTTTCTTCTCGCCTGTTTGTGTGTATAAATCTACTTTCATGCGTTTGCTTTAATAAAGATTAACCCTTTGTTTGGACCTGGAAGTGCCCCTTTAAGTCCTATTACATTATTTTTAGCATCAAGGTATGCAACCTTAACACCTTTAATTGTTACTTTGGCTGATCCCATATGTCCCGGTAATTTTTTACCCTTGGCTACTCGCCCGGGTTTTGCGCATGACCCTACAGAACCCGGTTCTCTATGATGATGTGATCCGTGACTTTCCGGTCCTCTTGAGAAGTTATGTCTTTTTATAACTCCCTGAAATCCTTTACCTTTTGAAGTTCCGGTTACAAATACCTCTTTTATTTCATTAAAGTCTTTTAATGAAACGCTATCTCCTTTTTTAAGTTCCTGCCCATCGTCTAGTCTTACTTCTCTTTGAAATCGAAATTTCTTAGTCTTTTTCGGTTTCTTTAATGCAGAAAAACCGAGGACTACCGCCGGATATCCATCCTTCTCCATTGTTTTCACTTGAGTTATCTCATTCGGTTCACACTGTACAACGGTGATTGGGATCACACGACCATCGTCTTGAATGACGCGAGTCATACCTATTTTTTTTCCTAATATTCCTAGCATGTTTTACAAGAGGTTAATATGGTCTCAAAGATCTTACTTCTTAAATCCTTGCTTACAAGGAGCCCTTGAACCTTTTTTGTAACGTAAAAAACACATTGCCAGCAGAGTATAAGCAACGTGCTTTTATAAGTCAAGCGGAAATTAACGCTTTAATTTATGCATTGTTTAATGCATCTGTCATATATTTTTGTGCTAGAGTTATTATTCTTCCGAAGTTTGCATCCAGAACGGCTTTGGTTCTTGCATTTTTGGCTATTTGCCGTCTTTGTGATACGATTTTTTTTAATTGTTGCGGTGGTACGCCTTGTTTACTTAATTTTGATATAAGGTTAAGACTTGGGGAAATCATTGCCCTTGTCTGCTCTCTTTTCGATGCTCCCGGTTTTAAAAAGGTTGTTGATAAATCCGTATCTAAAGAAAGATTAACTTTTGCTTCTTTTCTTGCCAGTTTCCCAACATTTAAAGCGGCACTTATTCTTAAACTTGGTAAATCTTGTATTCGGAATTTACCTTTTAATTTTTTGGCTAAAAACAACTTAGTTCTATTATATTTGTCTTTGTCGAATTGTTTTAATGTTTTTGCTCCAGGATTTTCGTCTACCAGTTTTGATGTTGCTCGCACTATAGCTTCATTCATCCTGCGTTGAAATTCGCTTTTTGAAGTGTATAGATTTCTTTGCACTTCTTTATTAACTGCTCTGTCGTACCTTTTGATTTCGTTTGTTGGTAGTGTCTCAGCTGTGCTTCTTCCCTCCGGAGTTCTTCTTGGAGGGCACATAAATACCAACCGATTTTCTTTAAAAGAAATGTTAAATAAATTTTTCATTTTTGTTTTTGTTAAAAATCTATTAGTATATTGTACCAGAAATAAGGTTATTCAACAACATTTAAAGTGTATTTAAATGAAAATATTTACCAAAAAAAATATAACGATTTTACTTTCTACATTCTTGTTGTTTGTGGGAATATGTTCTGGTGTGCTTTTAATTGTTCATAATTCCGTCAAGGGGCTTATTTATAATTATGATGACATAAAAGATGTGCCGTCAAAGTCTGTGGCAATTGTCTTTGGAGCTTCTGTGAATTCAACTACCAGGCTTCCGAGTGATATTCTTCGTGATCGCCTTGTTACGGCGATAGATCTTTATAATAAAGGGAAAGTTAAGAAAATTATTTTGTCCGGAGATAACAGAGTGACTCATTATAACGAGCCAAAAGTTATGCAACGATATGCTGAGCTTCTTTCTGTTCCGGAGGAGGATATTGTTTTGGATTATGCGGGAAGAAGAACATACGATACGTGCTATCGTGCAAAAGAGATTTTTCAAATTGACGAAGCGATTTTAGTTACTCAGGAATATCACTTATATAGAGCTCTTTATACTTGTAATGCTTTAGGGCTGGATTCCATTGGTGTCTCGGCAAGTAGACAAAAGTACAAAGGACAGTTTTATTATGATCTACGTGAAATACCCGCCACGCTTCTTGCAATCTGGCAGGTATATGTAAGCCATCCGGAACCGATTCTTGGTGAAAAAGAAAAGGTGTTTGATGAAAATTAAGTCTTGCACTCGGTTAAGAATTCACAAGCATTTTAATTTCGATATCCACACCTGCAGGCAGGCTTAGGTTAGATAAGGACTCGATTGTCTTTGGTGTGCTCTCAGAAATATCAATAAGTCTTTTGTGTGTTCTTATTTCAAATTGCTCGCGCGAAGTTTTGTGAACGAATGTAGATTTATTCACGGTATATTTTTCCGTTTTTGTGGGGAGGGGAATAGGACCGTTTATAATTGCTCCTGTTCTAATAGCGGTGTCAATAATAAGTTTTGCGCTGTCGTCAATAATCTTATGATCATAAGCGCGAAGTTTGATTCGAATTTTTTGCTTTGCAGCCATTTTGAAGTTTGTTAGTTAAAATACCGAGATTGCAACTTCCCGGTTTTATTGGTTTTTTAACGATAATAAAAGTGTATCCGGGTTTTTCCGCCTGAAGGAGTTCTTTGCTCACGTTGGCTTGCGATAAGATTTTGCTCACACGGAGCCTAACTTGCGTTCGTCTTTTCGTTTCTTGGCGAAGTGTTTCTTAAAAACAAGAAACAGCTATTTGTTGCTATGCCATTGTAAGGAAAAATCGGACGAAGTCAAGTGCTTACTCGGTAAGTTAATGTAGTTGCTTTAAATAAGCTATTAAAGATGGGTTACCAGGTAACTAAAAAAGCCCCCACCGTAAGGTGGGGGCGACTAGGACAACTATTCAATAATCTTAGCTACAACGCCGGCTCCAACGGTTCGTCCTCCTTCACGGATAGCGAATCTTTGTCCTTCGTCCATAGCAATTGGTGTTCCAAGTTCAACTTTCATCTTTACATTGTCGCCAGGCATTACCATTTCTACATCTGCAGGTAGCTCAATTGAACCGGTTACATCTGTAGTTCTAATATAGAATTGAGGTTTATACCCTTTAAAGAACGGAGTATGTCTTCCACCTTCTTCTTTAGTTAAGATATAAACTTCAGCATCAAATTTAGTGTGTGGTTTAATTGTTCCCGGTTTTGCAAGTACTTGTCCTCTTTCAATTTCATTTCTCTCAATACCTCTTAAAAGAAGACCAACATTATCACCTGCACGACCTTCATCAAGAAGTTTCTTAAACATTTCAACACCTGTAACTACCACTTTTCTTGTGTCTTTAACACCAACTATTTCAACTTCATCGTTAACATTCACAACTCCTGTCTCTATTCTTCCTGTAGCGACAGTTCCACGACCTTTAATAGAGAAAACATCTTCAACCGGCATTAAGAAAGGTTTGTCGATTTCACGCTTTGGTTCAGGAATATATTCATCAAGAGTCTTTAGAAGCTCAACAATAGGTTCTGCATCAGGACCCGTTGGGTTTTCAAGAGCTTTAAGCGCAGACCCTTTAATTATAGGAATTTCATCTCCAGGATATTCATATTTTGTAAGAAGTTCACGTACTTCCATTTCTGCAAGTTCAGCAACTTCAGGATCGGCTTGATCCATTTTATTCAAGAATACAATGATATAAGGGACGTTTACCTGATGAGCAAGAAGAATATGTTCGCGAGTTTGTGGCATAGGTCCGTCTGCTGCAGATACAACTAAAATTGCTCCATCCATTTGAGCGGCACCAGTAATCATGTTTTTTACATAATCGGCATGTCCCGGACAGTCAACGTGAGCATAGTGTCTTTTATCTGTTGAATACTCCTGATGAGATGTTGCAATTGTAATTCCTCTTTCTTTTTCTTCGGGAGCATTATCGATCTGATCAAAAGCAACCGCGTTGTTGCTCTCCGGCCACTTTGCGGCGGCAACAGCTGTAATTGCAGCTGTTAATGTGGTTTTACCATGGTCAACATGTCCGATGGTTCCAACATTAACGTGGGGCTTTGAACGATCAAATTTTTCTTGTTCAGCCATAAGAATTGGTTTTAAATAGTAAGTTATTATTTGCGAGTTTATTCTAAACGCTAAGAGATATTAGCTAAATTGTACTGTAAATGCAAGCTATTTTTAAGCTCTTTTTGTGCCTCCTCTTTCAGCTACTACTTTTTCTTCAACATTCTTCGGTACTTTGGCATAATGACCGAATTCCATAGTTGATGTTGCACGACCTTGTGTCATTGAGCGCAAATCTGTTGTGTATCCGAACATTTCGCTTAAAGGTACTTCACATTTAATGAACTTTGCATTTCCTCTGTCTCCGCTTTCGCTGATTTGTCCTCTTCGTGAACTTAAATTGCCCATTACATCTCCAAAGTATTCTTCCGGAGTTACAACTTCAACTTTCATTATAGGTTCAAGAAGAACGGGGTTAGCTCTTTTAGCGGCATTTTGAAAACATATTGAACCTGCGATTTTAAATGCCATTTCAGATGAATCTACATCATGGTATGAACCGTCGTATAATTCAGCTTTAATATCTACCATTGGATATCCAGCTATAACACCACGTGTCATTGCTTCTTCCACACCTTTATTAACCGGTTGAATATATTCTCTTGGGATTTTTCCTCCAACAATCTTGTTTGTGAATTCGTAACCTGCTCCGGGTTCTTGTGGATAAAATCGCATAAGTACATGTCCATATTGACCACGCCCACCCGATTGCTTTGCATATTTTTCCTCCATTTGAACTTCGTTTTGAATTGTTTCTCTATAAGCAACTTGCGGTTTCCCGATATTTGCTTCAACTTTAAATTCTCTTTTTAGACGATCAACAATAATTTCGAGATGAAGTTCTCCCATTCCGGATATAATAACCTGCCCTGTCTCTTCATCGGTGTAAGTTTGGAATGTTGGATCTTCTTCGGCAAGTTTCTGCAACGCTATTCCCATTTTTTCTTGATCGGCCTTTGTTTTCGGTTCAATCGCAATAGATATAACGGGTTCCGGGAATTCTATCGATTCTAAAACAATAGGATGACCTTCTTCGCAAAGAGTATTACCTGTCATTGTGTTTTTAAGTCCTACTGTAGCTGCAATATCTCCCGCATGAACCTCTTTAATTTCTTCACGATGATTTGCATGCATTTGTAAAATCCGTCCTATACGTTCTTTTTGTCCTGTTGTTGAATTATAAACATAACTTCCCGCTGTTAATTTTCCACTGTAAACACGGAAGAAACAAAGTTTACCGACATAAGGATCTGTTGCAATTTTAAATGCCAATGCGGCAAATGGTTTGTTTTCATCAGCTTCTCTAACCTCTTCTTCTTCTGTTTTTGGATTTGTTCCCTTTATAGGTGGAATGTCTAATGGCGAAGGAAGATATTCCCGAACCGCATCAAGCATTAATTGAATACCTTTGTTTTGCAGAGCTGTTCCGCAAAGCACAGGATACATAGCGTTGTCGATAGTTCCTTTTCTTATAGCAACTTTAACTTCGTCAATTGTATAGTCGCCTCCTTCAAGATATTTTTCCATTAAATTGTCGTCACACTCCGCAGCTTTTTCAATTAATATATTACGATATTCTTCAACTTTCCCTTTCATGTCTTCCGGAATTTCGATCTCAACTATATTTTCTCCATAGTGTCCTTCAAATTTATATGCTTTTTGTTCAAGTAGATCGATAACGCCCTCAAATGTACTTTCAGCTCCTATAGGAAGTTGGATAGCAACAGCTTTATTGTTGAGTCTTTCGTGAATTGATTCTAAACTCATATAAAAGTCTGCACCCATTTTATCCATTTTATTTATAAACGCCATTCGAGGTACATCGTATTTGTCCGCTTGTCTCCATACTGTTTCCGACTGAGGTTCTACACCTTGTGATCCGTCAAAAACAACAACTCCTCCATCGAGTACGCGAAGTGATCTTTCTACCTCTGCGGTGAAATCAACATGTCCCGGCGTATCAATAATATTAATTCTTACATCTTTCCAGAAACATGTTGTTGCTGCAGATGTAATTGTAATTCCTCTTTCTTTTTCTTGTTCCATCCAGTCCATGTCGGCTGCGCCTTCATGTGTTTCACCGATTTTATGTTTTTTACCGGTATAGTATAAAATACGCTCTGTTACAGTTGTTTTTCCCGCATCAATATGGGCTATAATACCAATGTTACGAAGTTTTTTCAGGTTTTCAGACATGTTTATTATAGTTAAAATAGATATAAAAGTGAGCGGATCGCATATTAGCGATATGTCAGAGGTATTATATGAATTTAGCTATGAAAGTCAAACAAATGTGCTTGTTTGTGCGCACAGTGCTTGACGAAAGCAAGAAAATACTTTTAAATAGGGCTCTTGATGATTTTTTATGATGAAAAAATATTATAAGAGTATTGGCAAGCAATGACTCTGCTATGCGTCAACTTTCTTTTGTAATTTCTATAAATTGGTATACTTGTAAATGTGTGAAAATATTTAACCCATGTTCCTATGGTAATCAAACGTGCTGGAGCTTTTATTGCGCTGATTGCGCTAACAATAACAAGCTTTATGCAAGCATTGCCAGTGAAGGCTCAGGATTTCAGTGGTTTTAGTGATGTCCCAACTTCTTATGACTATTCCGATGCAGTTTCATATCTTAAAGATTTGAAAGTTGTTGAAGGGTACGGCGATGGAACTTATAAACCGATAAATACCATTAATCGGGCTGAGTTTACCAAAATTGTACTTTTGTCAGCTGGTTATAAGCCGGAAGGAAGCAATTGTTTCCCGGATGTAACCGAGGGATGGTTTGCTCCTTATGTTTGTAAAGCAAAAGATATCGGGCTTGTTGCCGGGTATCCTGATGGAACTTTTAAACCGGAGCGTCCGATTAATTTTGCCGAGGCGGGAAAAATTATATCAATAGGAATGAATGTTAGTTTAAATGATTCATATCAAGATACATGGTTTCATAAATATGTAGATGCTTTGGATAAAGATAAATCTATTCCGCCATCTATTGATACATTCGGTCAATATGTTAATAGAGGAGAAATGGCTGAAATGATTTGGCGTATAAAGACAGGGCAGAAAAAAGATAGCAAAACTTATGATGATATTGAGAAAATGTCGGATGGACAAACGATGCACAGAATAGATTCTTGCGCTACTCTTGAAGCCAAGTTTAAAGATAGCAATTCGGAGAGAGGATATATAATGGGAGGAGAGACTTTAAAGGCTATGGATTCTGCTGTTAGCACTTCAATCGGGGAGGTAACCCCTGCGGAGTCGGGCATAGAAGAGGCGAGTACCTTTGCTACTAATGGAAGTTCTGATTATTCGACTACAAATGTTCAAGTTGAGGGAGTGGATGAAGCTGATATCGTTAAGACAGACGGGGAATACATATATATTGTTAACGGAATGAGTGTTAGAGTTGTAAAAGCTTTTCCTCCTGAGAATATGTTGGAAATCGGTTCAATTGATTTTGATGATGATATGTTTAGTCCAACAGATATGTATGTTGATGGTGATAAGCTTATAGTTTTGGGACATTCGGCTTATACTTATTATCCGGCATATAGAATGGATGCTATTACAATGTCGTATCCGTATTACGGGGGGTCTGTTTCGGATGTTTATATATTTGATATAAGCGATAAAACGAATATTAAAAAATTTAGATCTTTAAAATTTGAAGGTTCATATAGCCAGTCAAGAAAAGTTGACGATATGGTTTATATGGTGCTTAGTCGTCCGGGATTTGTGCCTTATGAAACAATAGAAAGTGCTAATGAAATACTTCCGCATTATCGAGATACAAACGATGAGATTGCAAAGCCTCTTGTAAGTTGTGGAGATATCGGTTACATCCCGGCTTTTGAATCTGCGAATTATTTGATTGTTGTAGGAATTCCCATAAATGAAGCAAGCGGTAATATCTCAAAAGAAGTTGTACTTGGTTCTGTTGGAAATGTTTATTCTTCGCGTGAAAATATGTACATCGCTGCAAATGATTGGAACTTGAATTACCAGCCTTCCAGCGAGACTACTGATGTATATAAATTTTCGCTAGGTAAAGATAATATTGAATTTAAAGGGCAAGGGAAGGTTCCCGGTACTATTTTAAATCAGTTTTCAATGGATGAAGCTGATAATCATTTTAGAATAGCAACTACAAAGGGAAATGCTTGGGATGGAACATCTTTAAATAATGTTTATATTCTTGATGAAAATATGGCGATTACCGGACAACTTGAAGGTATTGCTCCGGGGGAAGTTATTCATTCAACAAGATTTATGGGAAACAGACTTTATATGGTTACTTTTAAAAAGACAGATCCGTTTTTTGTGATTGATATGTCAGATAGTAAGGGACCTCGTATTTTAGGGAAGTTAAAGATACCCGGGTATAGCGATTACCTGCAACCTTATGACGATAATCATATTATAGGGTTTGGGAAAAATACGGTTGAAGCAACGGAGGAAGAAAAAGCGGATTGGGATCATGATTTTGCTTGGTATCAAGGAATAAAACTTGCAATGTTTGATGTAACGGATGTTACAACTCCAAAGCAAATGTTTACCGAGGTTATTGGTGACAGGGGATCTGATAGTCCACTTTTATATGATCACAAAGCACTTTTGTTTGATAAAGATAAAGATTTATTCGCTTTTCCTGTAACGGTTGCGAAAATTTCCGATGAAGTTAAAAGTGATCCAACCGCTTCGGATAGCGAATATGGTGATATTGTTTTTCAGGGAGCTTATGTTTATGGAGTTGATCTTGCCAAAGGATTTAATTTAAAGGCTAAAATTACCCACTATGATGATAACGAAGTGGCTGAGAAGTCAGGTTATTATTGGTATGGAAATAAAGATATAGATAGAATTCTTTATATTGGAAAGTTTTTATATACCGTTTCAAACGGGATGATTATGGCAAATGATATGGCAAATGATTTTGCGGAAGTAAATAAAGAAGAATTGAAAGATATGGGTTCTATTGATTATCCTTATCCACTAGAGCCAATAGGTTTATAAGATTACGAATTAAGAAAGAAAGGAGCCCTGCGTTAACGCAGGGCTCCTTTTGATAATTGTTTTAATGTGTAACTTCTTTTATCTTAATATCTTCCGTAATGAGCGAAGGCTTTATTTGCAGCCGCCATTCTATGAGTGTCTTCTTTCTTCTTGATTGCGGCTCCTTGTCCTTCAGCAGCCTGTATAAGTTCATTTGCAAGTCTCTGATACATTGGTGATCCCTTCCCAGCTCTTGTTGCAATAAGTAGCCATCTAAACGCAAGAGTAATTTGTCTGTTTGCTTTAACTTCTCTTGGGATTTGATATACGCCTCCACCAATTCTTTTCGGTTTAACTTCCATTTGAGGCTTGATGTTATCAAGAGCTTTATTGAAGATCTTCATTGGATCCTCTTTTGTTTTTTCTCCGACTGATTTCATTGCATCGTTAAAAATTTTTCTTGCAACGGTTTTCTTCCCGCCTAGCATGAGATAATTAATAAACTTCTCATATAACGGATTTGAATCTTTTGGTATAAAACGTGCTCTTTTTTGCATTTAACTTATGATTAAAGACTATTTCTTTGGCTTCTTTGCACCATATTTACTTCTACCTTGTTTTCTGTCAGTTACCCCTTGAGTATCAAGAGATCCTCTTATTATATGATAACGAACACCAGGTAAATCTTTTACTCTTCCTCCTCTTATTGTTACTACGGAATGCTCTTGCAAATTGTGGCCTTCTCCTGGGATATATGCATTTACTTCAATTCCGTTTGTAAGTCTTACGCGAGCTACTTTTCGAAGCGCCGAATTCGGTTTTTTGGGTGTCATTGTGAATACCTTTACGCAGACCCCTCTTTTCTGTGGCGATTTAACAGCGACTTCTTTATTCTTAATCGTGTTAAAAGCTATTCCCATTGCGGGAGATTTAGTTTTTTTAACAACTTTTCTTCGTGGTTTTCTAATTAGCTGGTTTATTGTAGGCATATATCTTATTAAATTAGTTAAGGAGTTCGCTCTTAGGCTCGTATAGAGTCTCACTTGCGTTCGTCTCTTAGCGACGTGTAATTTAACGGAAAATTATTAAGAATGCAAGTTTTTTCTAATTTATTCGGTAGAGGTATCTTCCGGTACGTACTTACGCATTTCTTTTACAAGTTCTGGATGTCGTTTCCTGTAGATCTCTCCGGCAGGAATCAATTTACCGATAATAACATTTTCTTTAAGTCCTGAGAGATGGTCTATGCGTTTGGTTGTAGACGCTTCAACAAGTACTCTGATTGTTTCTTGGAATGAGGCTGCAGAAAGCCAGCTATCGGTATGAAGAGCAATACGAGTAAGTCCAAGCAATAAGCGTTCGGCGTGTATAGGTTGTTTTTTGTTTTTCTTAAGCTCTTCATTAATTTTTCCGAGTTTAATGAAGTCAACCATTTCTCCGGGTAAGAACTTACTATCTCCAGCATCAAGAATACGAGATTTCGATAGCATTTGTCTGGCAATAATTTCCACATGCTTATCGTTAATTGTTTGTCCTTGCGATGCATAAATACTTTGCACTTCTCGCATAACATAATTTTGCAATGTATACATGTCCGTGAGTTGCATTAATTCTCTTAAATTATAATGACCCGAGCTTAAAGCGTCTCCTCTTTTAACTTCAGCTCCGTTTTTTATTAAGACCGTTTTCCCATATGGAATTATGTATACTTTTTCAACAACATCTTCTGAAATAATTTCGATTTTGTCTTTTTCAACCGATAAAACTTTTCCCGGCATTTCCGCTTTAACAGTGTTTTTTTGCTTCGTTGATTTGGCAATAATTTGTTTTGCTTTTATTTTGTCACCTTTCTCTACCGTTGGTTTCATAAACGGTCCAGTATAATACTGGCTTATTATCGGATCCGGAGATGTGATTGAAATTGTAGTCGTTTTTCCCTTATGTGTTACTTTTGCTTTCCCATCTATCTCGGAAAGTATGGCGGGTGATTTTGGAGTTCTTGCTTCAAACAGTTCCTCTACACGTGTTAGACCTTGCGTGATATCTCCACCTTCCGCAACACCACCCATATGAAACGTACGCATTGTAAGTTGAGTTCCCGGTTCTCCAATACTTTGAGCCGCAATAATACCAACAGCAGTACCAAGATCAACCGTTTTATTTGTGCCAAGATCTTTTCCATAACATTTTACGCAAATACCGTTTGAAGTTTGACATGTCATAACGGAACGTACGCCAACTTCATCTACGGTTGCTTTTTTAATAAGTTTTAATTCGTCTTTTCCTATTTCAATATCTTTTTTAATTATGATCTCACCCGTTTTGCTGTCTACAACATCTTTTGCAACGACACGTCCGTAAATTCTTTTCTCAAAATCTTCCCCTATGCTTTTACTTTCTTCACGGGTTATATTATGAAATTTATCGGTACCACAATCGTATTCCTTGATAATTACATCTTGAACAGCATCAACCAAACGACGCGTAAGATATCCGGCTTCCGCTGTTTTTAGAGCCGTATCAGATTTACCTTTACGTCCTCCATGTGTGGCAATGAAGTATTCAAGGATAGTAAATCCTTCTTTTAGGTTAGACTTAATCGGCAGTTCGATAGTTTTACCTGCCGGATTGGCAACTAAACCTTTAATACCGCAAAGCTGAGTTACTTGTCCCCAATTACCGCGGGCTCCCGAGTTAATCATATAATGAAGATGATTTTCATCATCGATGTTTGCAACTAGTTCTTTTGTAATATCCGCTTTTGCTTTTGCCCATACTTTAATTGTATGTCCGTATCTTTCATCATCGGTCATAAGCCCAATATTGTAGTGGTTCGTAAGCTTTTTAACAACTTCCGAGGCTTCATCTATAATTTTTGTTTTGGCTTTTGGAACAATCATATCATCAATTCCAATAGAAAGTCCGGATTTGGTAGCAAATTTAAATCCGATTCTTTTAATCTCGTCTGCAAGTTTTGCCGTAACATCGTTCCCAAGTTTGTTATAGCATTCACTAATAAGCCCACTTAATTTGCCTTTTGTCATCGTATCGTTTTGATATCCAAGTTCATCCGGAACAAAAGTATTAAAAATCATTCTTCCAACTGTTGTCTCAATAATCTCTCCATTAATACGAGATTTTATAGGAGCTTGGATATGTACGTATCCAAGGCGATAAGACATCAATGCCTCATTAAGATCTGCAAATACGGATCCTTCTCCTTTTTTCCCTTGAGTCATTTTTGTTAAAAAATAACATCCAAGCACCATATCTTGCGTAGGGGTTATAATAGGATCCCCATGAGAAGGTTTTAGCAGGTTTTTGTCTGATCCTATAAGGTTTTTTGCTTCTTTTTGTGCTTGTTTTGAAAGTGGAACATGCACAGCCATTTGATCTCCATCGAAATCGGCATTAAACGCTGTACATACAAGCGGATGAATTTGAATGGCTTTCCCTTCCACGAGTACAGGCTGAAAAGCTTGAATTCCTAGTCTATGAAGTGTAGGAGCTCTGTTTAAAAGTACATAATGATCTTGAGTAACTTCTCCTAGAATATCCCATACCTCGCGTTTTCCGGCTTGAATATATTTTTCCGCATTCTTAATGTTGTGAGCATATCCGTCTCTTATTAGTCTTCCAATAACAAACGGTTTAAAAAGTTCCATTGCCATAAGTTTTGGGAGACCGCACTGATTTAGTTTAAGTTGCGGTCCAACCACAATTACTGATCGTCCTGAATAATCAACACGTTTTCCAAGCAAATTTTGTCTGAATCGTCCTTGCTTACCTTTGAGCATGTCTGATAGAGATCGCAATTTGCGTTTATCTCCCGAGTTAAATACGGTTTTCCCTTGTCTTGCACTGTTGTTAAGTAATGTATCAACAGCTTCTTGAAGCATGCGTTTTTCATTTCGTGAAATAACTTCCGGAGCACCTATTGCAATAAGTCTTTTAAGACGATTATTTCTGTTAATAACTCTTCTATATAAATCATTAAGGTCAGAAGCGGCAAAGCGTCCTCCATCAAGTTGAACCATTGGTCTTAAATCCGGCGGAATAACAGGAAGTACCGTAAGAACCATCCATTCGGGTTTAATGTTTGCTTTAAGTAAACTTCCGCAAAGTTTAATTCTTTTAATAATTTTTTTTTGCTTTTGTCCAGAAGATTTTGTTAAGTCAATTTCAAGTTGATCAATAAGTTTTTGAAGATCAATATTGGAGATGATTTCTCTAATACTTTCCGCACCCGTACCGGCTTTAAATACATGTCCAAATTTCATTGAAAGATTTCTATATTCAAGTTCAGAATAAACACTTCCGATTTTTATACCGGCCAATTCTTCTTTTGCTGTAGCGTGCTGTTCATCAAGTTCTTGTACTTTTTGTGCAAGTTCTTTATCGCTGTTTTTCTTCGTTTTTGCCTCCTCTTGTATTACTGCTCTATGTTTTTTATATTCCTCCGCCAATTGCATTTTGGTTTCTTCTTTTGCATCTTCATCAACGGAAATAACAACATAGGCTGCAAAATAAACCACTTGTTCGATTGTTTTAATAGGCAAATCAAGTAGTAATCCAATTCTACTTGGTGTTGATCTTAAAAACCAGATATGAGTTACAGGAACCGCCAATTTAATATGTCCCATTCTTTCTCTTCTTACAGAGCTTCTTGTTACCTCCACTCCGCATTTTTCACAAATCACACCTTTGTATCTGATTCTTTTATATTTTCCGCAATAACATTCCCAGTTTTTTGTAGGACCGAAAATTCTTTCACAAAAAAGCCCATCACGTTCAGGTTTTTGTGTACGATAATTAATGGTTTCAGGTTTTTTGACTTCACCGTGAGACCATGACAAAATTTCTTCCGGGGAGGCAACAGCAACAGATATTGAATTGAAGACATCCAAAGTATTTGTATTACCTCGCTTTACTTGTGACATAATTTAAGAAAGTTAATGACGAATATATAAATTTAAACAACTATCATTTGGTAGAGTTGTTCAATAAAAAGTAGATATAAGATTAAGAAAAACGCTCCTTCAAAATTATAGAATTTCCTTTCAATTCCGGAGAATACAAGAAGAATTGTTGCGACAATAAAGAAAGGTATACCAATAAGTAAAACTGGAGTTTCAACCGGCAGATCACTAATTAATCCGGATACACCCATTACCAAAAATCCATTAAATATATTTGATCCTAGAATATTTCCGAGTGCGATATCAAAATTTCCTTTTTTGGCGGCTACAACAGAAACCATAAGTTCCGGAAGGGAAGTTCCAATGGCAACCGCTGTAATTGCAATTATGGATGTGTCTACACTAAGGAGTGTGCCGAGTGAGATTACCGAGTCGATTGTAAAATCGGCACTAAAATAAAGCACGGCTGCAGATCCTATTACCCAAACGATATAGCTCCATTTAAAAGGCGGACGTTTTTGAAGAAATGTTTTTTTGTTATTGTCGAGTGTAACTTCTTCAAATTCTTTTCCTTTTTCAATAACATCTTGTTTTGGTTGAGTAATGCTATATATAAGGTAAATCACAAAACCAGCAAGTGAGACAAGAGCTTCAAAGAATGTAAATTTTCCATCGGAAAGAGTTAAAACAAGCACTGCTCCGGATGCTACAAGAAGTGGTAAATCCAGCCTTATAAGACTTCTTTTAATTTCAACTCTCTTGACGAGAATTGTTGTTATACCGACGACAAGTAAGATATTTGCTATATTTGAACCAACAACATTACCTGCTACAACTCCAGGTTGACCTTTTAATACGGAGAATATGGAAGTGGCAAGTTCGGGAAGAGATGTCCCAGCGCTTATTAAAGTAATACCTATAATAAACTGCGGTATACCAAGTGATAGTCCGAGTTTTTCCGAATATTTCACCAAATAATCCGCTGATTTAATCAACACAAAAAGTGAGATTGCAAAGAATAATATTTCTTTTCCTAAATCGCTGTACACAGTTGGTTGTTAGTTATGAGTAATTTATAATCCCAAATCTCCGGAAATATCCAAAGTTGATTTCTTTTCTTCAGTAGGTGTCTCCTCGGCAGGTTCTTCAGTAGGTGTCTCCTCGGCAGGTTCTTCAGTAGGTGTCTCCTCGG
>JAGGUZ010000031.1 GCA_021158225.1 bacterium | reverse complement strand
TGTTCTCGCAGTATTAAAAGTAAAATTCGTCGGTGTACCATTCGAAGTTGACTCCGTAGCACTACTATTAATACTAGAAGTAGAATCCGTCTGTGTATCATATAAAGTTGATTCCGTAACCTCATTATTATCTACTGTATTCAAAGTACTAGAAGTAGAATCCGTCTGTGTATCATATAAAGTTGATTCCGTAACCTCATTAGTATCTGCTGTATTCGAAGTTGACCCCGTAGCACTACTATTAATACTAGAATTAATTTTTGTAAGAGTTGTTGAATTCAGAGCTGTCAGAGCTGGTAGATCTCCTTTAAACCTATCAGCACTTCTTGAATAAATAATAGCTCCGACAACAGTTCCGATAATTAGGAACACTCCAAAAATTGCAAGAATTTTCCCAACGGTAAAAAAAGACTTTTTAGCCTTTACATCCTTAGCAACTTTCGGTTTATCAACCTGTTTCGGCTGATTGGAAGACATATTATCAAGTGGATTTTCCATCATTAAACTGGTTAG
Source organism: bacterium (assembly GCA_021158225.1). Classification (GTDB taxonomy): domain Bacteria; phylum Patescibacteriota; class Gracilibacteria; order UBA1369; family PNNO01; genus PNNO01. The sequence goes on along the minus strand of JAGGUZ010000031.1, from coordinate 10,514 downwards.
TTTTTATTTTTATTATATTTAAATGGTATTGCTACCACATTGCGTAATTATAACATTTTTGGCACAAAAAGTCAAAACACATGCTGGAAAAATTTATACAGTACACAGACATTTAGAACACTGTGGCAAGGTAAAGTCGCAACATCGCAACCAAACAACAAAAAACACAACATCCAAAGCAAAATCGTCTACTATGTGGCGTTTTGAGATGCTAAGAACACCGAAATAACCGGAGCAAAACTGGTTAGAACAAGTGCAATTATTGCCAAAAGACCAACAATACGCACAACTCTTTTTTGGCGTTTATTTAATGACATTTTTTATTCGGTTAATTCACCTGTAACAGTAACAAATTCTGAGGAAACATCAACAACATTTTGCGCATCTGACACTTCAAGCGTTACTTCATACGACCCCGGTTTTGTAAAAACATGAGTCGGTTTACGCTCCGTAGAGCTTTCTCCATCACCAAAATCCCATTTGTACTTTGCGATTGTTCCAGTTGAACATTGCGGATTAATCGTTGTTGTTAAAGGAGCGTCTCCAACTTTTTTTGTAAACTCAAAACAGGATTTCAAAGGGACTTGTCTAACGCTTATTAAAATAGTAGCCTCCTTTTGTTTACCATCATCTGTTCGAACTTTTACAGTTACCGTAAAATTACCGATTTTTGTATATTTATAAGTAACCTTTCCAACATCACTTCGCGGAGCTGATCCATCCCCGAAATCCCATTCATAACTTACAATATCCCCATCCTCATATGTTGAACCGGTCGCATCAAATTCTACAGTCAAGGGAACAACTCCGGAAACCGGCTCGGCTACTAATCTTGGCTCCAACCCTCTTGAAATAGCTTTTACCAAAAGTACATCCTTACTCTCGGATCCGGCAGAATCAATAACAGTTAGAGATACATTGTAACTCCCCACCTTATTATATGTATAAGATGCAGTTTCTCCCGCCCCATCAAAAACGCCATCACCATCAAAATCCCACTTGTAATCAACGATATCATCATCTGGATCCGTACTTTTAGTAGCATTGAAATTAACTTCAAAAGGAACTGTTCCGGAAATTGAAGTATCGTCAGTATTTTTCTTTGCGGGATCAGTCTCCATAACAGCTACAGGTGCCGAAGGAGCAACCTCCGTTTTAATCTCCATCTCTTTCTTAGCCGTAAGACCACTTTCATCTGTTATGGTAAGTAAAACTTTATATGTACCACCCTCGGAAAATGAATGCTGAGCCGTTCTGCTTTTAACCTTTGAAGTCCCATCACCAAAATCCCATTCATAGCTCGTAAGATTCCCCACCGGACTCGATGAAGCGGAAGCATCAAATGTATAAGTTTTATTCACATAAAATTTTCCTCCATCAGCATTTAAAACATCTATTGAAGCAACCGGAATTTTTCCGGCAGATACCGTTATTTCCTTTTCCGCTATATCAAAATCACCTTTTTGATTGGTAACCCTTAATTTAACTGTGTATACACCGACTTTATCAAATGTATGTTTAAAAGTTGATTCTCCATCTTTAAATCCGTTTCCATCAACTTCCCAAGCATAGGATTTTATTGTTCCATCCGGATCCGATGACTTACTTCCATCAAAGCTAATTTCAAGCGGAGCATCGCCGGATTCTGTATCGGCATCCAGAACAGCTACGACTTTTTCATCAGCAATTGTTACAAGTTTCGTTATTGTATCCGTAGATTCTTCTCCATTATCTTTTCTAACAAAAGTTAGCGTTAATTTTACATTATATTTTCCATCACCTTTTTTTTCATATCGATGAGTCTCTTTACTACTTCCCGGTCCAGCCTGTCCATCACCAAAATCCCAAAGATATGAAACAATATCATATTTTGAACTGTCATAAGGTAAAGTGGACGCATCAAATGTAATTTCTACTGGAGCCGTAAGATTAAATGTAGATTCCGGCTGAGTAACAAATCCTGTTGGCTTTACGGTAGCAGGAACTTGCTGAGCGCTTAAAAACATCCATGCCCCGATCCACATTGTTATAATAACCACTAAAGCGCCAAAAGCACCTCCAGCCATTACATACCCCCTCTTTTTAGTTGCCCGATCATCTTTTCGCGCCATCATAGCTTTAAATATTCCTCCAATGCTCATTATAAATAGCACAAAAGTCCCAATTCCAAAGAACATATTAACTATAAGAGATAATGTACCTATAAGTGATTGCTGATTAATATTAAGAGCTTGAGCAAGAGCACTTGTACCATTCGATCCCTGTCCTACGAAAACGAATATAAGAATAATTAGAATAATAGCCACAACTCCAAATGTTCCCCCACATCCAAGCATAACCTTCTTATTTCTGGCTCTATCTCTTTGAATTATTTCATCTTGAGTAAGTTTTCTTTTTGCAGGTTTTGCAGGAGTAAAAACACCTTGCTTAGACACAGGAGTAGGCGTAGATGTCAAGACATCAGCTTGCGCAGGAGTAGTTGCCGGAGTCGTTACAGATGGGGACACAGGCGCAGTAGGCGTAGGTGTTGTTGCAGTTGCATGCTTGGGCATACCAGGTTGCTCCGGCGTTGAAACAGCCTGTACCTGAGCAGGTGATGTCACGGAGACGGGAGTTGAAGACTGTTCCGAAGTTGGAATTGGCGTCTGTGTTGAAGTAGGCGTTTGAGCAACTTTCTCAACTCTTGGAACCGCAGCATCAACTTTAGGGGTATCTGGTGTACTGGGTACACCGCCGACCTCATTTGGAGCAACTGCCTTATTTGGAGTAGCTGCTTTATTTGAAACATTAGATTCTCCACCTGTTCCAAAATCAGCTACCGAATTATCCGATGATTGATTTGTATCCATATATTTTTTGATTATTTTTTGTCACGTTTTTCAGAAGTAGCTACTTCCTCAAGACGAACTGAGTATAAATATAAACTTAAAATCACTATAGCAAATAAGACAATACTGACAAGCATTGCCGGAATCTCTTTTTGGTTCATAGCTTCAAGTAAATTCGTCTGCAAATCACTGTTTTCCTTGTCAAAAACTATACGAACTTCTTTCATATCAATATTACCTTCTTTATCAAAAACCGTTAGTCTTACCTTAATTCTATCAGCCTCAGGATTAAAAGTCGTAGTATAAACTCCAGGTGTTTTTGTTTGATAATCAACATCATCAGCTTTTCTGCCGTTTCTATCGGAATCCACATAAACATTATTATCAAAAACAAACTTTTTAATGTCCCCTGTAGATTCACTAAAATCAAAACTAACTTCATCAAAAGCCCCTGTTAAATGAATCTTCCCATCATGAATATCAGGAACCGGAATTGTCTTGAAACTTGCATTAAGAGGCTCCGTATTTTCACTCTCAACCGGCATAGCAGGCTTAACATTAACAAAATGTATCACTTCCGACTTATTACCAAGACTATCTTCAACAGTTAATTTAGTTCTGTAGACACCACTTTTTGTATAAGTGAATTCCGGATTTTCTTCCTCTGAATCAATATCATTACTTTTTATTCCATCATTATCCGAATCAGCGGTATCTTCATCTGAACCGATATCGAAATCCCATTTATAACTAACTATTTGAGCTCCATTAACCTCATCAGCAACCGAAGTATTCTTAAATTTCATTGTCAATCCATCACTTTGTTCAGACTCAAATTCAGTAACAGGATCCTTTGCCTCAGAATCAACATAAATCTTCACAGGCATAGATACCGACTCCGCAAAATTATCATCAATAACTTTTAAACGAACATTAATTCCATCCTTAACCGAAGAATCATATGTATGAGCAATTGTCGAAAGACTTGTTTCTTTATTATTGCCAAATCCGTCACCTTCAAAATCCCAAATATATTTAACGATTTTGCCATCTGGATCATATGAACTACTTGTGAAATTAACCATTTCTCCAACCATTATGCTTGTTCTATCAACCGTAAACTGAGAAACTGGAATATCGTTCGGACCATTTACCACAGTAACAGACGGAATTGCGTGCTCATCCAAAACATCATCCACATTAACCGTGAAATTTTCTTGATCTGTCATTTGCAACCCGAATTTATAAGTTGCCTCTTCCCCTTCAATACCTCTAGTACCTATTGTCACATAGCTCTGCGGAGATTGAGTAATGGTATGTCCCATCTGAAGATCGGGATCTTTTTCGTTATAATACCACCATAAATATTTAACAACTTGTCCATCCGGATCTTTTGCTCCAATCGCATCCAATTTTACTTTAACGGGCGTAGTTAAATTATTATCTTGAGGTATAGCCGTAAAAGCTTGAAGAGTCGGTAATTCGCCAATTACATCAATTGCAATTGTGGAAGTTGAGACTTTTGTTATATCGTTCTCATCCATAACCTTCAATGTAACCTCGTAATATCCCGGATTAGCGGGGCTAAGATCACTGTAAGTATGCGTTACTTCTTTTTTTGTTGATTTTTGCGTATCTCCAAAATCCCATTGATATGCAAGCCGTCTACCGGTTCCATCTCTATTAAGAGATTGTCCGGCATCAAAAGAAATAACAGCTTTCCTGTTCACTTTAATAGGCTCTGTAAAATCGTATATATCAACTCCATCAACAGAGGCGTTAATTACCGCAATGGGCATATCAGCCTCTCCAATAGTTACCCTTCTTATTATTGAATTTTCATCGTTTTCTTTATCAAAGACAGTAAATCTAACATCATACGAACCGGATTTAGTATAAGTATGATCAATACTTGATTCAGAGTTCATAATCTCTCCGGAAACAGGATCCAACCCATCACCAAAATCCCATTCATAGGCAATACCGTTTTCCGTATATCCGTTTAATGTAATTGTTGCTTGTCCGTCCTTATCAAGAATAGCCGCGGAAGTGTCTACATTCCCAAAAGTCACATCCAATATAGTGGATACCGTAACTTTTTGTTCCTGTGGAATTCCGGGATTATCAGGTTCATTCAAATCGTTAACCTGCAACGACACATCGTAATCACCCCTTCTGTAAAATTTAATATATGTACGCGCTTTCGAAGAACCTTCCGGATCAACCTTCCCCGTTTCCAGATCATAAAAATCATAATCATCGTCTATCGCATTAATGTTCCAGTTATAGGTGTAAGAACCGTTTTGCATATCACCATCCGGATCTATACTTTTAGTTCCATCAAAGAAATAAATATGAGGCTTACTCGAGTCAGGGATACTATAAACAAATTGTGCTTGAGGAGCTTCCGATTTGACCGTTAAAACTATATTATCAACAGCTGAAGCCCCCATATTATCAGTAATTCGTAAACCTACATTGTAAACTCCCGGATTCTCAAAACTTTTAGAGAATCCGTCTGAAGTTTCTTGCTGTGAGTAATGAAGTTGAGAATTCTCTATATCCCAGTTGTAACCCGTAATCTGTCCTCCGTCAGTTGTTGATTGCCCAGCATCAAAAGATACATCTTGATTTATCTGAACCTGCGTACCCGGATCAACACTAATACGGGCAGCCGGCGAATCCACTACAACTTCAAATACTTTTCTATCCGTCACTCCTCTTGAATCCGTAACTTCTATAATCACAGGATATGTGCCCTCATCACCGTAATAGTGAGTTTGCACATCCTGAGCAACCATCTCTCCGTAAATTCGATCACTACCATCTCCAAATTTCCATGAAATTGTTTGTATATATGTTTCTCCCGCCTCTTGAGATTGTTCCGATTGATATCCGCCTCGACTTTCAGATGCATCAAAAGTAATACCGGTATCACGAGCCTCGGCAAGCGTAACATTCAATCTATTCTTATCAACTACAAGAAATCCATCTTTGTAAACGCTTAAATATCCAAGATCACGATCCCCAATTGAAGTTTTTAAATTAATTTGCGAAGCAGGCGGCTTAATAGTAATTGATTTATAAGCCACTCCGGAAGCTATTCCTTTAGCGGAATCTCCTTTTATTGTCAATTTTGCTATGTAATTCCCGGTTTTCTTATAAACATGGGAAACTGCAAATTTCCCCGAAGCTTTTATTCCATCTCCAAAATCCCATTCTATATCTCCTTCGTTAACACTTTCAAAATCCGGTCTAATCGATTTAAGCGCATCGAAGTTAACAATCAAAGGTGCGTTTCCGGTATCAGCATCGGCAGTAATAATAGCAGCAACAAATTGTATATGTTCTACTACTGTGTGTAAATCGCTTAATGCGTTAATTGCATCGACTATTTGCTGATTTGTAAGAGGAGAAGAAAAATTAATCGGTTTAACATTTTCAAGTGCCGAAACAGCATTATCGTAAGCAAGCCCAAAATCCGTCTCCGATGTGGTAACAAGCCCAGACTCTTCAATTTGCTTTTTTAAATCAGCAAGGTTATCAATAATCTTTTGAACTTGATCATTAAAATCCGACAAATTAGCTACATAAATGCTTTCTCCTTCAGCCCCGGATTGAGTTAAGTATTTTTCGATATTCATTTGAAGCTTATCGCTGTTATCACTCCACCATCCAGTCCATTCATCTACGATTTGTTCTTGAGATTGCCTTAAAAATATATCCACATAATCTTCCGCATTTTTTGCGGCCTCGCTTGTTCTGCTAAGCTCCCCTGATGAAGTAATGATATTTTTAAGAGATCTTTTTATATCTCCAAGATAAATGTGCAATTGCTCGGCTCTATCTACAAACGGAGTAGAACTAAGATCGGCAATTGCGTCCTGGACATCAACATAATGCGAATATGAAGTAGCAAGATCTTTCGCGGCTTTCTTCACATTATTTGCAGCCAAGAAAAATAATCGTCTAACAGCATTTGTTTGGTCCCCCGTTAATTCTTCGGCACTTCCGGAAAGTTGCTCTGCATTATCAACTCCTATATCTGTTCCTTTCCCAACTCCTTTAATTACCGTATTAACAAGTGCAAATGAAACAAGAATAATAACTATACCTATCATCGCATAGCTAACACTCTTTTTCCCTTTGGTCGTATTTTCTTCCTCTCCGGCAGCCGTAACATAAAGATATCCGCCATAAATAACCATAATCACCGCAACAAGTCCAAGGAATCCAAGAACGAAGTTAACAACATTTACGATATAATCCCTTAAATTTGTTTCTTGTGTAAGTGTAGGATCGTACCCTTCCGTACTTGGTGGCTGTAATCCTCCTTGAAATTGAATGAATGTTGTAGCATCCTCGTCGCCACAACTAAAAAATCCTCCGGTTGACTCGGAAAGACTATCGCACATACTCCCCGCAAAAGTCGTTTGTGTAAAAAGAAACGAAGAAGCAATTAAGCTAAGAGTAAAGCCAATTGCTAATATAATCTTTATTTTTTTTATTTTGATCATGACATTTATGTTTATATTTATTTTTCTTTATATTATACCAAAATTTGGCTCTTTTTGAAAGAGATTTAAACTCCCGGTTTTAGCTGTATTACAGTATTTACCAATGCAAATGCTCCAAGACCAAGAATTATTGCAATAACAGATCCGATTAATACTTTTTTTGCTTTCTCGGTTTGTTCTTCATTTCCGGCCGCAACAACATATAAATAACCCCCGTAAATTGAAGATAAAACAGCTGTAATACTTACAAATGCAGATGCAAAATTTGTGAAATCTTTAACTATTTTTTTTGCTTGATCGGCAGACGGTATTTGCGATCCATGTTCCGGAAATATAACATCCAAAACAACAAATTCGGAAACCCCAAGAATAAATAAGCCAAGAATTATCCATGTAATTTGCTTTTTAACTTTTGTTTGAGCCTCCTCATTTCCGGCACTGGTAAGCAACCTTATCCCAGCTACAATAAGCATAAAAACAGCAAGTGAAGATGCAATCATTAATATAACACTTCCCATCCCCCTAAGCTGACTACTTGCCTCGCCTGCAGCTGTCTGAGCACTGGAAGTCGTATCCAAAACTTCACCGTAATCTCCATAAAAAGCTTTTTGAACAGCAAACTCCACAATCATAATGATTACAAATCCTGTAACCAAATGAATTAATCTGTTTTTTTGCTTACCCCATACATCATCAATCTGTTTCCTCGCTAAGATAAGCCTTATTCCCGTGATAATTAAAATTATAACTGCAATAGCGCCAATTAAATATTTGGTAAAATCCAAAATAAAAAATATTGCACTTGTTATATTTGAAATTCCCGGTTTCTGAATAGCATTTGCATGAGTGTTTGAATCAAAGGTGGGAAGTTCCGTCTGAGATTGTATATCTTCAAGATAATTCTCATTAAATTGCGCAAAAGTAGTATGCTCAACACTCATCTTCACAGTAAGCGCAAAGGAAGTGATCGATAAACAAATAACCAAAGATGTTAATAGTGCGCGTATTTTCATAATTTTACGGTATAAATTGACCGGAAACCACAGTACTTATAATAGCGAAAGCACCATAAATAAGCACCATTCCGCCAATTGCAAGCATAATTAACCTTTTAGCTTTTCCGGTTTGATCTTCATTTCCCCCTGCTGTAGCGTACATTACAGCCCCTATTATAAGTATCAATATAGCTATCGGAGCTACAAGATTAACGACAAAATTCGTAATTCCAACAAGCTCCTGCATACCTCTATCCGGGCTTATAGCGGGCTTAACCCCCGAAGAAGGAGAATAGGTTGTTATATCAACTATATATAAAACTTTATCTATAACAGTACTTGCAATAATAATTAATATCAGTCCGATAGAACTAAAAGCAAGATCTTTCTTGTCCAATCCTACGCTTTCTTCGTTCCCTGCAAGTGCCACAAAACGAACACCGTTACGAACAAACATAATAACTGCAATACTTCCGATAAGATACTTAATAAATGTTATTAAAACACGCGTTGCTTGTTTAAACAGCCCCGCCTGCTGAATCATGTTGGACGGATCACTCAAAAACCCACCTCTGGCACAATTTATTTCTCCCGGTTCGCAAGCAACAGATAAAACTTTGGCAAACTCGTCACTCATCATAACAAGAGCAAGTCCTATTATGCCCATCGTTATAGCTGTTTTCTGCTTTGTAACAGATTCCTCGTTATCTCCGACAATAATCAATTTAATAGCGGAAAACACTATATATAAAATTGCTACGGCTCCCAATATATATTTCATATTCATTACCAATCCTTCGACAAACTCATTAAGCATTCCGGTTGGAGTGGTTTGCGATAATTGAGCAAAATCGCCATAAGCCGTTGGATCTAAAGGCACATATGGACCGTGAGTATCAAGATTATCAGGGGAAGTAGGCTTCGTCCCCACTTCAGGGGAAGCAGGGGAAGTAGGCTTCGCCCCCCCTTGATCAAGAATATTCGAAGCAGAGCCTCCTTGGTCTGTTAACCCGGGAGTACTTCCTCCCTGTGTTTTCAAATCCGCATTTACAATAGTAGAAAACGGGATAAGCAACATTGAAGTTATTATCATAACCCCTGCAAAAGATCCTATTTTTTTTAGTGTTTTTTTCATATTTGATTAAAATAATCAATCATAAAATGGATTCTTTTGGCTTAATTTTACTAATCCGGCCTTAATAACTGTCAACTCAGTTTTTAAGATCTCCATTGCTTTTTTATAGCCAAGTTTTTTAACAGAAAATTCATCCCAATTCTTACCTGTTAATATTATTTTCGGATTGTACCCTTCCTTTATATATTTTCTTAAAGGTTTCAAATTCAAATCTGATAATTTACCTCCTTTTTCCTTAAATCTCATTACATTTTCCTTAAGCTGAGTAAATAATTTAGACGCCTCTATACGCTCAACAGGAAAAACCCTGTTTTTATCTTTATCCATATTCAAATTCGCATAGTCATTTGCTTCAGGCTCTTTGAAATTAAGAGAAATTGTATCTCCATTATAAAATTTAATTCTGTTATTAGTTTGTTTTCCTTTTGAATTAACCTCGTAAGCCGTTTTTTGCCCGGGATAATACATCGCCTTTCGTGGCGGTTTTCCGGGAGCACCTTTAATCGTAATTAAAATAACTTCAGTTTTACTTTTTTCAAGCGCTAATAACTTGTGAATAGGAGTGTTATTTATAAGATTTAATCCCTTCTTATCTTTTTCTCCCGCTTTTACAGTAAACGATTTAGGATCATCTTCACTCGCCTTGACAAGATTTTTAAATTTTGGATTTATAAGCTTATTAACTCTACCCCTTAACATTCTTTTTGCCTCCTTCTGTGCTCGTGCCTTTTCCGCTTTTCCCCTTGCTTCTTCTTGTCTCTTTTTTTCCTGTTCTTTAGCTCTTCTAGTCTTTAGCATTGCCTGACGTTTATCGTTTTGTTTTTGTTCTTTAGGAGTAAATAAAAAATCGCTATCACTCCGGTATAAAACTTCCTTTTTACCATTTTCCCCGGCTTGTTCAAGCCCAATATGGTTTGGCATCGTAGTATCAAAATACATTACGTTATTTCCAACCTGGATTCTAAACTTTCCGTCCATGGAAGTACCCTTTCTATCAAACTGAACCGTTTTCCCTCCATACATCGCCTCCCAATCCCAT
>JAGGUZ010000021.1 GCA_021158225.1 bacterium | reverse complement strand
TTCCCTCTTCACAACATATCTAATTAACTGGTGGGTCAGGCGGGGCTCGAACCCGCGACCAATTGCTTAAGAGGCAACTGCTCTACCAACTGAGCTACTGACCCGCAACATTTTCGCACGGAAGAATGTACCATTTTAAGACCCCTCTTTCAAGGTGAGAAAAATTCCAGTACAATACTGGCGATCTTGAAACCGAGATAATGAATAAAAGCGCTAAAAAAACTATCCTTTTCTATACCGACACTCATTTTTATGGAGGTGCGGAGAATCAGATGTATCTTCTTGCCAAATTTTTGGATAAGGAAAAGTACAACGTCATCCTTGTTTGCTCTGATTTTGAGAAACTAAAGGAATGGGCATCAAAGTTTGAAGCTGAAGGAATCGAGGTTATCAAACTCAGTGTTTTTCATAAACACGATCCACGTCATTACTTCCAACTGAAAGAGATTGTAAAAAACCGAAAGATTGATTTGATGCATATCCACATGTGGAATCCGGCTTCATGCAGATATGCTCTTATGGTAGCCAACAAATACAACATTCCGACAATTGTTACCGAACATGATCCATTTGAATTAACAGGGTTGAAAGGCTATATAAAAAGTAGGTTAGTTCGTAATGTCAAAAAAATAATTTCCGTTTCTGATGCAAATAGACAAGCTCTCTCCAAGCTATTTCCATCGTTATCAAGCAGAATCGTAACAATTCATAACGGTATCGATGTAACTTGGTTCGAATCGCAATTGCTAAGTTTCTCGGAAGGAAAAATTAAAGAATTTAGAGAGAAAATTTTTGGAGTTGATAACAATTATAAAGTTATTTTGAGTGTTGCAGAACTGCACGAGCGAAAAGGTCTAAAACATCTTATTAAAGCCATGCCGACAATTTTGGAGACCGACGAGAAGATTAAACTGGTTTTGGTGGGAACAGGTCCTGCAAGAAACGATCTTAAACAGCTGGCACTTAAAGAAGGTGTTATTGATGATGTCTTATTCTTGGGATTTAGGAAAGATATTCCACATTTAATGGCATCTAGCAATATTTTTGTTTTGCCGAGTGAGAAAGAAGCTTTTGGCCTCGTTCTTCTTGAAGCCGGAATCGCAGGGCTTCCTGTTGTCGCAAGTTTTGTAGGTGGCATTCCGGAAATTATCGAAAATAATGTTAATGGAATATTGATTCCTCCAAAAATTCCGGGAAAGCTAGCAAAATCAATTTTAGAAATTTTTAATAATGATTTTAAAAGAAAGAGTTATATTGAAGAGGGTTATAAACATGTAAAAAACAAGTTTGATGCAAAAAAAATGGCAGAAAAAACATCTGTCGTATATGATGAGATCCTTAAAAGCAAATCATGAAAACTAAAACATCCTTTACATGTTCGGAGTGCGGATACATATCACCTAAATGGGTTGGGAAATGCCCAAATTGCGAAGCGTGGAACACATTTAGCGAAACCGCTAAAGAAACAAGCAGAATAAAAGGTCGCGTGCGAGTCGAACCAAAAGATGTCAAGAAATTAACAATTAAAGAATCAAGCAAATCAGCAAAGCGAATCCCCCTAACAATGGAAGAAGCAAACAGAGTCCTTGGAGGCGGAATTCTTGAAGGAAGCATCACTTTGTTAACTGGGGAACCCGGAATCGGGAAATCAACGCTTACAATCCAAATTTGCGATCAAATAGCAGCATTAGACAAGAAAGTTTTATACATTTCCGGAGAAGAATCTCAACATCAAATTGCCGGGCGAGCAAAAAGACTAGGAATCGACACAGACAAACTACTTTTTTTAGCCGAAACAAACAGTGAAACTATTTTAGAAAGCATTAAAAAAGAAAAACCTGACTTTGTTGTTATAGATTCTGTCCAAGTACTATTTTCACACGACATTCAAAGCACTTCAGGGTCAATTAGCCAGGTTAGATATGCAGCAGAACTATTTATGGAGTTCGCAAAAACAACAAATACGCCGGTTGTTTTAATCGGACATGTTACAAAAGACGGAAATCTTGCCGGTCCACGAGTTTTAGAGCACCTAGTCGATACCGTTTTATATTTAGAAGGAGACAGATTTCACCAATTTAGAATTTTGCGAAGCCAAAAGAACAGATTTGGAAGTACAAACGAAATAGGAATCTTTGAAATGGGAGAGAAAGGACTGGTTGAAGTTAGCAACCCATCAGCACAATTTTTAGAAGGACGAAAAGAGCACGCAATTGGCTCTGCCATTACCGTTACCTTAGAGGGGACACGGCCAATTTTGATAGAGGTACAGGCACTTGCTAATATAACACCATTTGGCTATCCAAAACGCACCGCAACCGGATACGACGTAAATAGAATGCAACTTTTAATTTCCGTTTTGCAAAAATATGCAAAAACAAACCTTTCAAACCAGGACATTTTTGTAAATGTAGTCGGCGGAATGAAAATTAAAGACCCTTCGTGCGACCTTGGAGTATTAATGGCAATCGCAAGCAGCTTCTTACAAAAAACAATCCCATCAGACACTTGCTACATAGGTGAGGTTGGTTTGTCTGGAGAAATTAGAGCAGTTTCTCAATTAGACAAGCGTGTAAAAGAGGCAAAGAAACTTGGATTTAAAAATGTTGTAACTCCGGCGCAGGTTAAGGATATTGTTTCAGCGGTGCGCGCACTATAAGTACTAAGTACTTCGAGACTAAATACTTCGAGATATTCCGTCCAAAGACCGGGATCTAAATTCCAAAAAATTCTTCAGCATTTTTGGTTGTAATATTCGCAATTTCAGAAAAAGACATGTTCTTTATCTCCGCAATTTGCTTTGCAACTTCGACAATGTAAGAAGGCTCATTAGTCTGCCCCCTAAACCTTTGCGGAGCCAAATACGGTGAATCAGTTTCAATCATTATAGTATCAATCGGACAAGCCTTTATTGTATCACTCAAGTTTTGTGCGCTTGGATAAGTTATATTACCTGTAAAAGAAGTCCTGTAGCCTGCATTCCAAACTTTTCGGGCAAACGAAAGATCGCTGGAAAAACAGTGAAAAACAACATTTTTGGCGCCTAATTCCTGCAATATTTTTAGAGAATCATCGCCCGCCTCTCTGCTATGAACTATCAAAGGCTTATCAACTTTAATTGCCAATTCGATGTGCCGTTTAAAAACTTGTGCTTGAATGTCTTTCGGTGAATATTCCTTAAAATAATCAAGACCGGTCTCCCCTATTGCCACAACTTTTTTGTGATTTGCAAGCTCGCAAATATCTTCCCACATTTCAGGGGTTAAAGTCTTTGAATCTTGGGGATGAAGACCTACCGTAGCAAAGATGTTATTGTCTTTTTCGGCTAAATTAATCGCCTCCTTGCTACTTTTTAAATCGCAACCAACAACTATAAGCTTTTTCACGTTTGCTTTTTTGGCACGCTCGATAACCTTTTCCTGCTCATCGACAAGAGGTTTAAACTGTATGTGACAATGCGTATCAATCAACATAGCAAGTGAAAAATAAATTATCGGCTTTCAATGTATCACCGTTTTTAATAAAATCAAACTATGAAAGCAAGTATTGTAATAGTACATTTCGGCAATTATAAGCCAACCGCAAAGTGCATTTCATCAATATATAAAACTTCTAAAGACGTTAAAGATTTCGAAGTAATTGTTATCGATAATAATTTAGATAATAGTGCGCAAAAAAAGTTGGTAAATAAGTTTCCAAAAACCATCTACGCAAAATCCGATAAAAATAATTATTGTCATGCACTAAACTTTGGAATTAAAAAATCCAAAGGAGAAATAATCGTTATTTTAAATCCGGATACGATTGTTAAAAAAAACTGGCTGAGCGAAATTTTGAAACCTTTTAAGAACAAAAAAAACGGAGGAGTAACTTCCAAGGTTTTATTTAGAAAAACAAAGAAAATCAATTCTCTCGGCATAGAAGAAATTGATAATTTTTATTATCGCGATCTTGGAATAAACGAAGATGATGATACCAATTTAAAGCAAAAGGAAATTAAATTCGCAAGTGGCGCATCGGTTGCATATCGCAAAAAAGCACTCTTGGAATGCGGTTTGTTTGATGAAGATTTTATTATGTATGTTGAAGATGTAGATATGGGAATGAAGATGCGTAAAAAAGGATGGAAACTTGTTATGAATCCAAGGAGTGTGATTCTTCATGACTTCCACGGAACGGCGAACAAGGTAGATCTCCCGTGGTACTTCTGTAATAGAAATAGATTTTTGCTCATTGCCAAATATTATCCGGGAAAATTCGCAAAACAAATAAAATATGCTCATCCGTATATAAACAAACAACTTGATTATTTATATGATTTTTTGAAAGTCGGAATCTATAAATTAATCAAATCTCAACCTGAAGAAACAATTAAAAAAGTCTTGCCGGAAATTCTAAAAGAAATAATAAAAATTTATCCGCTTGATCGTGTTGAAAATATGATTAACGAAGTTGAATTATTTTTGAATTTAAGAAAAGCAAATGTTTGTATCTACGATCATGCTCTTCACTTTATTGGTGGTGGACAAAAATACGGATGCACGATTGCGGAAACGTTGGAGAATAATTATGACGTTAAATTCATATGCAACAAGCCGGTTAGCATTAACAACCTTGAGAAATGGTACGATTTAAATTTAAGCAAATGCACACTTAAAAAAATCGAGCTCCCTATAAATAGAAAAGACAGATTTATAAACCCAAACCTAGCCAACAATTCCGCTAAAAATCCGTTTGCGATTATCGAAGACGAAGTGCTAAAACATGACATATTTATTAATGTAAATATGGTCCCGCATGTAAATGCTTTGGCGTTAAAAAATATTTTTATCTGTCATTTTCCAGATAGTTCGAAAGCTAATTTTTTCTATCCTCAAAATTACGACACAATTGTAACAAATTCAAAATACACAACCAGTTGGCTTGAAAAGAGATGGGAATTAAAAGCGGATCAAATTATCTATCCCCCGGTAGACATGAAATCTCACGGAAAAACAAAAAAAGAAAATATAATTCTTTCAGTAAGTCGTTTTGAAGAAAGCGGATCAAAGAAACAACTCGAAATGATAAAAACATTCTATGAACTTTCTAAACAACATCCTGAAATAATGCGAGATTGGCAACTTATTCTTGCAGGTGGAAGCGCAAAAGATAATAAATATGTAAAAAAATTAAAATCGTTTATAAAAAGTCATTCCATCTTAATCAAAATAAAAGAAAACATTAAGAATTCAGATCTTAAAAAATTATATGCAAAATCGAAAATTTTCTGGCATGCGTGCGGACTTGACCAAGACGAAAAAAAACATCCGAATTTAATAGAACATTTTGGAATGACAACAGTTGAAGCCATGCAAAACAAATCCGCTCCGATAGTTATTGATGGAGGTGGTCAAAAAGAAATTGTAACGCATAAAGAAAATGGATTTAGATTTAAAAATACAAAACAGTTAAAAAAATTCACATTAAAATTAATTAAGAATGAAAAATTGCTGAAAAAGATCCAACAATCGGCACTAGAAAGAAGCAAAAATTTCAGTAAAACAGCCTTTCAGAAACAATTTAAAGAACTTGTTGATAAACATTATAAAGCAATAATAAATCCGGACAATTTTATACCGGAAGCACATCAAATATATAAAAAACTACAAGAGAAAAAATAAATTATTTACGTTTTTTAAGAGTTTTCAACTCTTTTTCAAGATGCTCTAAATATTCAATTATCTCTGTGTTAAATTTTTCCTGACGAGCAACAATCTCCCCTATAAAATACTCCGTTTCGTAATAAAACTTACCCTTTGCTTTATCGATAGTCTTACCAAGAATTTTTCTTGGAGATTTAAATCTGCGATAATAATTTGTTAACTGCGCATTATCTCCCAAAATGCGTTTACTTTGAGTTTTTTTTGCATTTTTTTTATGCAAAATGGCAATATCTTTTGATATTTTATCAAGCAACTTTAAAATGCGTTTCTTCTTTATATCTGATAGACTACTCATAGTTCTATTTTACACGTTAACCAAAAATATGGAAATAGGATTCGATATTACTGCTTTAAGTATGCCTCGGACTGGAATTGGGCAGTACCAATACAATCTTTTGCAAACACTTTTTAGAATTGATCCGAAAAACAACTATCATTTATATGCTTTTAATTTAAGAGATAACGCAAAATATCAAGATTTAATGTTTGATACCCCGCACAATAACGTTTCAATGAAGGCTCACAATATCCCTCAAAGATTAATTACAGCTTGGTGGCTTGCAGTAAGGTATCCACGCTTGGAACAGATTACAGATGAGTGTGATTTATATCAAATATCGGAAATCTGCCAACAACCTACAAAAAAGAAAACTGTAGCTTTTATTCATGATCTTACAACATTGCGCTTTCCGGAATATCACTTGGCAAAAAACAAAATTCTTTACCATTTTAGATTCAAAAATATAAAAAAATACGCAGACGCAATCTTAACAAATTCAAACCATACTAAAAATGACATAATCAAGTATCTAAGAATTCCGGAAAACAAGATTCATGTTACATATTTTGGTGCACACAAGCGTTTCAGACATATTCCAGACAAGCTTGAAATTAATAAAACTTTAAGAAAATATTCAATTGATTCTCCGTATATTTGTTATGTAGGGACAATAGAACCGCGAAAAAATCTGATTAATTTATTAAAAGCTTTTAAACATTTAAAAACAAAAAAGAAAATCCCGCACAAGTTGGTGCTTGTTGGCAAAGACGGTTGGTTTTTTGAAGAAATCTATAAAACGATTGAGAAACTTGATCTTAAAAATGATATTATCAGAACCGGTTTTACTCCGGATGAAGATATTCCTTTTCTTCTAAACGGTGCGGAAACATTTATATATCCATCTTTTTACGAAGGTTTTGGCTTACCGGTTTTAGAAGCGCTTGCATGCGGAGTCCCAACAATAACATCTAATAATTCTTCACTTCCGGAAGTCGGGGAAAACGCTGTTAAATATGTTAATCCGGAAGATCCGATTGATATTGCAAATAAAATGTTTGAATTTCTAAATAGCAAAGATGAACAAAAAAAATACTCCGAATTAGCCATCAAACAAGCATCCAAATTCTCTTGGGAATCATGCGCAAAAGAAACTTTAAAGGTTTATTCTTCGCTCTTTTGAATATAATAATTCACAACATCCTCGGCATTTCCAACTTTTGTAATAATCCCCTTTTCCAAAAGGACTACTTTTGTACAAAATTTCTTAATTGAATCTAAATCATGACTAACCAAAATAACGGTTTTCCCTTTTTTCTTTAAGTCGGAAAAAATGTTAAGTGATTTTTTCTGGAAATTAATATCGCCAACTGCAAGGACTTCATCACATAAATAAATATCTGTATCAATAGTTGCCGCAATAGCAAAAGCAAGCCTAACTTGCATCCCGGATGAAAAATTTTTCAGTCTCATCTCCATAAATTCATCAAGCCCGGCAAAAGCAAGAACTTCATTATATTTCTCATCAATCTCCTTCCGACTCAATCCCATGATAATACCGTTTAAATAAACATTCTCACGCGCCGATAAATCTCCGTTAAAACCTATACCAAGTTCAAGGAATGGAGACACGCTCCCATTAACAGATATTTCTCCTGTTGTAGGCTTATAAATATTTGCAATAATCTTAAGCAGTGTAGATTTTCCGCTCCCGTTTTTGCCTATAATCCCAAGAAATTCACCATGTTGGATATCCAGATTAATATTTTTAAGAGCATGAAAATCTTCTTTCTCAACTCTTTTATAAAAATGCAGAATATTTTCTTTTAAAGTATCCCTTTTCTCACGTGGGATTCTAAATTTCTTATGCAGATCTTTTATTTGTATAACAAAATTCATATTAAATGTTTTCTGGAATAGACGATTCTTGATAATGAAAAAAGATAACGCCGAAAAATAATATAATAATTACCATGAAAAATAAAACTATATTAAGTTTAAGTTCTGGAATATGCCCCAAAATAAAAATAGCACGAGAGTATTCTATTACACGAGCCAATGGATTTAAATAAATAAAATGATGATAAGTCTCCGGGACCATCGATAACGGATAAATAATCGGAGTAATCCAAAAACCTATTTGTAAAAGTACATCCCATATATGTGAGAGATCTCTAAATTTAACATAAAGAGCCGAAACAATTAACGCTATTCCAAGAATGACAAAATACAGCTCAATTATATAAATAATTATAAAAAAGAAATTAAACGAAAACGGAATATTGCTAATTGCGAGAAACAAAAAAAACACAATCATATTCAAAAGAAATGTAAGAAGTGAAGTTAAAGTAGATGCAATTACAATTATAATTCTTGGGAAATAAACTTTTGTTATAAGCGCCTGCTTTGTTTCGAACGCTCTGAGAGCAATGGAAGTGGCTTCTGCAAAGAAATTCCAGATAACAATTCCAAGAAGCAAATAAAGTTGATAATTCTCAACCGGAAATCTCATAAAAATGGAAAAAACAACATACAAAACCGCAAAAAGCAAAAGTGGCTTAATAAGTGTCCAAAAATATCCAAGAAGTGAATTTTGATACCTAATCTTAAAATCGGAAATGGTTATTTCTTTAAGAATTCTTATGTTTTTTCGGCTGATTATTTTTTCTTTTTTCACCAAATTTAAATGTTACACAACACCGATAGAATAGCGCTTATACATAACATTTACAAATCAAGTCCCGTTTGCTACTTTTATTGCGCTGCTTTCATCGCTTAATATATTTATTAAAATGGCACATTCACTTCGTTATCCATACAAACTTGCAAGCAGAGAAGCTCACAAAGAAAATACAGTTGTAAATATTAGAGATAATATAAAAATCGGTGGAGAAGAAATCCAAATTATGGCAGGTCCATGTACTGTTGAAAACTACGAATTTGTAAGCAAAACTGCTAAAGTATGCAAAAAATCAGGAGCTAAAATTTTAAGAGGCGGAGCATTTAAACCTAGGACAAGTCCATATTCGTTTCAGGGACTCGGCAAAGAAGGTCTTGAAATTCTAAAACAAGTGGGAAAAGAAGAGAAAATGGCAATAATAACGGAAATCTTGGATCTGCGCGATATAAATCTTGTTGCGAAATATGCCGACATTTTACAAGTTGGCACAAGAAATATGCAAAACTTTAAATTACTTGAAGAACTTGGAAAAATTGATAAGCCGATACTCCTTAAACGTGGGATGTCCGCAAGAATAGAAGAATGGTTACTTGCAGCAGATTATATTATGTCTAATGGTAACCCAAACGTAATTTTATGTGAACGAGGCATTAGAACATTTGAACGAGAAATTAAAAACACTTTGGCATTAACATCAGTTCCGATCATCAAAGAACTGAGTCATTTACCTATTATTGTAGATCCAAGCCACAGTGTCGGGAAACCTTCTTTAATTCCGCCAATGGTAAAAGCAGCTATAGCATGTGGAGCAGACGGTATTTTAGTGGAAGTGCATCCTGAACCAGAAAAAGCGTTCTGTGACGGAGAACAAGCTTTGTTACCAAAAAATTTCAGTAAAATGATGGGTGAAGTAAAAACAATTGCAAAAGCAATCGGTAGAAAACTTTAGAATAAATATTATGAAAAGAATAAGACTTAAATCGTACGATATTCTTATAATGGATAACATTATAAAAAAACTTATCGTTGATTTAAAAAGCAATAATTGGGGGAGAAAATTCGCCATAATTACAGATTCCAAAGTTAAGAAACTCTATGGGATTGAACTTCAAGAGATTCTTAATAAAGCCGGGATAGAATCAATAATAATTCCATTCGTCTCCGGAGAAAAAAATAAAAATTTTCATACTGTTGAAAGAATTCTAGATCAGCTTTTTAAAGAAGATTTCCATAAAGATGACGCGATAATCGCATTGGGAGGTGGAATTACAGGCGATATAGCCGGATTCACCGCTTCAATTTATATGAGAGGAATTCCATACATACAGATACCAACCACGCTTTTATCTATAGTGGACTCATCTGTAGGAGGCAAAACCGGAGTAAACACACAATGGGGTAAGAACTTAATAGGAACTTTTTATAATCCGAAAAGAGTTTATATACAACCGAAATTCCTAAACACATTACCAAAGAAACAAATAAAAAACGCTGTAGCAGAAATAATCAAATATGGAGTAATCGCAAAACCATCGTTACTTAAAACCCTAAAGAAAAATAGAAAAGAGATTCTGAATCTTAATAAAAAAATATTATTGAAAATTATTTTTTCTTGCATAAAAATCAAGGCCGGTTTTGTAACAATCGACGAAAAAGAACACGGGATAAGGAAACATTTAAATTATGGACATACAATTGGACATGCACTTGAAAAAATCTCCGGATTTTCCATTCAGCACGGACAAGGAGTGTCAATTGGAATGTCTATAATAAATACCATCTCCGTCTCAAGAAAAATGATGACAAAAAAAGATGCCGATTACATTAAAAATTTATTAAAATCTTACTCGTTACCCACAAAATTATTACCATCGGTAAGCGCTATTAGACTTATCAGTGCAATTAAGTTAGATAAAAAAATGCACAACGATAAAAAACAATTTATAATTCCGACAAAACTCGGAAAAATTAAAATTATAGATTCAATAACTAACAGAGATATTATAAAAGCATGCAAAAAGCACGCATAAATTTATCTAAAATAGCTCCAAAAGAAATTCTTATTCCAGGATCGAAAAGTTTTACGAACAGAGCTCTTATAATCGCAAGCTTGGCAAAAGGAAAAAGCGTTTTGGTAAACCCGCTGTTAAGTGACGATACTATTTATATGATAAATGCCTTAAAAAAGATTGGGATTGATATTAAAGAAGATGAAAATAAAAATTTAACGATTACCGGCAAAGGTGGAAAATTTATTGAACCTGAGAAACAACTTTTTATGGGAAACTCCGGAACAGCCATAAGATTTTGTACGGCGCTGTTAACTATCGCACCATTTAAAAGCACAATAACCGGAGATAAGAGAATGCAAAAACGACCTATAAAAGACCTTGTAAAAGCATTGCGAAACTTGGGAGCAAAAGTTGAAACCATTAAGAAAAACGGATTCCCACCTTTGAGAATTAAAGGAAATATTCTGCAAGGAGGATCAATTAAGATTTCCGGAAAAGCAAGCAGTCAATATGTTTCCGCTATTTTAATGATAGCCCCATATGCACAAAAAGATATTGTTATCAATATTGAAGACGATTTAACTTCAAAACCGTACATCGATATGACAATCGAAATAATGAACAACTTTGGAGTAAAAGTAGAGAATAATTCTTATAAAAATTTTAAAGTTACTTCCGGACAACGCTATAAAAACAGAGAATATAAAATTGAAACAGATATATCCTCCGCATCTTATTTCTACGCATTGTCGGCACTTCATAATATAGATATTCCAATAAAAAATATTAATTTGAATAGTGTTCAGCCCGATATTAAATTTCTTGATATTCTGAAAAAAATGAAAGACAAAAATAACCCGAAAAAAATAAAAGCTCTTGGGAAAATCAATTTAAACAATATGCCTGATTCTGTAATGATAATTGCAGTTATGTGTGCATTCGCAAATGGGAAATCGGTACTTACAAACATAGCCAATTTAAGAATAAAAGAGTCGGATAGAATTAATGCGCTTGTTACTCAACTTAAAAAAACAGGGGTGGATTGCAAAGAATCAGCTGATGGGATAGAAATAAACGGAGACCCTGAAAAACTGCACGGGGATATCTTAATCGAAACATATTCCGACCACAGAATGGTAATGTGTATGAGTATTTTAGCTACAAAAATCCCAAATCTACAAATTTTGGAACCTGAATGCACAAGTAAAAGTTATCCGAACTTTTTTAAAGATTTAGAATCTCTTGGAATAGAAATTAAGAAAGAAAAAATACCAAATATATATCTAACTGGGATGAGAGGTGCCGGAAAATCTTCAATCGGAAAAATTATCGCAAAAAAGATTCATTATAAATTTATCGATACAGACAAGGAGATTGAAAAACAAGAAAAACTGCCAATTACAGAAATAATAAGAAGAAAAAACTGGTTTTATTTTAGAAAAAAAGAAAAATATGTCATTAGACATTTTGCAAAACAACCAGAAACAGTAATCAGTACAGGCGGTGGCGTAATTTTAGATAATGAAAACGTAAAGACACTTAAAAAACACGGAGAAATAGTTTTTTTAGAGTGCGATTTAATTAAGCTGGAAGCCAGAATTTCAAAATCAACAAACAGACCACCACTCACTAACAAAAAATCATTAAAAGAAGAACTCACGAAGCTATGGGAACAAAGAAAAGATAAATATTTATCATCGACCGATAAAATATTCGACACAGGAACGAATCAATCACTTGAAGAAAAAGCTGAGAGCGTTATTATGCTTATATGAATTATTAAATTCTTACAAACATCAACATGCAGGATCAAGAACTTATTGAACTGTTAAAAAGAAACAATCAACTCCTCGAAGAGATCTTAAAATTAGAAAAAAAAGAACAAAGAGCGCAAAAATGGAGAACATTTTTTCATATCTTAATAAACCTTCTTCCCTTTATAATTTTGGCAATAATAGGTTGGTACATTTTTAACCTTATTAACCAAAATATTCAAGCCTTACAAGGAAATATAAATGCTTTAAAAGATTTTATTACAGGACTTGTCCCAGACTTTTCCGGTGTTGGAGACAGGCTTAACAGCACTTGGCAAAACGTGACATTTTGGGATTAAGCCAAAAGTTAATCTTTGTTTACCTGCCTTACAAATGAATTAATAGGAACTTCATCGGAGAATTTAATAAATCTGTTTCCCGCTCCACCATGCGCAGATGTTATCTCATCTCCATTTTTATCGAATATCGATTCCGCTACCGCTTTATAAACATTATCCGGAGTCATTATTTCAACCGATGCCCCTGTTTCCACTTTATTTCTAATTTCCACATCACATACTTCTAAACCATTAATTTCTTTAATGTCTCTCACAACTCCAATAAATTTATGAGATTGAATAGGCTCATTTTTTTCGTAATGGATATCACTTTCATTATATTTTCCTTTTAAAAATCCCGGAGAATATCCTCTATGTCCGATTTTTAAAAGTTCGTCCATTAAATTTTGATTATAACCTTTTCCTTCCATCATTTCATCTATGGCTTTTCTATAAACTCTTGCTACTGTAGCCAAATAATAAATAGATTTTGACCGCCCCTCAATTTTAAACCCTTGAACACCTGCATCAACCAACTCTTTTAAGTAAGGGAGCCCACATAAATCACGCGCATTAAAAAAATACGTACCATCATCATCTTCTTCAATAGGCATATACTCCCCCGGCCTTTTTTCCTCTTCCAAATAAACTTTATATTTCCATCTACAACTCTGAGCACAAATTCCTTGATTTGATTCTCTTCCCGTAAGATAGTTAGACATTAAACATCTTCCGGAATAAGCAACACAAATGGCTCCATGAACAAAAGTTTCAAGTTCCATTTCGGGAACCTTTTCGTGTATTTCTTTTATTTCTGCGAGACTTAATTCGCGAGGTAACACCACCCTTTTGGCTCCAAGATCATGCCAAAATTTTACATCCTGATAATTCATTGAATTAGCTTGAACAGATATATGAATTTTTGCATCCGGATACTCTTTCTTCACCAAAGAAAACACACCTGTATCAGCAACAATAAGCGCATCCGGCTTAACCGTTGAAAGCCACTTAATATGTTTCCTAAAAGCTTCGATCTTAGAATTATGCGGAACAATATTAACTGTCACATAAACCTTCTTACCCATTTTGTGAGCTTTTTTAACGCTCTCCTCAAGTTGTTCCGGTGAAAAATCATTAATTCTAGAACGCATACTAAAACCGGTTATCCCCATATAAACCGTATCTCCTCCATACATATAAGCGAAATCCATTTTTTCCGACGACCCTCCAGGCAATATTAATTCCGGTTTTTGCATATTAAAAAGCGTTAAAAGCGAGTTTCAAACTATCAAATCTGCGAATAAATTGCAAATCGTATAAAAGCTGATGTAGAGTGTCGTTAGTAAGTATTTATACCGCACTCCAAAATGAATAAATATGATTTTATAATTGTAGGCTCCGGAATTTCCGGGCTTAATTTTGCACTTAATATCGCAAATAAAGGACGGGTTCTTGTTGTTACAAAAAAAAAGATTATTGATTCAAGTACAAACTATGCGCAAGGAGGGATAGCAGCTGTTTTAGATAAGTTGGATAATTTCAACAAACATATAAAAGACACATTTGTCGCAGGAAGCTATCATAATAATAAAAAAGCCGTAAATTTTATGATAAAAAAAGGGCCGAAACTAATTGATCGCCTATTGAATCTTGGAGTTAAATTCAGTAATGAACAAAACAAACTTCAGCTCGCAAAAGAAGGAGGGCACAGTATGAGAAGAATTGCTCATGTCGGCGACAGAACCGGCCATTCAATTGAAAAAGTGCTAATTTCAAATGTACAAAAAAACAAAAATATAACAATATGGGAAAATACTTTTGCGATTGATCTTTTAGTAAAAAATAGTACATGTTACGGTCTTCAGATTCTAAGAAACGGAGAAGTAAAAAATTTGTTTTCATCAGCCGTAATACTTGCAACAGGAGGCTTGGGACAAGTTTATAAACATACATCAAATCCATCTATTTCAACCGGAGACGGAATTGCAATAGCAACCAGAGCCGGAGCAAAAACAGAAGATATGGAGTTTGTACAATTTCACCCAACCGTTTTAAATTTGCCACAAAAAAAAAGGTTTCTACTTTCCGAAGCTTTAAGAGGCGAAGGAGCTGTATTAAAAAATTATCAAGGAAAAAGATTTATGAAAAAATATGATAAACGAGAAGAACTTGCCCCCAGAGATATCGTTTCCAGAGCAATTTTTAAAGAACTTAAAAAAGGTCCGGTTTATTTGGATATCTCGCATAAACCGGCCTCAAGAATAAGAAAAAGATTTCCATACATTACTAAAGAACTCAAAAAAAGAGGTCTCGATTTAACAAAACAAAAAATCCCAATAAGTCCGGCTATGCATTATATGTGCGGAGGAATAAAAGTCAATTTACACGGACAATCAAATATAAAAAATCTCTATGCTTTTGGAGAAGTTGCATGTACCGGCGTACATGGAGCAAACAGATTGGCCAGCAATTCTCTGCTTGAAGCCATCGTTTTTAGCAATCAGATAATAAAATCAGTTGAAGTAAAAAAGATTTCAACAGTTCCGAAATTCAAAAAATTCAAACCGAAAAAATGCAAATGTCCATCATCAAAATATGTAAAATCTGTTGTAAAAAAAGTTATGTGGGATAATGTAGGAATTGTTCGAAATGTAGACGATCTTAAAAAAACATTGGAGAAACTAAAAAAATTAGACGAGAAATATAAAGTCCAAATATTAAATCAAACTGATTTTGAAACAAGAAATATAATTCAGACAGCGCTTTTAATTACAAAAGCGGCGCTAAAAAGAAAGAAATCTCTTGGATGCCACTTTATTATTTAGAATTATTTGGACATTGTAAGCTTCTTAGCTTGATCTTCCAAGGTCAGTTTTTCGATTATATCACCTATATCTCCATCCAATATACCCGGTAGATTACTCCAACTGTGTTTAATTCGGTGATCTGTAACTCTATCTTGCGGGAAATTATAAGTTCGAATCTTTTCTGACCTATCCCCTGTTCCTATTTGCGACAACCTCTCTTCTCCCCTTTCTTTACGTCTCTTCTCCTCTTCCTCTTGATATAATCTGGCACGTAATACAGACATCGCTTTAATTTTATTTTTTAACTGTGATTTTTCATCTTGGCAAGTAACAACAATACCGGTTGGGATATAAGTTATTCTTACGGCAGAATCCGTTGTGTTAACCGATTGTCCACCCGGACCACTTGATCTAAAAATATCAACTCTTATGTCCGAATCCTTAATATCAAGCTCAACATCTTCAACTTCAGGTAAAACTGCACATGTTACAGCAGAAGTATGAATTCTTCCCTGACTCTCCGTTACCGGAATTCTCTGAACTCTATGTACTCCGCTTTCATATTTCATTTTTCCGTAAGCCCCATTTCCTATGATTTTAAAAATTATTTCCTTAACTCCCCCATTGGAACCTTCGTTTTTACTGATAAGCTCGGTTTTATATTCCATATTTTCAGCATAACGCATATACATTCTTGCAAGTTCACTTGCAAAAAGAGAAGCTTCATCTCCTCCCGTTCCGGCACGTATTTCAACTATACAGTTCTTAGCATCATCAGGATCTTTAGGCAATAATTCCAATTTAATTTTTTCCTCAAGCTCTTTTTTTTGAGTTTGAGCATTTCCAAGTTGCTCTTTTGCTAATTCCACAACTTCTTTATCTTCTTCGTTCCCGATAAGGTCATTAGCTTCATTTATTTCATCAATTACTTGCTTATATTCATGAGCCAATTTGTAAGCCCCCTCTAAATGCTTTAGCTTCTTCATATACTTCGTATATTGAGCACGATCATTTATTATTTCAGGATCAGATATTTTTGCCCGCAAATCTTCATACTCTTTCTGTATCGCCTCCAGTTTATTTAACATAACGAATTAATTATAAAATATCTATCAAGTCCTGTAAGATCTTTCTCTATTTTAACAAAGGCTCCAGGATAAAATTGTTTAATCATTTTTTTTAAATCCTCTCCTTGTAAAAACCCAATTTCTCCAAATATATAATTTGGCGTTTTATGCCAATCGCTCATTTGTTCAAAAAACTTTTCATAAAGCTTCAATCCATCAAGTCCTCCAAAAAGAGCCTCATGTGGCTCGTGATTTTTTGTTTCTTTTGCTACAAAATTATGCTTGGTAGTCCCAATATAAGGCAGATTAGCAACAATTATCCCGTAATCATCAGCTTGAATATTTTCAAGTAGATCTGAATGAACAAGCAAAACCCTGTTTTTTAAATTATAACGATTTACATTTTTCTTTGCCACTTCCAAGGCATCTAAACTCACATCACTGGCAGTCATATGGATATCCGGAAGATTGTACGCAACTGCAATCGCTATATTTCCGCTACCTGTTCCAATATCCAGAATTTTAGCAATGCGAGAATCAACTCTATTCTCCTTAACTGTTTTAATAACTTTATCAACAAGATATTCAGTTTCCGGCCTTGGAATAAGAACTCTTTTATCAACATTCAAAGCCAGCCCGTAAAATTCTTTCTCTCCCGTTAAATAAGCAACCGGCTCCCCATTTAGATATCTTTTAACCAAAGAAGTAAATTTTCCTATTCTATCGTGATTAACCACATGTTCCGGATGTGCAAACAAATATTCTTTCCCTTTGGAAAGCACATGAGAAAGTAGGACCTCCAAATCAAGATCTCCCATTCTATCTTGAGAAAATGCTCTACCCAGTTGTAAGACTTCTTTTATCGTCATACAAAAAGTATAAAAAATGCCACCCTTACAAAAGTAATAGTGGCATTTATATTTTTACTTAAGTAAACTTGTTTTTTTCTCTTAAGGCTCTGTATTCTTCTCGTTTAACAGCTTTTTGTCGCTCAAGTCTTCTTGTTAATGCCTTAGAAAAATAACGACTTCTTCTTTTTGTTAGCAGAATTCTACTTGCTTGAACTTTTTTGTTAAACCGCGAAATAACACGATCCACAGATTCTTTCTCATTTTTTCTTACTCTAATCGTCATATATTCGCACCTCCTTTCCGTTGTTTATTAAAGTATAAGCACTGGGGATTATTGCCTATATACTAATTAAAGTCAATTAAATATCCAAATTTTTTACACTCTTTGCATGAGTTTGAATGAATTTTTTACGGGGAGGAACTTCCGTTCCCATTAATGTATCAAAAACTTGGTCTGCGCGTTCCGCATCTTCAACTGCAACTCTTAACATAGACCTGGTTTCCGGATTCATTGTTGTTTCCCAAAGTTGATCCGGATTCATTTCTCCAAGACCTTTGTACCTCTGAATATTTACTTTCGAGACATCTTTAAATTCTTTTAAAGCTTCTTCCTTTTCTTCATCGCTATATGCATAAACAGTTTTTTTCCCTTGTCCCAATTTATATAAAGGTGGCTGAGCTATATATATATGACCTTGCTCTACAAGTGGCTTAAAATACCTATAAAATAATGTTAGTAAAAGCGTTCTTATGTGAGCTCCATCAACATCGGCATCTGTCATTATCACAATTCTGTTATATCTGAGTTTTTCTATATTAAACGTCTCTCCTATCCCAACCCCAAGAGCTATTACGGTTGACTTGATTTCATTATTAGAGAGAATCCTATCCATTCTTGAATGCTCTACATTAAGGATTTTACCTCGTAAAGGCAAAATAGCTTGAAATTCCCTGTCTCTTCCTTGCTTTGCACTACCGCCAGCAGAATCTCCCTCTACGATATAAAGTTCTGTTTTAGATGGATCCTTAGAAGAACAATCGGCTAATTTTCCAGGCAATGTCATTCCTTCAAGCACACCTTTTCTAATAACTGTTTCTCTTGCAGCCTTAGCCGCAATACGCGCCCGAGCAGCCAAACTACACTTAGAAATAAACAGCTTGGCATCATTTGGATGTTCATTTAAGAACTCGGAGAATTGCTCGTTAAATACATTCTCAACCGCCGTTCTCATTTCCGCATTTCCAAGTTTGCTTTTTGTTTGACCTTCAAATTGGGGATCTGTAAGTTTAACGGAAATAATGGCCGTAAGTCCTTCTCTTACATCTTCTGCAGTAAGATTTGCTTCCTTTTCTTTGAGTATACTGTTTTTCCTTGCATAAGCATTAATTGTTCTTGTAAGAGCCGCTTTAAACCCGGTTAAATGCATACCACCTTCAACCGTATGGATATTATTTGCAAATGTAAAAATGTGTTCTTGATAAGAATTTGTATATTGAAGTGCTATCTCAACATTTCCTTCCGGAAGATCTTTATCTATATACACAATACGCCCAAGTGATTCTTTATTTTTATTTAAGTGTTGAATATAAGATTTAATTCCACCTTCAAAATAAAATTTGTATTTTTTATCAAATCTTTTGTCAACAATTTTGATTGAGACACCTTTCGTAAGATAAGCCTGTTGTCTCATTCTATTTTTAATTGTCTCGTAATCAAATTCTGTAATCGGAAACATGTCGGCATCCGGAATAAAAGTAATCGTAGTCCCTGTTTCATCTGTTTTCCCAACCTCTTCTAATTCTGTAACAGGTTTTCCTCTTGAATATTCTTGTCTGTATATTTTCCCATTCCGACGAACTTCCGCAACGGTTTTAGAAGAAAGCGCATTCACAACAGAAACACCAACTCCGTGTAATCCCCCAGAAACTTTATACCCACCTTCCGCTCCAAACTTACCCCCTGCATGAAGAACTGTAAGCACTGTTTCAAGAGCCGACCTACCAGTTTTCTTATGGGTATCTACTGGAATTCCACGTCCATCATCTTCAACCATACAACTTCCATCACTATTCAAAGTAACAACTATATTTGAGCATTCTCCAGCCATCGCTTCATCAATAGCATTATCTACGATTTCCCAAACCAAGTGATGCAAACCTTCCATGTCAGTTGTTCCAATATACATTCCGGGTCTTTTCCTTACGGCTTCAAGTCCTTCAAGAACCTGAATCTGTTCGGCCCCATATGATTTTTTTACATCGTCAGCCATATCTTTATGTGTGTGTTAGTAAAAACTGCGCCGTGAAAGAATCTAACACAACTTTAAGAATTTGTCAGGGAAATTTTCTACTTCGATTCATCGTAGATCTTAAGAACAAGATCGTTTAGGAACATTGAAGGAAAAGTATTGTTCACTCTTTTTTTATCACCACTTTTTGTTCTTACCGTAAGATTGCTTACCTTATCATCACCTGTACTGTATTCAAACGAGAAAATGGCATCATTTTGCTCTTTAAAATAGACATCGCTTACTTTATAATGTCCTGCATCCAAATCTACAACCTCAACATTCTCCATTGTAATAACTATATCCATTTTTGAGAATTTTTCCGCCAAGAAAACAGTAGCTACCCTCTTTACATCAGTAAGCTCCTCTTTATTTGTTAAAATGGGACCACTAATTTGTTGCTTTTCCTCCGCTTTGGATAGAGAAGCCATCGTTTCTGTAATAAACTTTTTCGCTTTGAATAATTTAACACCATCTTGAGAAATAATAATCTTATTAACAATAATATTCGACAACAACTGCCTATCCCAATCGTAAGTCGCTCTAAACCCAATACCGCTTGTCCTTGCAGAAAGTATTGGAATCTTGTTGTTAGATGCATCCGTATATAATCCGAATTTCACATCCTGAATTCCAGCATCTTCAAGATCTGCTTTAGCCCGATTTATTATTTCATCAATAGATTCTTGTGAAAGCTTTCCTTCGCCAAGAATTTCGTTTTTAATGTCATTAAAACTTATATTTTGTTCTTGAGCTTTCTTAAACGCCTCAAACCGCTGACTGTGAGAAGCCCCATGAAGCTGAGTAGAAGAATATTCGGTAGCCTGAAGGTATTTCCAAAAAACACCAAAGTCCGCAAGCCGTTTATCAAAAAGCTCGTTTACTGCTGCAATATCAACCGTACCTTCCTGATAATGTTCTATATCTTGAATCAATCGATAAACAATTTGCTTGGCATCATTCGTATCAACTCTATCTTTAAATAAGAAATATCTGATTCTGCTTAATAAATCTATATCGTTGCTGATAAAAGTTTGCCTTTGCTCTTTTTTATCCGCACCGGAAACAAGAGCCAGCAAGTAGTCCCCTTCCATATTCTTTTTTTGATCAAAGAAATTCAACTTGTACAGCTCGGGAGTTTGAAACAATAGATTATCAACCAAAATATTCTGATGAATAATTTGATCACCAATTTCATTCATCTTATCTGCATACTGTTTTGTATATCTTGCATATAAATCGAAATATTCGGCAAAAGATTCGTTAAGATCGCTAGAGCTAGATTCCACCGCCTCGTAGACATCATTCAATTTGTCCGTCAAAAAATTAAATTTATCCGTTGCTACCAAAAACTTAGACATAGACGGATCGTTAAGCTTCTCAAACATGAGTTTTTTAATCGGGAACAAATCATCTCCCGGAGAAAACAAAGAAAGCTCATAATATCTCTTTGTAATTCTATCAAATAATTTAAGTTTAATGTTCTCATCAGACGACAAAAGAACATCGCTTATATCACTATTAAATAAAGAAAGCCTCACGTTCCCATCAACATCATCACCCTGTAAAAACAAATATTGAGCATCTTCAATATTCTCAAAAAGCATATCAAGAAGATGATCATCCCTTTTATTCTGATTGAAAGTCAGTGCGCTTTGCATATCTGCAAGAATAGACTTTGCTTGCGATCTTATAGATCCAACAGATACTGTTCTAAGCCCTTTGTTATTAATAGCGGTTACATAATTGGTCAAAAACATATTGTAATCAGACACATTATTCTGCAACCGAGCAGAAAGCCACGGATCTTCCTTTTTCTTCTTCTCACTTAATCTTCCATAATGAAATTCCTTTACCAATTTTGAATAAAGAAGTTTTTTAATTGTATCTTTTTTTGAATCAATCTTGGAATGTAATATTTGAGCCTGATTCCCTTGCGCAATCCATAATGTATTAATCACTTCGTTATCGGAGATAAGATCAACTTGAACATCATGCTTATCACAATAGATATCTGTTTTTGCATCATCAAGCTGGACACTAAAAGAAGCGTTATGGGCATATAAATTCGAATGATCGGTTTTTACCACGAAAGATGATTGATCAAACTGCGAATTTCCCCATAAATTTCCTTTTTTAAGATTAAATGTATAAGTCTTGGACTTATTATCTATCGATTCCAAAGTAACAACCGTGTTGTCTCCAAGTCTTACAATGCCACGCTGTCCTATAAGGATGTTTGTCACTGTGTTCATGCCTGTCGTATCAATTACTTGTCCTTGCTTAACAGGACCCATATTCTCACTAACAATACTCACCCCTTCATGAACAGACTTTTGTTCGTAATTATTATGAGAAATATCAGCCAAGACACTGGCTCCAAATATAATTGCGGAAAAAATAATAAATGATACGGTAACTGTAAACGCCTCAAGAAACGATTTCGCCCTCGATTTTTTAAGAATAAACAGTTTAAGAGGTTTTTCTTCAGATTTAACTGCTTTTGCAACCTTGCCTTTATCTTTTTTAATACCTTTTGATAAATTTTTGAATTGCATATCGAAAACATCTTCTTTTTCTTGTTTCGGCTTAGCCACTACTTCAACCTCCGGAGATATTGTTTCGTCACTTACAGGCTTAATATTCTTAGCATCATCTTTGACATTATCATCTTTGACATTATCATC
>JAGGUZ010000007.1 GCA_021158225.1 bacterium | reverse complement strand
TATAATTGCCGATGATTCCGGTTTTTTGATTCCGATAAATCCTCAGACAGGTCAAGCTGATAGAAGTGAAATGACGGATAAAATTACGCACATAGTTAAGAGTGGAGAAACACTTTCTTTAATTGCAACTGATTACGGATTAAAAACTTCAACATTGATGTGGGAAAACAAAATAGGTGAAAATAGTGTTCTTAAAGTGGGACAAGAACTTGTTATTCCGCCGGTTGACGGAGTTACCCATGAGGTTAAAAGCGGACAAACAATAGAAAAAATTGCCACGCTTTATAATGTGGACAAAGAAAGTATTGTTAAGCAAAATGGGCTTGAAGGTAAGACAATATCTGCTGGAGAAGATGTTTTTGTGCCGGGTGGCAAGCAAATTGTAAAGCCTGCTCCGGTTCTTGCAACTTCGCAGTACAGAAGTACTTCGATTGCAAGAACTCAAACTCCTACTCGTGTGGCTCTTGCCGGAACAACAGTGGCTCCTATTACTGGGAAACCATTAATTAGACCGACGAGGGGTGTTGTTACTCAAGGTTATCACTCGTACCATAGAGCTATTGATATAGCAGACAGAAGTAAGCCTCCTATCTGGGCTGCTGCTGCAGGAACTGTTGTTAAAGCTTCATCCGGAACATGGGGTGGAGGATATGGAAATCATGTGATTATCGATCATGGTAATGGAATGCAAACGCTTTATGCTCACATGGATTATCTTACGGTTTCTGTCGGTCAACATGTTAAACAAGGAGAAGTTATCGGACGGATGGGTAATACCGGAAGAGTTTATGGTGTTACCGGAATTCATTTGCACTTCGAAGTTCGTGTGAATGGTGTTAAGCAAGTCCCTTCATATTATTGGTAGATTGCCGGTTGACTTGATTTATCTCATCCCCTAAGATACCTACGGGTTTATTTTCAGTTGCCATGACAATGTTCTTGAAAATTATAAAATGGATCTGGTACATTCCGCGTTTTGTCGTGTGCTTCATTATAAAAATATATCAGAAAACTCTTTCCCTTGATCACGGTCCGTTAAAAAGATTCTTTCCGCATGGATATTGCAGATTTTATCCGACATGCTCCGAGTATTCTTGTGAAGCGGTGATGGAATACGGGGTAATACGTGGAGTTATAAAAGGAGCTTGGAGAGTTTTAAGATGCAATCCTTGGAACGAGGGCGGTTATGATCCTGTAAAACATAAGCATCATGAATAAATCGGTAAAATTGGCGCATTATCCGGTTCGGCGCGCTCTAATAAGTGTGACGGATAAAAAGGGGTTAGTTCCGTTTGCCAAGAAACTTAGGGAACTCGGTGTTGAAATTATTTCAACGGGAGGGACGGCTAAGATTCTTAAGAAAAATAAAATTGAAGTTGTTGATATATCAAAATTTACCAACTTTCCGGAAATGATGGATGGACGTGTGAAGACATTGCATCCTAAAGTGTATGGTGGAATTCTTGCGCTTCGTGATAATGAAAAGCACATGGAGGAGGTTGTTGAAAACGGTATTAAATTGATTGATCTTGTTGTTGTTAATCTTTATAAATTTGAAGAAACCGTCTCTAAGAAGGGAGCAAGTGAAGAAGAAATCATTGAGAATATTGATATTGGTGGTCCCACTTTAATTAGAGCGGCCGCGAAGAATTTTGGATATGTTACTGTAGTTGTGGATCCGTTTGATTATTCGAAAATTATAAGAAGTCTTAAAACTCGTGGGTATATTACGGATACAAGTAGAAAAAAACTTGCCTTAAAGGCGTTTGATATGACAGGCAACTACGATCAGGCAATTTCTAATTATTTCAGAAATCAACTTGGAGAAGCTGAACTTTTGGATCTTCATTATATAAAACAGATGAGTCTTAGATATGGGGAGAATCCACATCAAAAAGCTGTGTTTTTTAGGAATCCGAGTAATAATCAGCCGAATGTTACAAATGCAAAAGTTCTTCAGGGGAAACAGCTTTCATATAACAACATTGTAGATACAGATGCTGCTCTTGAACTTGTCAAGGATTTTGATATACCCGTTGTCAATATTGTTAAGCATACCAATCCATGCGGTGTTGCATCCTCAAAAAAGATAGAAGATGCTTTTGAAAAAGCTCATAAAGTTGATCCTATGTCGGCGTTTGGTTGTGTTATTGCCATGAATAGGTCGTGTAACGAGAAGATTGCTGATTATATCAATAAGAAGAAAATGTTTGTTGAAATTATTGTGGCGCCAAAATTCACCAATGGTGCGCTTAAGAAATTGTCTAAACGTAAGAATCTAAGACTTCTTGAAACAGGCGATCTTTATAGGGATTCGGAAAAGATTGATATAAAAAAAGTAGCCGGAGGTCTTTTAATTCAACATGCAGATACAAGAAAAGTTCTTGAAAAAGATTTGAAGGTAGTAAGTAAAAAGAAACCTACAAAAAAACAAATTGTAGATATGCTTTTTGCTAGAAATATTGTTAAGCATATAAAGTCAAATTCCGTGATTTTTGTTAAAGATCTTGTTGCTACCGGGATTGGGGCCGGACAAATGTCTCGAGTGGATGCTGTTAATATTGCTACTGAAAAAGGAGGTCAGCGAGTGAAGGGTTCGGTTATGGCATCGGATGCATTTTTTCCATTTCCGGATGGAGTTGAACAAGCTTATAAAGCCGGTATAGTTGCTATTATTCAACCGGGCGGTTCAATTCGTGATAACGAGGTAATTAAGCGTGTTGATGAACTTGGCATGTCTATGGTGTTTACAGGAATTAGATCTTTTAAACATTAGCAGTTATGAATTATCTTGAAGCGCTTATTCTTGGTATTTTACAAGGGATTACCGAATTTCTTCCAATTTCGTCTTCCGGGCATTTGGTGATTGGAGAGTCTTTGCTCGGGCTTAATGTAGAGGCTTTGAAAAGCTTTGATGTAGTTGTTCATTTGGGAACTTTTTCAGCAATTATTATTTATTTTTGGAAGGATGTTGTTGGTCTGTTTAAAGGTTTGTTTGCATATTTCGGTTTTATGAAAAAAAATACTCATAATAAAGAGTATCAAAGTCTTATTGTTTATATAATAATAGGAACTATCCCAGCTGTACTTGTTGGGCTTTTCCTTGAGGAACCGATAGATTTTTTGTTTAGAAACACACTTTATGTTGGTTTTTGGATGATTATTGTTGGGGAGGTGTTTTTGCTGGCTGAAATCGTATTTAAAAAGTTTAAAAAAGAAGGGGAAATGAATTGGAAAAAAGCACTTATAATAGGGATTGCACAGTCTGTAGCGTTAATTCCCGGTGTTTCTCGTTCGGGGTCAACTATTGCTACCGGACTTTTTCAGGGAATTAACAGGGAGAAGGCTGCAAGATTCTCGTTTCTATTGGCACTTCCAGCTATTTTTGGGGCTGGACTTTTAACGGGGATTAAAGAAATGAAAGCTGGTGGAATTGATCTTGAGTTTTTGCCACTATTAATTGGGTTTATTTCGGCAATGGTTGCAGGCTTTGCTTCTGTATATTTTTTAATGAAATTTCTAAAAAAACATTCTTTAAATGTTTTTGCTTATTATTTATTTGCAATTGGAGGTATTAGCATTATAGTCTCACTGTTATAAGTAACATAAAAGATCTTGATAAGTGACTATCTATCTGATAGTCTTCCCGTGCTTAATTATTTACTTTTGCTCTCGCTGAAAAATGACGAGGGCTTCATTAACCCAACGAAGTATGACTTCAAACGAGGAACTTGGGAAATATGAGTTGATGCTCATTTTAATGCCCGATCTTTCTAGTGATGATACGAAGAAAGAATTAAAAAAGGTTAAAAAACTCATTAAAGATTCAACGGGAGAGATTTATCATGAGGATATTTGGGACATCCGTGATCTTGCTTATACAATTAAAAAGCAAGATAAAGGT
Organism: bacterium; assembly: GCA_021158225.1. GTDB lineage: Bacteria > Patescibacteriota > Gracilibacteria > UBA1369 > PNNO01 > PNNO01. The sequence continues at coordinate 8,154 of JAGGUZ010000007.1, read as the reverse complement.
TATTATATCATTTATTATTTTACTCTTGAAGAACCAAGGAATTTGGTTGAAATGGAGAAAGAATTGTTGCTAAACAATATTATTTTAAGACATATGGTTGTTAAAAGTCCGAAAGGTTATGAGCTTAAAAAACTTTCCGATCTTGAATATACGGAGGGAGATAGAAGGACCCATAGGGTTGATAAAGATTCGGGATCTAAGTCTGGAACGGAAGTTAAGAAAGTTCAAAAGCCAAAGGATGAGGTGAAAACTGAAGAAGTTGCTCCAAAAATTGTAAAGGAGGAGAAAAAAAAGGATTTGAAAGAGAAAAAGGAGGAAAAGGAAGAGGAAGCTCCAAAGGAAGAGAAAAAAACTATGGATATTTCCGATCTTGACTCTCAACTTGAGAGCTTGCTTGATGATCCTGACATTAATATTAAACTTTAACTCAAAATTAAATTATGGCTCGTAATAAATATCATAAACAATGTGAATTCTGTGAAGCTAAAGCTACATATATCGATTATAAGAATATTAAAGCTCTTATCCCTTTCACAACAAAATATTCAAAAATTGTTCCGAAATACTACTCTGGTGTATGTTTAAGACACCAAAAAATGCTTGCTCGTGCAATTAAAAGAGCAAGGTTTATGGCCCTTATAACATTTGTAAAATAAGTAAAATATGCCACAAACATTTCAGTTTTCATCAATGTCCGATGACGAGATTAAGGAAGTTATTAAGAAGAATAAAATCGGATTGTCGGTAAGTGAAGCAAAGGAAATTGAAAAGATTATAGGTAGGCCTGTTACTCTTACCGAAGCGGTTACATTTGGGATCCAATGTAGTGAACATTGTGCGTATAGAAGTACGAAGAAGTATTTAAAAACACTTCCGGTTGTTGCTCCGAATGTAATTTTAGGTCCGTCGGAGGATGCGGGAATTGTTGAAATTGCAAATGTAAACGGCGAAAAATACGGTTTAATAATGGCCCATGAAAGCCATAATCATCCTTCTCAGATTGTACCTTTTGAAGGTGCTGCAACAGGCATAGGAGGAATTGTAAGGGATGTTGTTTGTATGGGTGGAAAAGTTATTGCAACACTTGATCCTTTGCGTTTTGGAGATATAAAAAATAACGAATCAAGAAGAATAACCGATGGAGTTGTGTCCGGTATTTCCGGTTATGGAAATCCGATAGGAGTTCCGAATCTTGGTGGGGATATATATTTTGATTCGCAATATAACGATAATTGTCTTGTTAATGTGGCGGCTTACGGTCTTGTTAAAGAGTCTGAAATTATACATTCCTATGCCCCGCAGGAAGCGGCCAAAGTTGGATACGATATTATCATAGTGGGGAAACCGACTGATAACAGTGGAATGGGAGGAGCTTCTTTTGCTTCTGTTGAGCTCGACGAAAAAGATAAAGAAGCTAATAAAGGAGCTGTTCAAGAACCGAATCCGTTTTTAAAGAGACACTTACTTGTAAGCAGTTACGATTTGTTTGGGATTTTAAAGGAGAAAGGATATTTAAATAAAGTTTCATTTAAAGATCACGGAGCCGGTGGAAATGTTTGTTCTACTGTTGAGCAATTGGCTAAACGTGGTTTTGGAGCTGATATTGATCTTGGGAAAATTCATACCGGAATGAGCGGATTACATCCATCGGTTATAGCTTGTTCGGAAACTCAAGAAAGATTTGCTTGGATGTGTCATCCGGATGTAACCGACTTAATTCTTGATCATTATAATAAAAAATGGGATTTACCTTCTATCGCGGAGAATGCAAAAGCGGTAAAAGTTGGGAAAGTAAGAGAAGGTAAGTTTACAATTTGGTATAATGGAGAAAAAGAATGTGATGCTTTAGCGGTTGATATTACTGAGGGCATACAATATGAAAGAGAAGTTAAAGCAAGGATAAATAATTTTACAGAGCCGGAATTAGATGAAAAGACGGATTATACTCAAGATTTAATTTCTTTGCTTGCTTCAGAGAATATAGCTTCTCGTAGGCCTGTTTATGAAAGATACGATAAGCAGGTAAGAGGAGATACTATTATTGAAGCTGGTGAAGCGGATGCAGGGGTTTTGGCTCCTTTGCTTGGAGAAGATGTTCCTGAGGAGTTTAAAAAAACAGGAGTGGCGTTAAGTGTAGATGGAAATGCTCGTTATGGAAAAATAGATCCTTATTATCAAGCACAAAATGCGGTAGTTGAGTCTATGAGAAATGTTGCGTCGGTTGGAGCTCGCCCTATTGGAATTACAGATTGTCTTAATTATGGAAACCCGGAAAAGCCCGAGCAAATGTGGGAGTTTGCACAAGGCGTTAAAGGTATTACAGATGCTTGTAAAGGGGTCCCTCTAAAGGATTATCCGGAAAGTCCGGTGCCTGTTTTGTCCGGGAATGTTAGCCTTTATAATCAAGGGAAAAACGGAGCTATTCCTCCATCTGCAATAATTTCTTGTGCCGGTAAAATTGATAACTATGAAAATGCGATTACAATGCAACTTAAGCATGAAGGTAATAGCTTATATCTTCTTGGAAAACGAAAAAACGAACTTGGAGGCAGTGAATATTACAGGTTATATAACGAACTTGGAGCCAATATTCCAAAGCCGAATTTAGAAGAAGTTAAAAATCAGATTTATGCTGTTGTGGATGCTATTAACGGAGGTTTGGTTGTTGCGGGTCATGATATATCCGAGGGTGGACTTGCTGTTACATTAAGTGAAATGGCGTTTGGCGGAAGAGGTGAAGGAAAACTGGGGATTGAAGTTTCTTTGGAGAATGTAAGCGATGAAAATTTAAAAAATTACCAAAAATTATTTTCGGAAACAGGAGGATTTGTTGTAGAAGTAATTTTGGGAAAAGAGGATAAATTTACTGAAATATGTAAGAAATACAAAGTTTCTACATGTGTAAAAATAGGACAAGTAACAGCCGATTCAAGAATTTTAATAAAAGATGTTATAGATTTGCCGTTATCTAAAGCTAAAGATGTTTGGTTACGCGGATTACGAGAAAAACTTTAAAAATAATATTTTCATTGTTTTAAGGTCTTGAGTTTTTAGCTGATTTATGCTAAAATACTAAGAAAAATAAAAATAAAAAAACAATGGAAAACACAGAGAAGGAATATTCATTACAACAAGATTCTTCTGATGTGCATGAAAATAGTTTTCATAATCATGTTATTAGATGGGAGACTCCGGAATATGTCCAGCACGATAAAGATTGGAAATGGTTTTTACTAGCCGGATTAGCCGATTTGAGTTTTTGTGTTTATGCCGGAATAACTCAAAATTGGACTTTATTGATAGCTCTTGTTTTATTTTCCGCAATATACATTTGGGAACATGGGAATGTTCCAAGACATATTGAAGTTATTGTATCTGATTTTGGTATTAAAGTCGGGAAGAAAGAATATCCATATCAGAATATTAAATCTTTTTGGATTATATATAAACCACCGCATGTAAGGACGCTTAATATTCGTTCGAATTCAAAATTGCTTCCGGATATTACAGTTCAGCTTGGCAGTCAAGACCCAACTGTTCTCAGAACGTATCTTTGTTCTCAAATACGTGAAGAGGAAGGAAAAGAAGAAAGTTGGATAGACACTCTTATTCGTATATTTAAATTATAAATATGGCAAAATCGAAAGAAAAACCGGGAGATACATCGTCGCTACAAGTGGAAAGGCATGTTCAAACGCGTGAATCTTTAACAAAAATTATAAAAGAAAAAACGAGTGAGAATTTAAGACAGCTTAGAATAGATATAAATGCTTCAACTTTAGGCGCCAGAAGCGGGAATGATATTCCAAGTCTTAGGCAAAAGCGTTTTGAAGAAATTGTTGAAGCTAAGCTTTTCAAACAGCAAAAAGCACTGCTTGAAGGATTAAACGATATGTTTGCATCTTATGATAATAAAGAAGACTATGCAAAGTTTCTTGATAGGGTTAAAGCTTTTATGCAGAAGGGGGAAAAAAATATGAATAGGCTTATACAGGCTTTTACTTACGCAATAAAATGTCTCGCCGGTTATAATGGGAAAATTGAAGTTGGAGATTATGCGTATTTTTATACATTATTGGATAATGTTTCAACTCTTTACGACAAAAATGTTAAAATAGGAGATATCTTAGTTGCTATAAAAAAAGACGATCTATCAAAGAAAGATTGGGATGTTATTTGCAGAAATATAAGATCGAAAGCTTTAAAAAGAACGGTTCAATCAGCAAAAGATTCAATAATTCTTAGTACGAGTGCGTTTCTTGTGCAACTTATGAATAGTCATCAGCGCACGCAAATGTTACTTGAATTCAGAAAGAGATATGGGAATAAAGAGGCTATAAAACTTGTTGATCAAATGGTACAGACCGGTGCGATTAACCTAAAACAGCACACATTTGTAATGAGTAAAATTACAGGATCGGAATATATCAGAACGCAAGCGGAAGAAAAACTTATTATGGAAAGGCGACGCCAAGCCGAAATGTTAACAAGACATATAAGACGGAATCTTTATAAACCTCTTGCAATAAATGGTGCGGAGAGAGTTTTAAATAGAAAATCAATAGGATCATTGATATTAACGGGTATTGGAGTTGTAGGGATGATTACAAATTATATGGCGGGGTTAAGTACGGGAAAGGGTGTTGGGAAGTATTTCAAAGGTTTAAAGAATCCATATTTTTTGATTAGTATGGGGATGACAGGGCTTGGGGTACATGCGTTAACAGGTTCTTTGCATCCGGGGAAATCCGTTGGTGCTCTTGATAAAATTGTAAAAAAGCAAAGGCGTATCGATAATCCGTTTGGAGCCGGAGATACGGCTGAGCAACAAGATACTCAAATGAAGGTCTTGTCCGGTATTTGTGCAAATCATAAGAGTATGGAAGCTTTTCTTTTAGATAAAGAAACAAAAGGTTTTGATGATATATGGGGTTTTTATTCAAAATCACAATTTAATAGAAAAAGATTAAAATCTAAAATGTTGACTACTGCTCAAAGAGCAAAGATTAAAGGTGAGAAAAGAAAAGGTCTTTATGATGAATTTTTAGATTATGTAGAAAAAGAAAGAGGCAATAAACGTGGAGCAATAAGATTAAAGGAGACAAAAAGACTTTATGGGAAGGCAGCTGTTGAAAGAATGATTTTTGATATTACAGTTTCGGCATATACTCTTGGAATTCATACGACTGCCGGGTTTTATAGAAAAACAACTGGTGAAAACGTAAAGTATTCGGATTTGTTTTTATACAGGCAGGGGCTTAAGTCAAGGCCTCAAGCCATGTTACCAAAACAGAAACCTAAAAAACAAACATAATGAAACAATTGGGTGTAAATTTTATGAATTCGTTTTTGCTTCCGTATATACAGAAGCAAATTCTTGGAAATATTGAAAACGATACTCGTCTTCAGAATATGATTAGGTACGATAAAGTAATAACTCCTGAGGAAATTAGGGGGCTTGAGAATGATTATTTTAAAAACACAGGGACTTTATTGGAAACTGATGAGGGGCTTAGAAAAGCTTTTTGGAAGGAGTTCAATGATTTTGTTACACGTCAGAAAAATCTTTGTAACGGAAATGTCCTTAAACTTACATTTAGGCTTCTTCCCGATGGGAAAACAGGTAGTTTTTCGAAAGAGGCCGAGAAAAATATTGAAAAATTCGCTTTTTACGCTGTGAACAAACTTGAAGACACTCTTATAGAGCGTAAGATTGATCGAAATAAATTTACAGGAAAAATATCATCTGTGCAGGCGGAAAAAGATAAATCCGATTTAAAGAAAGGTAAATTGATTCTTGCTCGTAACAAAGATGGTGAATTTGATTATATGTCTAATGAAAGTGTTAAAAGGGCAATCGGGAATGTTAAAAGAACAGCGGATATAGCTTCTTCATTTTTTACCGGGGAAAACAATGAGGTTCATATTTTAAATCCTCTTGATGAGAGTAATGTTTCAGGTTTAGTTGGTGTCCAAACAGCTTTATGGACAAAACAGTCTATCAATGCTGAAAAACGTCTTGAGGAAAATGGAATGTATGTTGAAGGTCATATGACGGTTGATGATAATGGGATCTCACGCGGATTTGCACAAGATAAAAACGGAATTCGTTTAAAAGTTGAATTTGATGTTAAAAAACCGAGTGAAAGAATTTACAGATTTACTTTTGTAAATAACCCGAATAATAAGTTTTTTATTTCGGAAAATGAGTTAAGAAAAAGATTTGGGACGGAAAAGAAATCCGCATTGGAAGTGTTTAGAGAAAAAGAGGCATTGGCTGGTAGAGTTGCCGGGATTGCTCATACAAAAGGAACAAAATTATTTGGAGCGGGAAGAAAAATTATTTTGCCGGCGGACAGAAAGATCAAAGTGGTTGGAATTACTACAAAAAAATCTCCTAACAACGAAGGAGAGGTTCCTTATGTCTATATGCCGAATATTAATAGTGGGAACCGGAATTCTACAACAAATAAAACAAAAACCGAAATAGATAGACAGAGAAAAACAACCGGTTATAAATCTTCGCTTGAAGCAAAACGGGCGTTGGGACTTAGAAATAGAAACATCAATAAGCCGTCCGAAATAGATACAAAAATGTCTGTTGGTGGACGAAAAGGTAATATAAGGAGGGGAAAATTAAAGGCTTCGCAAAGAAAAAATAAAAAAAGTTTTATGGTGAAGGTCGCAAAAATTTATGCCGCCACTCTTGGTGGGGTGCTTGGTTTAAACGGAATAATATCTCTTTTAAGTTAAAATAAAAATTTCAATGAAAAATCGCAAAAAAATAAAAATAAAATTTATACTGGTTCTTGTACTTGTAATATTGGTTGCTATGCCTCTTACGGCTCATGCGCAGTCGGTTTCTTCTCAGATGAGTTCTGTATTTGGAGATATTTTACAAAGTTTTGCAAAATTGTTGTCAGTTACATTAAAGATACTTCAAAGAATTTTATGGCCGATTTTTCTTGCAATAGGGGGATTGCTTAATAATGATCTTTTGTTTGGATATGGTATGGAAGAAAGGCTTTTGGATGTATGGGTTCAAATAAGAAATATTGTAAATGTTATTTTTGTTGTGGCTTTACTCGGAGTTGCATTTTTTAATATTTTAGCCTTTAAGCCGGATAGCGAATTTGCACTTAAAACGTTTTTGCCTAAATTTGCGATTGCGCTTATAGCCGTGAATTTTTCGTATGTTGGAATGAAAATAATACTTGATGTCTCAAATGTTATGACATATGCGGTTTTTACGCTCCCAAGCTCTATAGGTGAAGGGGTTGCGACCCCTGAATTTCTTGAGATAAAAGATAAGAAACCGGTTGTTAAAACGGATAAAGAATCGAAAAAAACAGTTGAAAAGATATGTAAAGCTTATTATGGAACTACCGATGAATTTAACGAAAAGCAAAAAAAACTTGACGCTAGGGGTGAAGAAGGAGAAACAATTAGGAAAAGTTTATTTTGTAAAATGGGTGAAGGACAAACTTATACATTGACTAAATCCGGTCTTGACTTTTTTAGTCGATTTAATTCAAGGAATGTGGCATTGATAATGGCTATTCAATTTATGAATGTTACAAAGGTGGATGATATTAGTACTGATATTGTAAAAGGGAGTACATCAGTGAAAGATAAAAAAATAGATGTATCGGGATTATCGTTCCAGCTTCTGTTTGCCGTTGTTTTGTATATAGTTTACGGAGCTGCATATGTTGCGGTTTTTGTTGTTTTATTAACTCGTGTTGTTGCTTTATGGCTGTTTATAGCGCTTTCTCCTCTTATTGTACTTAAATATGTGCTTCCGCAGGGGGTAATACCGGAATCCGGTGGAGATATAGGTGCGAAATTCGTTAAAAATACATTTGCTCCGGTTTTAATGGGGGTTCCTCTTACCATAGGGTACATAATCTTGGAGGCTTTTAAAAAATTCAAGTATGGAACAATGTCTTCAGAAACAGTGTTAAATGCATTTAAGATTGATAATTCTGCAATATCGGATTTGCAATCTATGATGATTGCATTCGCGGCTGTTGCTGTTGTTTGGGTTGGTGTTTTTGCGGCTGCAAACGGTACTTTTGCCGAAGTTGCTACGGATTTTATTAAACAAAAAGTGCGTGGTCTCGGAACTAAAGCTCTTCAAGGTTTAAAAATGCT
>JAGGUZ010000016.1 GCA_021158225.1 bacterium | reverse complement strand
CGATAGTCCGATTTGTTGTCTTGCGGCGATTGTTCCGTTTCCGCATTTTAAATATGGACCTGAATAAACTTCGGTTTTATTTAAATGGAATATATATTTGTTTTTAAATACAAATGTAGGTTGCGCATTTAATTGTGCGTTTCGGATACCCATAACAAGTATCTTAAATTGATCAAATGCTTGTGAGTTTGCATTAATTGCACCAGCTAATCCTTTTCCTTCTTTAAGAGCTTTGTAAATTGCAATCATTCCTTGATAATTTTTCTTTCCAAGCACTTCTATCATTGGTGAAATACCTGTTTTTTCGTCATACATGGAAATTACAAGGAGTGAAAGCTCGGAAGTTAAGAAATCTTTTTTACCTTGTGGTGTTTCAAGATTTTCCGTACTTAGAGGTGACATTACTTGTAAAATAAGTCTTGCGGCAGCTCTTTCTCTTGGATCTGGAGAATTTATGTTAAGTTTAGTGGGGTTTACCATTTCCAAGATCGGTTTCATGCTTTCCGGCATTTGAGTTCCGTAAGATGTTGCGAATGCCTCGTGTGCCTTGTGCTTGTCATCATATTTTCTTGTGTAAGAAGCAAATTTTAATCCTTCTTCGATTGGCAATCCTTTTCTTCCTAAGAATGCTCTTAATTGATTTGCGTTTTGAGGCATTGTAAGCATTAAATAATTAGCAATTGAGTCCGGACTTATTGTAGGATCTATTGCTTTTATTTCCGCCCATTTGTCAGGATATTTAGCTTTGAAGTTATTTATATAATTTTTCATATAAGCTCTAAACAACTTATTTCTTTTTTCAAGCCGTCTGTTAATAACAGCTTCACTTTTGCTCATTAGTTTAGAGAACGATTGGTTGATCATATAAGTGTATAGAAGGTTTAATTCTTGTTCATTTAATGATAAATTTGGATTTTTAAGAATATCTTTCGCGAATTTTTTAAAATCATCTTTTAATCTTCCAAAAACCTCTGTCTTAAATATCGCTTCTTTTTCAGGAGTATCAACTCTTACAAGGCCTTTCTGGAATGCTTCCATATGCTTTTCCAATACGCTGTCTGCAAAATCTTTAAGTCTAAGTTGGTCGAATCTAACAGGTTCTTGTTCTTTATATCCAACCGCATCTGACATTTTTGATGTTAATTTTTTACCTTCCAGAAGACTAAATTCGAGTTTTTTATCTTTGAATGTCTCGAGTCTTGCTTTTCTTTTTTTATACTGTTCAAGGGTTATTGTATTACTGCTCTCTTCTGAAAGACCGGTTCTGGCTTCACCTCGAACCATTGCATATTTTTCTCCTTTATACTTATATATATAGTGCGGAGAATCTTCTCTAATCTCTATATTGCTTCTTCTTAGATCGTCTTTGAATGCAATTACTTCAAGATTCATTGCGCCTTTTCGAGCAAACGGATATCTATATTTTGTTCGAGTTACATAAAGCTTGCGTGCTTCGCTTGCCGCAAGCAATATTCTGTTATTTGCTTTGTCTAAAATAATTCCTTTGCTCTTAAGTTTTGGATCGATGAGCATTTCAACATTGCTTCCCTGCGTTTGAAGTGGGCTAATTGCAAGTAGATGTTGTTTTGGATTTTTTGGATCCGGAACCATTTCTACATGCATATCCAAATTCGAAAATGTTCGTCTAATTGCATCAAGAGTACCTTTCCTTGCAATGTTAGCAATTTGTTCCCGTCCTTGTCTTATGGCAATAGATTGTCTCATCTCACTTGTACCGTTTGGTCTTGCAATATGTCCGCGTCCGAGTCTTGAATCAAAATATACAACTCCACTGTTTGCGGACAAGACAAACGATGAAATAACATTTCTGCCGTTACCGGCTTTTAATAATTTCTTTTTTAAGGTTTCTTGTGCAATTTGGGTTTGAACATACTCGGAATATTTTGGATGTTCTTGTCTTATTACATAATTAACGGTTGTTCCGGGGATTTTAAATGTTATGTAAGCTCCAACACTAACACCGGTTTCACCTGGGTTTACACTTGCTCCGGCAAACACTCCAACTCCAAATCCTGTTACTGCCGGGATTTTAACGCCTCTTCGTGCGGCATTAAGCCACTGTGTTCTTGCATTTTGATAGATGTCTACTAGAACAGAACTTGGTAAATTAAATTTAGCTTTAAGTGCTTTTACATATTCTCCGAAAGTTTTATTTCTTAAAATAAGTGCTACCGCTCTTTCTGTATTACCGGCACTTATTAACTTATCTATTTCTTTTACTCCTCTTTCTTTTAGAGCTTTTGTTTCACGGATCCTCTCTGCTCTCAGTTTGTCCCATCTAGCTCCGATTGCGGCTCCGATTCCAGCTTTACCTTGCCAGTCAACGCCGACTCCCGCTCCCACATACATATCCCATTCGCTTGTAACAGGGAACTCAACAGCAGCTGAAGCTCCGCTAAAGCCGATTGTTGTACCAAGACTCCATTTTAGTTTAACCTTTTTCCCTAATTTAATTGCAGCTCCAACTTCTGCAAATGGCATGAATTTGCCATCTACTCCGGCGGCTCCAACGCTCATATGCCATTTTTGACCGGCCCATTCTCCAAGATCAATTGCAACGGCACCGCCCCCTCCGCGTACATTAAGGTTGTGTACACCGGGAGCATGCATGCTTTGCGAAAGTCCGAATATGGCAAGATGCACTCTTTGTTCAACCTCCTTTAATTTATATATAGGACAGCCGTCTCTTAAAGCTTTTAACTGAATTTTTCTATATAAAGGTTTTGTCGATAAATTATCTTTCATTACTTCGCTCCAGTTGCTTGCAGTTTCAATTTGTCGTCCAAGTACATATCCCATTCGAATCATTTTAATATGAGCATTTGTAAGATATGCCGGATTTAAACCTTTTAACGAGATTGCTCTATGTATTTCTTTAATGTTTCCTATTCTATTTTCTTTCTTATTAAGAGGGGTTTTTAAATGTACTTTGTTTTCAATGTCGAAATCTCGCAGTATTTGGTTAGTAACATCTTTTAGATTTTTCGGACTTGTGTTCATAAAAGTTGCCAGTAATCCGTATTCCAAATATTGGTTGGATAATCTTAGAACCTTCTCTTTTTGCGGTTCATATAAAGAAGTTCCTTCAACTCGTTTTGAAGTTTTTTCCATCATATCCCAATATCCGCGATCGGTGGCTACATGTTTCTCTAAGTCGCTTGGATTTAAAGTTATTTTTCCAAGATAGGCCATTGTTATTTTCTTTTTATTTTTAAAATCCCAATGCCATAATTTTTTCCACCAATTAATATTTTGTTTTACCTCAGATCCGTTTGGTCTAAATATTTTAAGAATGAAATTTCTTGCACGTCTACCATTATTTATTGATTCTCGAACCTCTTCCCATTTTTTTAGGTTCTCTCTTGATGGGTCATACAATTTCGCTTTATTGTTTTCTATTGTTAAAAGTGCGTTACTCCATCCATTTGTTGGGATTCTAACAATTACATAGTGTTTGCCGTCCAGCTTTTTAACACATCCTCTTTCGATTAAGCTATTTAATCCGAAAGCCATAAACATTAATTTTAAACCACCTTTCGCTTTTAATAGCTTTCTTATATTTAAATTTGGAGCTTCATTGTCTATGACAATATCTTTGATATTTGTTAGTATTTTGTTACTTACTCCAATATCAATTCCCGATGGAGCATTTTCCTTGCCATGAAGGAGTGATTGCAAACTGTGGTATTTAAGAGGTCTAAGTTTTTTCATTTCTCTTTCGCTGATTTGTTTAATTCCAAGGAATTTAATTCTGTATATGTCTGTATTTGTTTCAGCTTGCTTTGGATGAATACTTAATCTTCCCAGTGCGTTAAAAACGCTTGCCAGTCCGAAAGCTATTGATTGTAATTTAGACCATTTTTTAGCAAGGTCTGTTTCTTCAGCATTTCGCGGATGTAGGTAATCCATGCCGAGTCTTGCCATTTTTTTATCGACCGAATGGAAATCTTTTAAGAACTTTTTATATCCACCTTTATAAAGGTTTTTCCCATTAACTTTCGTTTCAAAGAAGTCTTGCGCATAAAGTCTACTATTAAGATCAAACATTGAATTTCCCTGTATAACATCTTGTATATATTTTCTTCTTGCTTTTGTACTTCTTAAGTTAAAAGGAGGTCTTGCAAGCGATCCTTCCAAGGTCGCATCAATTCTTCCCCAGTTGTTCTTAAAATCATCGTCATCTTGAATGAATCTTGGAACATAAAAACGCTTGTTTTTGAAAATATAGGCATGGTTTCTATGAAAATTATCCCAGTTTTTTCGTTCAATTCTTCCAAGTCTTTCGGCGCGTCTTCTACTTTCACTAATACGAGGGGCCTTTTTTTGTTTCCTACTCGGAGCTACTATTGGCATAGTAGCCTTTTTTGGTGTAGCTACTCTATATTCGATTTTATCTATTTTTGTTCCATGAAATACCCTTGCTCTTTTTGTTGTTCTCTCCACTATAAATGTTCTTTGTGTAGGATGATAATATGCCCAATATTTATGTTTTACACCGTTGGGACTTACGCCATCAAGATGAATACGCACATACATATTCCCGCCATTCAAACGGCTTAAATCAAGTATGTCTTGTATTTTAGTTTGTTTTTCCGCTTTTCTATCAATATGTTTTGATTTTCCTTTAAAATCAATTACAAATATATCACCCTTTTTCTTTAGATATGGACTTTTTGATGTCCTCATCAGTTGATTTGTAAATTCTGCCGATGGGTTTATGGATTGTCTCATTCCGGAAAGCTGTGTTCTTGTTCTTGCGTGAATTTGCTCTCTTACTTGGGCTTTTCTTTCTTTTGATCTTTGGAGATGATCTAGCTGACTTTGAATAAGTTGTAACCTTGGTGAGTCCAATTCTAAATCGAATTTTAAACTAAATTTCTTTTTATCATTGTAAAATTCTAATACACTACCGGGTCCAAGTTGGATACTTATAGGTATATATCGATTGATTATGTTCAAGTTACTTCTTGCAATTTTGGAAATATCTTCGAGAAGAGGAGTTATAAAATTATATCGATTACTTGTTTCTTTGCGATTTTTTTCTTTGGGCAAATAATTTAACAGTATTCCAACCATATCTATCCCCATCTTCATAGTGTCGTTTTCTGTTAATTTCTTTTTATATGTATTTCTAAATATTTTCTTTCCAATATATTTTTCAAATCCTTTTTTATATTCTTTTCCCTTTGCTAGTTCTTCTCTAAGTTTTTTTATCGCTTTGCGATTTAATGACATTCGATCTTTTACTGTTTCATTTGGAACAACTCTTTCGGTTCTTGTTTCATTGTTACGGAAAGACAGATAAACCGGTTTGGATTCGCATATAAATAATTCTTTTTTAAAGACATTATTTAAGAAATGCATTGATTTTTTGAGAAACATATTTCTGTATTTAAGTTTTATTTTTATCTATGTAGTTTATCAAGAAATAAGATTAAAGTCAACAAACCGTATAAGTATTATTGCAGATAAACGCCTTGTTTTTTTCGGTTGGAATTTAGTAAAGTGTTGGTGAGTTATTAAAATTATTTTAAGAAACAAAAAATGCAACTTCCAACCGTAATAGTAAATTTTAAGACATATGAGTCTGCAACAGGAGATAATGCTCTTGAATTAGCGAAAGTCCATGATAAAGTGGCAAGAGAAACAGGAATTTCTTTTGCAATTTGTGTACAGGCGACTGATTTGTATCGTATTACTCAAGAAGTGTCTATCCCGGTTTTTGCTCAGCATGTAGATCCGATTACATATGGATCACATACGGGAAGTATTTTGCCGGAAGTTGTAAAGCAGGCGGGGGCGTACGGAACACTTCTTAATCATGCCGAACATCAGCTTGAGTTTGATGTTATTGCATCTTCTATTGCAAGGGCTAAAGATGTTGGTCTTACTACATGTGTATGTGCAAATACGCCTGAAGTGGCTGCTAAAATAGCAGAATTTAATCCGGATTTCATTGCCGTTGAACCTCCGGAATTAATTGGCGGAGATATCTCTATCTCAAGTGCAAAACCGGAAGTCGTTACAAAGGCTGTTTCTCTTGTCGGCGATATAAAATTGCTTGTTGGGGCCGGAGTAAAAAATTCACAAGATACTAAAAAAGCAATTCAGCTTGGCGCATCAGGAGTTTTGCTTGCCTCTGGAGTTACAAAAGCCAATAATCCATATGAGATTTTAACCGATCTTGCCAAGGGACTTATGTAGCCTTATAATTCTAATACTTTTAATCACTTCTTATCCATGAAAATACAACTTTTCAGTCAATCAATTACGCTTGGAGACAATCAAAAACAGTATCTTGAAGAGAAAATTAATAATTTAAAGAAATATGAAGAACGAGTTGCCGATGAAGCTACTATTGTTCGTGTAGATGTTAAAAAGAATAAGGTAAAATCCGGTGATGAAAAAATTGTTACTCAAATAACGATGTATGTTCCTAGTGCAGTTATTAGGGCTGAGGTAAACGGATCTACCGTGGAAGAAACAATTGATTTGGCTGTGGAAAAACTTAAAAAGCAAATTGAGAGATACAAAACAAAAAAGCATAGGAGAGATAAAGGAGGACAGTGGATTCCGGAATCAACGCTTGAAACTGCTACAGAAAACATAAAAGAAATTGATCCGGATTCAATCGTCAGGAGAAAAAAATATAATGACTTGGAACCAATGAAAGAACAAGAAGCTGCGGAGCAAATGGAACTTCTGGGTCATGATTTTTATGCATTTGTTAATGATGATACCGGTCTTTTCTCTGTTGTTTACAGAAGGCAGAATGGGGATTACGGTCTAATTGAATTGGAAAAGAAAAATGACTGATTATATATTACCTTTGGCGGTCTGTTTAATTTGGTCTGTTGTCGTTTATAAATCGGCAAAGATTTCAGTTCTTTTGTTGTCATTGTTTTTCCCGCTTTATTTGATTAGATTTAATATAGCAAGTATCCCCGTTTATTTGATTGAACTACTCGTTTTAATCTCAGCTGTTCCGGTTTTTTATAAATTGTTTGCAGGGCACCATGAAATATTGGAGAAGGGGACAGTTTCCAAATTGCTATATCTGGCAAAAAGCCCTTTTCTGGTTAAGAAGAAGCCTTTCCGCGAGTTTCTCGGTTCGCCGTTTCTTCCAATTACACTGTTTATTTTCGCCGCACTTATAGGTTCAATAATTGTTCCGAGCGATTCTTATAAACATGCTCTTGGTATTTTAAAGAGTTGGATTTTAATCCCAATTATTTATTTCTTTATTTTATATAGAACGGTAAAAACCAAAGAAGATCTGCAACTTGTTATTTATTCATATGTTGGGTCTGCGTTTGTCTTGTCTCTAATAGGTATGTTTCAAGCTGTATCGGGACAATACATTACTGTTGATTCAAGAGTGTCTGGACCTTTTAGCTCGGCAAATTACTTAGCTATGTATATAGCTCCCGCCCTTGTGTTTGTTAGTGTTAGGATATTGCAAACTTTTGTTCACAGGGCGTTTGAATCTGCTTCTTTCCGGTTTGGCTCCTTTGAAAGGCGTATTTTTTTAAGCGGGATTGTCTCGATCTTATTTGTTGCGCTTATTTTAAGCCAATCTTATGGAGGTGTTGTGGGTGTTTTTGTAACAATTTTTGCTTATATAATTTACGAGAGATTTAAGGCGAAGAATAAAGATACAAAGGGATTCTTAACAAAACTTATTGTATTTATAACCGTTGTGGTTGTGCTTGGGACGACACTTGTAGCAATACTTAATGTTGAGAAATTTCAAAATCTAATTAAGGTTAATGAACATACCTCTATTGCTACGCGTTTGGAAATATGGCAGGTAGGAGCTTCTTTAATTAAAGAGCATCCAATTTTGGGAATTGGATTGGGAGAATACGAAAAAGAATATAAAAATAGAGCTTCCGAATTACTCGGGCATGAACCTTACGAGATGCAAAGACTTCATTCTCATAACCTTTATATGGAAACGTGGCTTAATACAGGAATTACTGGATTTGTGGCGTTTTTATGGCTTTTAGTGCTTACTTTTATACATATCAGAAAAACATTCGCATTATTTTCGGCGGAAATGCGTCAGATTACGGTTGCCGTCTCGATGATGCTTATTTATATTCTTCTGCATGGGCTTGTGGATGTCCAATTCTGGAAGAACGATCTTGCTTTTTTGTTCTGGATGATTATTGCTGTGATGCTTGTTCTTGCGGGGAAGCTAAAACACTCATAATAGCCTCGTTTATGATTTCCGATGTTGCGTTTACCAGTAGCCTTCTTCTAGTTAAGTATGTTAGGACTTTTCTTCCAAGCCTTTTCTTATTTAATTGTTCTTCGGTTAGTCCTTGTTCCTTCAAACCGGTTATTATTTGTTCTCTCAATTCCCCTATAGTTTGGCAGGGTTTATCTGACATATGATAGTATTGTAAGTGTATAAAAAATAGCTGAAAAATATAATAATACTAAAATATATTTATGTCAAGTAGTAAATCAGAGTTTCACGGAATAGTTGAGAAAGGTGTTCAAAAGGGGAGTGCTATTGGATATCCAACTATTAATCTGCGAGTTATTGATATTAATAAAGATATTGAATTTGGAGTCTATGTCTGTAATGTCTCAATTGAAGGAGAAAATTATGAAGCTGTTATGCACTATGGAAGTAAGTCGATTGGGACAATTGATAAAAGAAAAATTTTTTGTGAAATTCATATATTTAAATTTGATAAAAATGTATATGGAGCGTCTACTCGTGTTAAGCTATTGAAAAAAATTCGTGATGTGAGACAATTCAGAAGTGAGAAAGATTTAATAAAACAAATCAAGTCGGACATTCTTGTCGCTCATAAATATTTTAAAAATTATGCTCAGTAAACTTAAAAATCTTATTTCAGACACTAATCCTCTTAGACTTTTTTATCATCAAATAAAAGCTGCTATAGCTGTATTTGTATATGGTTTTCCCGCTAAAAATATGAATGTAATTGGAGTTACGGGAACTAATGGGAAAACAACTACGGTAAATCTTATTACAATGATACTTGAAGAAGCAGGATATAAAGTGGGAATGGCTTCAACAATAAATTTTCAAGTTGGAGACGATAAATGGACTAATATTTCAAAGCAAACTACAATGAGTCCTTTTACTCTCCAAAAACTTCTTAGAAGAATGGTTAAGGAGAAATGTACACATTGTGTTCTAGAGGTGTCTTCACATGCGATAACTCAATCACGCGTTCTTGGTATTAATTTTGATACGGCCGTTATTACAAATGTTACTGAAGATCACATAGAGTATCATGGAAGTTTTCAACTTTACTTGGAAGCAAAGGGAGGTCTTTTTAAGCGATTAAATAAATCACGAAGAAAACCAAATATACCGAAAATTTCTGTTCTTAATATTGATGATCCTCATTATTCTTTTTTCGATCAATTTATTGTTGATAGGAAATATACTTATGGATTAAAAAAAGGGACATGCTATGCGACCGATATTAAGCTTCATTCTAGTGGGTCAACTTTTAATTTGCATATTCCAAATCATCAAATTGAAATTAATTTAAACTTATCCGGTGAGTTTAATGTTTATAACAGTATTGCGGCCGCGACTACAGCACTTGCCAACAATATTAATTTAACATTTATTAAAAGAGCGCTCGAAAAAGCAGAAGGGATTCCCGGAAGACTTGAATCGTTAGATTTTGGTCAGCCGTATGGGATTGTGGTTGATTATGCTCATGCTTCAGATTCACTTGAAAAATTATTGAAACTTTATAAGAAATTAACTCCCGGAAAACTTTTTGTTGTTTTTGGAGCTACAGGAGGAGGGAGAGATAAGGCAAAAAGACCTAAAATGGGTGCGATAGCGGATAAATTTGCCGATATGATTATTCTTACGAATGATGATCCTTACGATGAGGATGAATGGCAAATTATAGAAGATGTCTCTGAAGGGATTAAACGAAAGGAAGGGGACTGGTTATGGAAAATTCCACATAGATATGAAGCTATTAGACTTGCTTTAACAATGGCTAAAAAAGGGGATACAGTGGTAATTGCCGGTAAGGGTTGTGAGGAAATTCAAATTATAGGTGGGCAGAAAATCCCATGGGATGATAGAAAAGTTGTTCGTGAACTTCTTAGTCGCGAAGTTATTGTTGAAATTGAACCAGGGAAGAAAGAATCAAAAGAAAATATATGTCTTGAAGGCTAAATATGGACGGATTAATAAATATTTACAAACCGAAAGGGATGACATCGTTTGATGTTATTCGTTTCCTGCGTAAACAGACAGGTATAAAAAAAATAGGGCATATAGGAACGCTTGATCCATCGGCAACAGGAGTTTTAGTTATTGCGATTGGGCAAGCGACAAAACTTATAGAATTTATGATGGATCACGATAAAAAATATGAAGCTGAGATTTTGCTTGGGAAAAGATCCAGTACATATGATAGTGAAGGGGAGATTTTGGAAGGGGATAGTCAAAAACCATCCAATGCAAGAGTTTCAAAAGTTATCAATTCTTTTATAGGAAAAACAGAGCAAGTCCCCCCTGTTTATTCGGCTCTAAAAATGGGGGGAAAACCGGCTTATAAGCGAGCTAGAGCTGGAGAAGAAATTAAAATGAAAAAGAGAAAAATCATTATATATTCAATTGATTTGGAAGATTATAGTTATCCTTTAATCAAACTGAAAATTTATTGTGGAACGGGGACTTACATAAGGTCTTTGGCAAATGATATAGGCGAAAAACTGGGGGTGGGGGCTTATTTGTCTTCTTTAACAAGAACTTCTGTTGGAAATTTTTCGAATAATAGGAGCTTTACTTTGGAAGAAATAGAGAAAAATGGTGTTGAGAAATATCTGTTGCCAATAGGAAGAGCTGTTGTAGATATGGAACATGTGATATTAACGGAGCGTGAATATTCAAAACTTCGTAACGGGATGATTATAGAAAAAAAATTACCAAAAGGTATTGATATTTGCGCCGCAATTTTTAACAACAATCTTGTTGGGATTATCGAGAAAACAGATGTTAAAAATTTTATTAAATTTAAAAAGCAAATCAGTTTGGCTTAAATTATTATTATGATTAAATTCCTTTTCCCGACATTATTTGCATTTGTTACTACAATAATACTTGTGTTGCTGGCTATAAAGTTTTTCCCAAAGTGGGGGCTTATGGATAGACCCAATAAATATGGGCTTAAAAGAAAGCCGATTCCATATTATGGTGGGCTTGTTCTTGTTGTAGTTTTTGTTCTTTCTACTATTATTTTTGTGCATGTGGATATTCATGTAATCGGGCTTTTGATTGGAGCCCTCCTTATAGCTTCTATAAGTTTTTTAGATGATCTTTTTGATGTAAGTCCTTGGATACGTCTTTTTGTGCAATTTCTTGCGGCTTTAACAATTGTAATTTCAGGTATAGGAATAAGTTCTATTTCCAATCCTCTTGGTCCGGATATTATTTTGGATCAATTTGGAGTTGAATTTCCGCTTGGAAATATTGTTGTACAGATTACTCTTCTGGCTGACTTATTTACTATTGTATGGATTGTTTTAATTGTAAATACAATGAATTTTTTGGATGGATTAAACGGACTTGTAAGTGGTGTCTCTTTTATTGCGGCTCTTACATTTTTTGCGCTGAGTATTGGTGATTACAATGTTATTGATCAAACTACTATTGCTACTCTTGCTGTTATTATTGCCGGTAGTACATTCGCTTTTTGGCTTTTTGATTTTCATCCGGCCAAGATTTTGATGGGGGATACCGGAAGTATGTTTCTTGGTTTTCTGATAGCTGTTTCTGCTATTTATTCAGGAGGAAAGGTTGCAACTGCGTTTTTAGTTCTTGGATTTCCTATTTTAGATACATTTTGGGTAGTCACACGTAGAATTGCTCACGGAAAATCTCCTATGCAGGGGGATTTAAAGCATTTACATCACAGACTTTTGGAAGTCGGTCTAACTGAAAGAAAGGCTTTGCTACTTATCTATGCCCTTTGTGCGTTTTTTGGAGGAAGTGCTATTTTCCTCGGGACAACGCAGAAATTATTCCTTATGATCGCGATGGGGCTTTTAATGGTGATAATGGCTACAATTATTGTGTTTTATGGGGTTAGAAGACTTAAAAAGCTTTAAATAGTTGATACTATGTTGTTTCACAGTATTGCTAACTCATCTGGTTGATTTATTCTTTGAAGCTCTTTAAAATAAAGTCCCGCTTTACTATTTGGGTAAACAAAACAATGCCGGATATTGTTGCTGACATTAAGGCAAGACTTAATATTGAGGATGTTGTATCTCAATATGTTCATTTAAAACAATCCGGTAAGAATTTTAAAGGTTTATGTCCTTTCCATGATGAAAAAACGCCGAGTTTTATGGTTAGTCCGGAAAAACAAATCGCTTATTGTTTTGGCTGTCATAAGGGTGGAGATATTATTAATTTTATTCAAGAAGTAGAAGGGGTGGAATTTAAAGATGCAATCAAAATTTTAGCTGATAAAGCCGGTATAGATATAGCCGATTATCAATTTACCGGAGAGAATTCCCATTCAAAATCGGAAAAAACCGAACTTCACGATATGCATGTAAAAGTTTCTGCGTTTTATGAAGATAAATTGTGGAATACTGAAAAAGGATCAAAGGTGCTTGAATATTTGAGAGGGAGAGGGCTTAAGGATGAGACGATACACAGTTTTCATTTTGGTCTTTCTCCGGATTCTTTTGACGAAACACATATGTATTTGGTTAAGGCCGGATATTCAAGAAAAATGATTGCACTTGCGGGTTTGGCAATAGCAAAAAACACTCAAGTGGACAATGTTTATGATCGTTTCAGAGCAAGATTGATGATTCCTATTTATGATCATTCGGGAAGGATAATCGGTTTTGGAGGAAGAGCATTAAAACAAGATGATCAGCCGAAATACCTTAATTCTCCTGATTCGCCGATATATAATAAAAGCGAGGTTCTTTACGGATATAATTTTGCAAAAGACAGTATTAAAAAAAATGATAAAGTTATTCTTGTTGAGGGATATTTTGATGTGATTATGTCTAACCAAGTAAATATAACGAATGTTGTGGCGACTTCTGGAACTGCGCTTACTCTTCCGCAAATAAAACTTATAAAGCGTTTTACAAAAAATATGATATTTAGTTTTGATACCGATAGTGCCGGGAGGCAAGCGGCGAAACGTGGATTTGAATTGGCTCAGAGCGAGGGGATGAATGTTGAAGTAATAACCGGTCTTAATGCGAAAGATCCTGCTGATTTTATAAAGGAAAACTCTGATGATTGGGCATTGTTGTTGAATAAAGTGGTTCCGTTTATGCAATTTTGTATTGATGATGTTATTGTGTCAAACGATTCAAAATCTCTTAAAGGGAAAAAACAAATTCTTGACACGATGATGCCGTTTTTTCATATGCTTACAAGTTCGTTTGAGAAAGATTATTTTGTGCGTGAGCTTGCGCGGAATTTAGATATTAAAGAAGTGGTTATTTATGATGAGCTTAAGAATAGTAAAATCCACAATTCTTTATTTGCAGAGAAGAAAAATAAATCTGAGGAATTATTGCAATCCAGTAATGAAAAAATTAACAGTTTGGATTTGCTTTTAGGTTTAATTTTCGAGCATCCTTTGATTCTTGAAGATGTTTTTAGTAATATTCCTGAAAAAATGCTTGAAGAAAACGAAAAAAGCATTTACAAGGGTATTAAAGATAACTATAATTTGCTTCGAGCAGAGGGTAAGAGGAATGGATTTTTAGCGTGTCTTAAGTTGAATATTAGGCAGAGGCTAGAGATGATCTCACTTTTTATTGATGAACTGTATGGGATGTATAGTGAAGAAATGATTCAAAGTGAGGCGAAAAAACTGCTTGATAAAGTAACAAAAAGATTACAGAATAAGCAAAGACGCGATATATCCGCACAGATTCGAACTGCGGAAAAAGAAGGGGATACGGAAACTGCAAAAAAACTGCTTACAAAACTTCAACAACTCGTGAGTTCTTAAAATACATTGTATGGTACGTACAAAAAAATTCATTGTCCAGCCAACGGATGATAAACTTGCTCAATTCCCTCCCGAGGTAAGGATGCTTGTTAAGAAAGGGAGGCAACAAGGGTTTGTGACTCAGCAGGAACTTATGAAAGCTGTTCCTAATGTAGAAGACGATCTGCTACTTTTAGATGAGATTTACAGTCTTTTCTTGGATTTGGGAATTGATGTGATTGATGTTAAAGATGCGATGATCTGGAAGAATAAAGAGAAAGAGAAAAAAGGATCAACAAAAAAAGAAAAGAAAACCGTTGAACTTAGGGAAATTGCAAACGATTCTATCCGTTTATATCTTTGTGAAATAGGGAAAGTTCCACTTCTTACAGCGAAAGAAGAAATAGACCTTGCTCGTGCTATTAGAAAAGGTGATCAAACAGCCAAACAAAAGCTTGCAGAGGCCAATTTAAGGCTTGTAGTGAGTATCGCAAAAAAATATATAGGTAGAGGTCTTTCATTTTTGGATCTTATTCAAGAAGGGAATATTGGACTGTTTAGGGCTGTTGAGAAATTTGATCCGAATAGAGGGTTTAAGTTTTCAACATATGCCACATGGTGGATTAGACAAGCTATAACTCGTGCAATTGCTGATCAAGCGAGGACAATTAGAATTCCGGTGCATATGGTTGAGACTATAAATAAGTTGACTCATGCTCAAAGAAGACTTGTTCAAGAGCTTGGGCGTGAACCTGCTATCGAGGAGCTTGCCGCAGAAATGGATATAGATATTAAAAAAGTTCGTCATATTATGAAAATTTCTCAAGATATTGTTTCTTTGGAAGCTCCGGTTGGAACGGAAGAAGACAGTAAGCTTGGGGATTTTATTGAAGATGATGATGCGCTTTCTCCGTCTGATGCTACCAATAGGCAAATTATTAAAGAAAATATACATGAAATGCTTCAATATCTTTCTCCCCGTGAAAGGAAAATTATAGAAATGCGTTTTGGGCTTAAAGATGGAGTTGGACATACATTGGAGGAAGTTGGACACGAGTTTAATGTTACTCGTGAGCGTATTAGGCAAATTGAAGCTAAAGTACTTCAAAAACTCAAAGAGCATCCTACGAGTGTGAAAATCAGACCTAACTAATAAATTACTTAACTTTATTAAAATTATGGCAATACAAACAAATGATGAAAAAGTAACTTTAGTAACCAAGGATGGATATAAAAAACTTCTTGCAGAATTAGATAATTTAAAAAATGTTAAACGTAAGGAAATTGCGGCCAGAATAAAAGAAGCAATAAGTTATGGAGATTTATCTGAAAACTCTGAATACGAAGAGGCTAAAAATGAGCAAGCGTTTACAGAAGGTCGTATTTTGGAGCTTGAAGGAAAAGTTAAAAGCATAAAGATTATTGATGAAAAGAAGAAAACCGGTACAAAAACTGTGCAACTTGGATCAACCGTAGTTATAAAAAACAAGTCGATTAAAGGATCAAAGCCTGTTGAGTATACTATTGTTGGTTCAACAGAGGCTGATTACGAGAATAAAATTTCAAATGAATCACCTGTAGGGAATGCTCTTCTTGATAAGGTTGTTGGAGATAAAGTAAAGGTTGTGGTTCCACTTGGAGTTATGGAGTACGAAATTATCAACATTAAATAGATGGCAAA
This sequence comes from bacterium, assembly GCA_021158225.1. Lineage (GTDB taxonomy): Bacteria > Patescibacteriota > Gracilibacteria > UBA1369 > PNNO01 > PNNO01. The sequence goes on along the minus strand of JAGGUZ010000016.1, from coordinate 46,702 downwards.
TTCCAGAAGAAGGAAGCTTTTTAAGATTATTTTGCACATTTCCGGTGTTTTATTGTTCGTTTTTGCCACTTCTTATGCACTTTTGGCTGCGTACGGATATCAAGTAGATCTTCTGCACAGGAACATTGTTAAAACAAGTATAATCGATTTTTCAGGGGATTATCCGAATGTTTCTATTATCCTAAATGGAGAGGAGGCGGGAAATAAATTACCTTATCAAATAAAAAATGTTAGACCGGGGACTTATAATATCGATATAAAAAGTGAGAATTTTCATAATTGGAAGAAAACTGTTGAAGTGGCTCCGGATCTTGTTACAAGAGTTAGTGGTATTTATTTGGTTCCGAAGCATTTGGAAGGTCTTAGTAAGATTGGGAAATTTGACTTCGTTTACGATAAGATGATTTCTAACGGGGACGATCTTTTCTTCTTGGATAATAAAAACAGTTTAATTTATGAATTGAACATGGGTGGAGAGGATGAAGATAGAATTAAGACAATTACCTTGCCGACTACGATTGTTTATAAAAAAGTTTATAATGTCGGGAAGAAATATTTGGCATTTGAGGATAGACATCTCATCAATCTTCTTAATCTTTCTTCCGGCGAATTTATAAAGATTATTATCCCAGATGAGTTTATAAATTTTAAGCTTGTTTACACATCAAATTTAAAAGGAATTTATGTAAATAATGGAGCACTTTTTGTTGTGGATATAAGTGATGCCGGAGTTTTCAACAAAATAATTTTAATAAAAAATAAACTTAAAATAAAGGAAATTAGTATTCAAGCTGATAACGATTTTATTTTCATAAAACTTGATGATGATCTTTATACATATAAGGATGGAGTTCTTACATTAATTGCTTCCGGTGTTAATTCTAAAATTTATATTTCTCCGCTTGGGGATAAAATTCTTTATCAATCAAATTATGGGGAACTTTATGTATACTTGTTTGAAACCGAAAAAAATAAATTAGTTGCCAGATTTGCTAAAGAAATTTCTTGGTTCGATTGGCTTTACGATAATGAACATATTTTTATATTGCAGAATAAGAATTTGCTTTTATGTGATATGACAATGGATAATTGTCCGATTCTAAAAAATGATATTTTCAATAAAGATGTATATGTTTCTCAAACAAAACCCCTCATTATGTTAATAGATAAAGAAGGGTTTTTAAGAATTAATCTTGCTTTGGAATAATTACTTCTTCTTGGAAGTAGAGTAATGATGTTTGTTTTCCTGTTTATTGGGCTTTGTTTTAATTATGTTTTTTACTTTTGGATATTTTGTGAAAAAACGATATATATTTATTGCTACCAAATAAATTGAGATTAGGATTACTATATAAAGAAGGAATCTCATGCTTAAATAGGGGATTGCATTGGTGCGCGACTCAATAAGGATAATAAGTGTTAAGGCTATCCAAATAAAATGACTCGGCATATTCCTGTAAACTCTTCTAAGAGCTTTACTGCTTTTCTTTGCAATAATAATTTTCATGGCGATTGCAATTACTATTAGGGCAATTGAATAAATTATCAGATAAAACGAATAATGGAAAACAGATACGGGAATAGGACTGAATAGATAACTGATAAATTGCATAATTGATTTTAGTTAAGTTATATTATTTTTTTTCTTCTTCTTATTCTTTTTTTTATTGCTTTTATTGTTCTCGAGTTTTCTGCCGGATGCTTTTTTTGGTTTCGATTGCGATTGCGTTTTTTCCTCTGTAGTTTGAGAAAGAGCTTCATATTCCAGATCTTCAAAAAACTTTTCTATGAGTGTTTTAGCCGGTCTGATAGTAATATAAATAATTAATCCGAAAAGGTTAAATATTACAACTAATAAAATCGAAACAAGTTGATATATAACATTATTGGATCTGCTAACTATATCTTTTGTAGTCCATATAATTATAGATATCCATAGAAGGATTATATATCCCACTAAAATAGCAATTATTATTCTTGAAACATTCGGACTTGTTCCCCACGCAATAATTTCGGATAGGCTTGGCATAATTAAACAGAGTTAGATTTTTTTGATTCTTGTGATTTTCGTTTTCTATTATACCTTCTTAACAAATATCCGCCAATAATTATAAATATTAGCAATGAGAACCATTGTTCTTCTCTTAATCCGGCATACATAAATACATCGTCTCCACGTAAAAATCCTTCAAGAAATATAAATGAGAAATAACTGACTAATCCTATAATCGTTATTTTGCCTGCAATGGGTTTTTTTCGGCGATAATAAATAAATAAGGAAATTGCAAGTATGGTACTGTATAAAAATGCATAAAGTTGTGTAGGATGAATTGGGACTGCATATTTTATAGATGGATTGTCAAAAATCATTCCCCAAGGTAGAGAAGTGACATTCCCATATGAACTGCCATCTAAAAATGTTCCAATATGACCTATTGCAAGTGCGGATATAGTTGAAATTGTTAGTATATCAAGCCATTTTTTTGTTTGTTCGTGCTCTTTTTTTGAGTAGTAGAAAAGAGCCAATATTATTCCGACAAGACATCCCAGAAGCGATAATCCTTTATCCCAAACAAAGAATATCTTTGTAAAAGATTGGATTGAATAATCTTGAAAATAATATTGGAAATTTTCTAAAACAAAAAACAATCTTGAACTAATCATTCCAAAAATGAATAGACTAATACTATGATCGTAAATAAAACTTATATTGAGTCTTTTTTGCTGAGCGATAAAAGAAAATACAAACACCCCGAACAAGAATCCTATTCCTGCAAAAAGCCATAAAGAATAAACTACAATCGGTCCTATTTGTATGAGTACAGGAAACATGAGCGATTTGATATAAACATAATACGATCGCAATTGTACCTAAAATGTACTTGTATTAGCAATTAGAAATTAAAAACAATTAACAATGATGCAAGGGTGAAAACAGGGACCAAGATTAAATCCGCAATACCATTTTTTTTGAAGAAATTAAGCTTCATACTTGTAGTAATATGCAGGAGAAAAACTAAAGGCAATATGTATTTAATAAGTCCGGTATTAAATAGGAAAAACAAACTTGGAATATCTAAATTTGAATAGATAAACTCTTTATCTATAATAATTTCAGCTACAAAATAATAAAATAAATAATAAAATAATAACCAACCGCTTAGTCCGTTAATAAGATATATTATTTTTTCGAATATATTTAAATTACCTTCGGAATTTAATTTGTTCCTTTCATTTTTTTTAAGAATTGCTAATTTCTCTTTTAATTTCTTCTTTTTCGTTCGTAGACTTTTAAGGCTTACACTTGCGACTTTTTTGTATTCAGGATCTTTAGATTTTAAAATTATGCGAAAATATTGTTTTATGTCACGATTTAAGCTGTTAATTTCTTTTTTGACTATTCTTATTTCTTTATCTTCATAAATTACTTTAAGAATGATTGTGTAGAAAAAATTTGTAATTTTATCTCCAAAAGGGATTTTTTTTCTACCTTTAATATGTTCGGATTTCCATCTTTCAATCTGGTCTTGCAAGTCTTCGTATATGCCAAAATCTTTTCCGCGTTGCAATCCGTCAATCATCTCTTGTGTTTGGGTGTATAGTCCGAGTTTCTCATTTAATCGGCTCTTTTTTGATATAAATATTTCTGCTCTTTGAAGATATTTTAATAAATCTTGGCATGTGTTTTTTAAATAATCTAAGTTTGTCGTGTTTTTAAGACGAAGAATTTTATTTACGTAATCTTTAATTTCTTGCTTGTTTTGAGGGTTCAAATCGTTAGCAAAAGTATCTATAGCCTTAGATACTTTTGCTAATACAAAATCAACTTGCCTCATAACAAGAGCTTTTTTCTTGTCGAATGTTCTGTCTATTTTTTTGAGTTTTTCTTTATGAAACATTCGAGTATTTTCTTCTACTTCTTTCTGATATTGTTTCATTAAATCTATAATCCCGGCTTTTTTGAATTTTTCTTTGTCTTTCAAATCAGCTTGAACTATATATCTAACATCAAGATCGTATTCTGTTATAAGTCTTTTAAATGCACTGTATCTGTCTTCGGAAACAATTGTTCCAAGTATGTTTCTTTTTTGTTTGTCAATTCCGCTGAATTCAAAAGTTATTCCGGTTTCTTTTTCTTTAGTGTTTATCTTTGTTTGTTCAATCGAAACTATAGAAAAACCGAGCTCTTTAAGGTCGTTTTGCGCTGTATCTACATCCGGGGCATCAACAACTCCGGAAAGTTGTCTGTTTTCTTTGTTTACAATTATATACCTAAACTTTGGCATAGGTTTTGAAATATTGAAATTTACATATCTAGTAAATTATAGCGTATTTACTTACTATTTTGAATACTTGCTTTAACAAATCCGTAAAAAAGTGGATGCGGTCTGTTTGGTCTGGAAAGAAATTCAGGATGGAATTGAGATCCGATCATAAACGGATGATCTTTTATCTCAGCTATTTCAACCAGATTTTGCTTAGGATTTATTCCTGAAATCACAAAACCTTTTTTCTCAAGCTTAGATTTAAATTTATTGTTAAATTCGTATCTGTGCCTGTGTCTTTCATTGATAATATTTTTATTGTAAAGCGCTTTTGTTTTTGTTCCCGGAATTAATCTGCATGGATATGCTCCAAGCCTTAGTGTCCCACCTTTGGCTTTGCTTTCGGATTGTCCAGGTAAAAAATGGATAATATATTCTTTAGGGTCAAGTTTTTTCCCTTCATCAAATTCTTCTGATGTAATTTTTGGATCTTTAAGAGCATATCTTGCAAATTCAATAGACATTATTTGCATTCCCAAACAAAGACCCAAGTAAGGAACTTTATTTTCACGTGCATATTTTGCGGCTTGAATTTTACCTTCCGTGCCTCTAATACCAAAACCTCCAGGGACAACTATTCCATCTGCTTCTTTTAATTTCTTCCATGTTTTTTCATCGTTTTCTTCTAATTTCCCGGAATCTATCCAAATAAGGTCGAGGCTTCTGTTTTGATGGTAACAAGCGATTTTTAACGATTCAATTACGCTTAGATATGCATCGTCAAGGCCTGTATATTTTCCAACAAGGGCGATTTCTAACGGCTTTCTATCCTTTTTTATTTTATCGACAAGCGTTCTCCATTCTTTTAATTTAGGAGTTACACGCCCGAGCTTTAATTTTTTTCCTATGAGTTGTGCTACGTTATATTCTTCGAACATTAAAGGAACCTCGTAAATAGATTTTACCGTAGGAGTTGGAATTACATGGTCAACCGGAACATCGCAAAATAGTGAGATTTTCTTTAACAATTCCTTCGCAATCGGGTAGTCGGCTCTTGTAAAAATGAAGTCTGGAATAATCCCCATTGCTCGGAGTTCTCTTACAGAAGCTTGTGTCGGTTTTGTTTTTAATTCTTTTGAACCTTGTAGATAAGGAAGAAGCGTTAAATGTACGAATATTGTATTATCTTTTCCAAGTTCTTGTCTAAGTTGTCTGATCGCTTCCATAAATGGTTGTCCTTCTATATCTCCAACAGTTCCTCCAATTTCGCAGATAACGATTTCCGCTCTACTTTTTTTTGCAGCTTCTTTTATCCTTCTTTTTATTTCGTTGGTTATGTGTGGAATAATTTGAATTGTTCCTCCAAGATATATTCCTTTTCGTTCATTGGCTATTACTTGAGAGTAGATTTTACCGGTGCTTACTGAAGATTGTTCGGATAAGTTTACATCGATAAAACGTTCATAATGACCGAGATCCAAATCTGTTTCCGCTCCATCGTTGGTTACAAATACTTCTCCATGTTGAAAAGGGCTCATTGTTCCGGGATCTACGTTAATATACGGATCCAATTTTTGTGTAAACACACGAAAACCTGCTGTTTTCAGAAGGGTGCCTATAGATGCGGTAGCAATACCTTTTCCAAGTGAGCTGCACACACCTCCTGTAACAAATATGTATTTTGTTGCCATATAAATTTAAGCAAAATTATTGACGTATCCTACTGCTTTTCGTACTTTTTCCATCATTTTCTCGGATTTTTCTCTGGCTTTTCGTGCTCCGTCTTTTAATACTTTATCAATGTAGTCCAAATTGTTTGCGAGTTCAATTCTTTTTTTACGATATGGTTTGAAAAATTCAATTATTTTTTCCAATAATAGTTTTTTTGCTGAGCCGTATCCGTATCCACCGGTTTTATATTTGTTTCTCAAGTCATCAATTTCTTGCTTGTTTGCAAACATAGAGTATAAATAGAATACATTACATGTACTTGGATCTTTTGGATCTTCCAGTGCGGTTGAATTGGTTTGTATACTCATAATTTGTTTTCTAAGTTTCTTCTCGTCGGCAAAAATTTCTATAACATTTCCGTAACTTTTACTCATTTTTTGTCCGTCGGTACCTTTTATTAAAGCTGAACTTTCCGGGATATAAGGTTCCGGTAATTTAAAAACTTCTTCAAAAGTATTGTTGAATTTACCGGCAATATCTCTTGCGATTTCAACATGTTGTTTTTGGTCTTTTCCAACTGGGACGAGATCCGGACTATATAGTAATATATCTGCCGCCATTAAAACCGGATAACCAAAAAGGCCTGCGGTCGGTTCTTTTTTCCCTTTTGCAAGAGCGTCTTTCCATGCGTGTGCACGTTCAAGAAACCCATGTGGGGTTATGCAATCCAAAATCCACATTAATTGAGTATGTTCATAAACATCGCTTTGTCTAAAAAAAACTGTTTTCTCCGGATCAAGCCCCAAGGCAAGATAATCAAGAACAAGATGAAGTGTTGAAGTTTTCATCTTTTCCGGATCCCTAACCGTGGTAAGTGCGTGATAATCCGCAATAAAAATATAGCTTTCATATTGATCTTGCATCTCGATGTGATGTTTCATCGCACCAAAATAATTTCCCAAATGTGGATTTCCACTTGGCTGTACTCCTGAAAGAATTCGTTTCATTTGAAAATCGGTTACTCAATTCTATATGTGAGTATACTAGAAAGAAATACTGAGTTCCAGTAATTATTAATATGGTTGAAAGGTAAGCTAATTGTCAGGAAAGCGAGATTGTGGCGAAATTAAATAATCGTTTATTCAATAATGAAAATAATATGAATGGAAGACTGCTTGCATCACAAGATGTGAAGAAAGTATCAAGAAAAGCTAATATAAAAAATACCAGAAAAATTATCAAAAGTTAAATAATTAGCCTGTAGAAATTGGGTCGATATCCACTCTGCAGTTTTCTGGAAGGTCTATGTCTTCTATTAAAGACTTAGGGTTTTTCCCTTGTATCAAAATATGCCAACGGAATTTATTGTGAAGTTTAAAAATAATAGCCGGATACATATTTATTATATTTGAGCCATCGTTTTTTTCTTTAATTATTTCGTGGACTTTCTGTGCGGATAAAAGTGCTTTCTTGGCACTTAAGTCAACAAAAGTTAACTTTAAAAGTTTTGAAAATGGTGGATAATTGAATGTTTTTCGTTGATCAATTTCATGTTTGAATAAGCTTTTGTAATCGTGCGACTTTGCATACATTATTGCGTAATTATCCGGCATATAAGTTTGGATAATCACATTGCTTGTTTGTCCCATTCTACCAGCTCGTCCAGCTACTTGAGTGAGCAGTTGGAATGTTCTTTCCGAGCTTCTGAAATCAGGGAAATGAAGTCCTATATCTGCTAGAATAACTCCTACAAGATTTACTTTGGGAAAATGTAGTCCTTTCCCAATCATTTGTGTGCCGATAAGAATATCGAGCTCTTCATTTTTTAATTTATTATAAATTTCGTCAAAAGATCCTCTTTTTGCGACTGTATCTCTATCAACTCTTGCTACTCTTGCTTCGGGGAAGAGCATCCTAACTTCTTCTTCAACTTTTTGTGTGCCGGCTCCAATATATTTTATTGAATGACTTTTACAATTTGGACACTCGAGTGGAATATTTTTAATTGCTCCACAATGATGACAAATAAGAGATGGTCTGAATGAATTTTGTTGAGGAAGTGTTTTATGATAAGTCATGGGAACGTCGCAGGCTTCACATTTTTCGCTATAACCACATTCTCGGCAAACAATTGCGGATGCAGATCCACGTTTATTTAAAAATAATATAGCTTGTTTCTTTTGTGCGAGAGTATTCGTGAGTTCTTTCTGTAATCTGTCACTTAAAATTGAATAGTTTTGCTTTTTAAATTCTTCTCGAAGATCAATTATTTCAACAGGGGGAAGTGGAACATTCCCAATTCGTTGCGGAAGTTCAACTAAATTATACTCACCATCAACTGTTTTTTGGTAACTAGAAATGGAAGGAGTAGCGCTTCCAAGTACAAGTTTGCAACCTGTTAGCTCTGTTATTTTTTCGGCTACCGTTCTTGTGTGATATCTGGGAGATTGTTCTTGTTTATAAGAGAATTCGTGTTCTTCATCAAGAATAATTAAATCCAAATTACTTACCGGTGCAAATAAAGCAGATCTCGGTCCAATAACAATCGGAGTTTTTTTAATATAAATTTTCAACCATTCAAGAGATTTTTGTTTCTCTGTTAATCGACTGTGCAATATTGCAACTTTATCTCCAAAAATTCTTTGAAAATATTGGACAGTTTGAGGAGTAAGTGAAATTTCCGGTACAACGATTATACTTTGCTTACCTTTTTGCATCGATTTTTCTACAAGATGAAGATAAACTTCTGTCTTCCCTGAGCCGGTTACTCCATGAATTAGTGTCGTTTTTTTATCCGAGTTAATTATTTTATCTAAAGCTTCTTGTTGGGAATCGGTTAACTTGTGCTTTTTAAAAAGCTCTACTTTCTTTTCATCTTTTAATAGATCTGATTTATAAAATTTTGGAGGTAAAAAAAGTGAAATAGTTTTTTGGATAGGAGCCATGTAATAATCCGACATCCATTTGGCCAGATTAATATGCCATGTTTGCAAAATTGGATTTTCGTAAATTAACTTGGATATTTGTTTTGTGTTGTGCTTTGGAATTTCTTCTGTTTTTCTCAAGACAATTCCTTCCGAAGCTTTTCCTCGAAGCGGAACATTAACATAACTTCCGATTTTTAAAGATTCTTTTAATTTATCAGGAATTTCATAAGTTAAAGTCTGGAGATTTTGAGGCATCCTTCTTTTAAGACAAATTTGGGCGTATGTATTATTCATAGGGTTTTATTGTGTCACTAAGGAGGTTCGCCTTGCTTACACTAGTTCGCGCTTATCTTGTAAAGAAACTTTCCAACAATCGCCTTTGATTGTAACCATATAATTGTTATTTGTGAAGTAGAGCTTAATCTGATATAAAATATAATTATATTTTAACTTTTATTTTTATGAAAAAAACAACAAGTATTAGTTTAAAGATTTTTTCGCTTGTGGCAATACTTGCTTCAATCGCAATTTTCGTTTTAGTCTTTGCAAGACCGCAAGCGGTTTCTAAAAATTTGGACGGAGTTATTAAGCATGACAAAATATTAAGTAGCGAAAAACCGGAAGAATTTATTGGTCTTATGGCTGCGGACACTCAATCTAATCTTGTTAACGAGTCGTATGTTACAGTTTATAATCAGAATTTGGCACTTATAAAAGAGGGGAGAGAGCTCGATCTTGCCAAAGGTTACAATGAAGTTAAATATCAAGATGTCCCAAGCCAGATAAAGCCTGCATCAGTAATTTTTACAGATACTCAGAATGACGACACGGAGGTTCTTGAGCAGACTTATGAGTATGATTTGGTTTCTCAGCAGAAACTTTTGGAAAAATATTTGAATGATGAAATTAAAGTTTTTTCTAATATGGAAAATGGCGTAAAAGAGTATAAAGGTAAGCTTCTAAGCTATCTGGATGGAATTATGCTTGATACCGGGAATGGAGTTGTAAGTGTAAAAGATGTTCAAAGTATCGAGTTTCCGCGATTGCCGGAAGGTCTTATAACAAAACCTACTCTTATTTGGAGTGTGTTTGCTTCAAGTGCAGGAAAAAGGGATATCTTAACAACATATCTTACTGGAGGATTAACATGGAAAGCCGATTATGTGGCTTATGTAAATGCAGATGATAATTCGGTTGACTTAAAAGGTTGGACGACGATTAACAATACTTCAGGGACTTCTTATCCGAATGCAACTTTAAAATTGGTTGCTGGAGATGTGCATATTGTTAATCCTCAGCCAAAAAGGATGAATTATGACAAATATATGGCTCCCGTGACGATGGTTGAAGCAAAGCCAGATGGGTTTTCCGAAGAGTCGTTTTTTGAATATCATTTGTATAGTCTTGGAAGAAAAACGAATTTAAAAGATAATGAGCAGAAACAAATATCTCTTATTAATGCAAAAAATGTATCTGTAAAAAAAGAATTTGTTTATGATACAAACAAATCATCTGATAAGGTAAGAGTTATGCTTGGAACCAAGAACAGCAAAGATAAAGGTTTGGGAATTCCATTGCCAAAGGGTGTAATAAGGGTTTATAAACAAGATTCACAGGAACATTTACAGTTTATTGGAGAAGATGAAATTGATCATACTCCTAAGGATGAAGATATAGATATTTTTCTTGGTAATGCTTTTGATATTACAGCAAAAAGAACAGTCCAAGAATCGAGTAGTGCGGGAAACTTACTTAATATTGGTGGTAGATGCAGTTCTCAAAATATAGAGGTTAAGCTTAAAAATCATAAAAAAGAAGCTGTTACGGTTAAAGTGGTAGAGCATTATTGGGGACAGTCGGTATCAATTTCAAAGGCAAATTATGAAAGCGAAAAAGATGATGAATATACTTATAATTTCATGGTTCCTATTGAAGCGGATGGAGAAAGTACTTTAAAATATACTGTTAGACAGTGTTGGTAGAACTGTAAATTTCTTTTTTACCAGATACATCTTCATTTTTACTCATCATTGAGTAAAGAATAGGATCAAATAGAAGTACAAGAAAATATTGGGTAGTCAAGCCGAATATAAAGGCGAAGCCAAGGCTTCCCCATATTTCATCAGTAAGCGCCAATGGTAGAATTCCGAATATTGATGTGGCTGTTGTTAAAAATACAGGCTGTAACCTGGAAGTCGCTCCTTCTATAATAGCTGTTTTAAATTTCATTCCTCTGCGTCTATTATTGTTCATTTGATCTATAAGGACTATCGCATCGTTAACAACTACACCTGCAAGTCCTACAATCCCTATTACAGAGGGGATTGATAGTGAAATATTTATTATTGCAAGGCCGAAGAAAACTCCGGTTAATGCAAACGGAAGTGAGAGTAATATAATAAAAGGTTGTTTGTAAGATTTAAATTGTAATACAAGTAGAATTGCTATTAATATAATTCCTACAAGGAGTGATGCCCCGAGGTCTTTAAACGATTGAGTTATCTCCTCTATCTCACCTCCATAACTGATATCATAACCTTGAGGGAGTGGACTTTTGTTAATTTTAAGTGTGAAATCATTGATGATTTGGCTTGCTGTCCTGTCTTTTGTATAGCTTGATATATATATGGTTCTTTTTGTATCTATATGTTTTATACTTGTTAGATTTTGCGAAAAATCAATCTTAACCAGATTGCTAATCGGTATTGGACCTGCAATGGGGGAGTTAACAAATATATCTTTTAATTCATCCAAGCTAACTTCGTTTCCCTTCGTTTTGTTTAAATTATATTTAACTATCACATCTATATCATCACTGTTTTTTCTGATTTCCGTTGCTTTTGTTCCTTCAATAGCACCTCTTAAGATATTTCCGACTTGACCTGCGGAAAGTCCGTAAAAACTCAATTTGGTCCTATCGAGTAGTATCTTAAATTCTCCGGCTCCTTGTGTAATTGATGTGTCTACATCAGTTGTTCCTTTAATATTTTTTAACATTTGTTTTATTTTCTCGGAAAGTTCTTCAAGCTTATTTAGATTCGGTCCGGTTAGTTTAATAAATACTGGGGCTCCGCTTGGTGGTCCACCTTTCAGATCTGTAACTGTGATTGTTGCTCCTTGTATTTTTTTGATTTTTTCACGTATTTCATCTGCAAGTTCATAGCTTTTCTTGTTTCTATTCGATGCATCGACGAGATTTGCTGTTATATTTGCTATATTCTCAGTATTTTTTCTTGTTGTTGCTGTCGCAAAAGAACTTCTAAGTGCACCACCTGCATTTGTTCCAATATTTGTTGTGAAATCTTTGATTTCATGAGTTTTTAAAAGGATGTTCTCAATTTTTGTTACGATTTTTTCAGTAGTGGGCAAAACGGTTCCAGGTGGAGTTTCTATATCAATAAAGAAATAATCAAAATCACTTACAGGAAATGCTTCGGTTCTTAATACTCCTGTCAATGGTAGTGAAAAACTAACGAGCATTACTGCGCTCATTATAATAATCGTTAAAATTTTCTTACTTCGTGAATTAATTATTTCGGTAATGAATTTTTTGTACCATTTCTGTAACGGTAAAAATAAGTTTTTTTGTTTTCCCGCTTTTAAATATTTTGCAGATAACATCGGGGTAATGGAGAGATTTACAAATAGTGATGCCAGTAATAAAACGGTAACTGTAATTGGTATAACTTTCATAAAATCGCCCATTATTCCGCTTATCGTGAGCATTGGCAGAAAGGCAAAAACAGTTGTTAATGTGCCGGCGATAATAGGCCATTTAAATTCACGTATACCGAGTATTGTCGCTCCGTAAGAAGTATATTTCCCATCTCTTAAATTCTCATAAATTCCTTCTATAATAATAATTGCATTGTCTATTAAAAGTCCTAATGCAAATACTAGAGAAAACAGAGCTATTCCATTAAGAGATTCACCCGTAATATATAGCACTCCAAAAGTAATAAGCATTGCAAAAGGGATACTCATGCCTGCGATAATCGCTTCTTTCCATCCAAGGAAAACAAACAGCAGGACCATTATAAGTATAACCGTTGTTACTCCGTTTTTTCCCATGGTTTGCAGGTCGTCTTGTATGAATACTGAATTATCGTTGCTTACATGAACTTCTACGTTCTTAGGGATTATCGTGTCTTTGATATCGTTTATTTTCTTCTTTGTATCTTCTGCAACTTTTACGATATTACCACCCTTTTTTTTGTAGATTTGTAACGATATGGAATTTTTTATTACCCCATCTTTTTGTATACCGATTCTGGCGATTGTGGATTTATCTGTAAGTTTTTCTTTTATAATCGCAACATCTTTAAGAAGAATAGAATTATTTATTCCATCTTTTTTAGAAAGTTGTTTAATAGGGATTTTAGATAGCTGGTTTGCATCGGTTATTTTTGCATCAATTCTTATTCCGTAAATATAGCCGTCATTTTTAATTTCCCCGATTGGGAAATTTATGTTTGAAAATTTTATTGCATTAACAATGTCTGTTATTGTCAGTCCATATTTTTCGAGTAATTCTTTTTTCAGATCTACTTCGACTTCTTTATCTTGTGATCCGATAATTACTACTTCGGATACACCGTTTACTTTTTTTAATTCGTCTTTAACTTTTTCGGATATATCTTTGATTTTGCTTTGCGAAAGGTTGCTTAATAATGAAAATGTAATTACCGATTGTTGATTTGATGAGAATGATGAGATTTTTGGGGTCTTTGAATCTTCAGGTAAATTGGCCGTATCAACTGCGGATCTAAGATCATTTATTGCTGTATCTAAATCTGTTCCGGATTCAAATTGAATAGTTATTGCCGATACTCCCGCTTGTGAGGTCGAATTTATTGTATCTATATCGTCAACATTCTTTACAGCAGATTCTATTTCGTCTGTTACGAGTAACTCTATATCGGATGGGTTGGCTCCTGGATAAACCGTTACAATTGACGCAAAAGGTAAATCAACTTCTGGTTGGAGTTCTCTTGGTAGATTAAATAATGCGGAAAGTCCCCATATTAAGATTATGACAATAATAAGGGTTGTTACTCTTGCATGATTTATGAAGAAATTCCATGGAGAGGTTTTAATCTGCTGTATTTCTTCTTTACTATAGTTATGCATTTGTATTTACGTTATCTCCATCTTTAACCGTTTTTGCACCATCCGTAATTATTATGTCACCTTGAGATAGTCCGTCTTTAACTTCGATTTCCGTTCCTGATGGATTTCCCAATGTTATTTTTGTTTTTAACGCCTTGTCGTCCTTTATAATATAAACATAAGCATCGTTTTGCTCGAATAGCACGCTATTAAATGGGATTAATATTTTCGAAGCAGTACTTGTTTTTGCGTTTTTAAATATAACGTCCGTGAACATTCCCGAGATGAAATTACCGCCTTTGTTAGGGATTAGGATTTTTATATGTATTTTTTTGCTTATAGGATCCACCGTTGGTATAACTTTTGTAATTTTCCCTTTTTCTTCAATTCCGCCAGGTGCGTTTATCTCAACTTCTTGTCCAAGTTTTACAAACGATAGTTCTTCTGTTGTAAGATTCACGGTTATATAAACTTTTTTCAGGTCTCCAATAGATAAAACCTTTTGCGAAGGATTTACGTAGTTTCCTTCATCAAGAAATTTCTCAAGCACAGTCCCATCAAAAGGAGCTTTTAAAGTTGCGCTCTCAAGATTTGTCTTTGCTATAGCCACTTGTCCTTCAACTGCGGAAACTTGATTGTCCGCTCCGATTTTTTGAAGTGATCCTTTAGCTATTATATTTGAGTGTTGTTCGGTTGCGCTATCAACTTGTTTTTTTGCGATATCTATTGCGTGAGTAGCATTATCAAGTTGCGCTTTTCCCGTCTGTTTAAGCTGATTTAATTGTTGTATGGCTGCTGTTACTTGTTCTTGTGCCATTTCAATTTTAGTCATTGTTCCTTCCGGTTGTAATTGGCGGTTAATAAGGGCTGATTCTAGCGTTTGATTACTCGCATATAATCCGTTTTCACTTTGCGCTAATGAGGCAAGTAAAGCGTTAGTACTTGTATTAAGAGTTATAAGTGTTTCATTTGAGTCTGCTTTGTCAATTATATCTTTAACATCTTGTAGAATATACTTAGCATCCTCAACGAGTTTTAATGTGCTGGAGATAAGATTTCGAGTGCTATCTGAATTACGATCACCTTGGATATTGTTATATTCGTTTTTTAGATCGCGATATCTATTGAAGATGTCATCTGAGTCGTTTTGTAAGTTATCCAATTCTAAAAATTTAAGATCCTTTCCCCATACGGATTTTGTTGCAATTAAATTGTTTACCAAGTCTGTCGAGCTATCAATAAGTGATAAAGCTGGAGTTATTCCGGAAAGAGATTGATCAAGAATGTTATTAAAACTTATATTGGATGTTGTATCTGTATTAAAATAATTTTCTTGGGCTGCTTGAAGAGCCAATTGTTTAGATTGCAAACCTATCTCTGCCGATCTTGTTTGTTCCTCAATAGATTTCTGTAGATTTTCGTAGGATTTTACTGCATTATCGTAATTTAATTTGGCGCTTTGAATTCCAATGGTAGCTATATCGGCATCTTTCTGTACCGAATCGTTTGTACTTTTATATGATTTTTTTGCATTTTCTAAATTTTTAAGAGCATTATCATAATTTATTTGAGCAATTTCTGTACTTACTGAATCGCTTATAGACACCAAATTTTCATTTTTTAAAACAGAATCTCCTTCTTCAACTTTGAAGTCTTTTAAAATACCGGTTGTCTGAGATGTTAATACTGCAAATTTATACGGAGTTACAGTCCCGACCTTTTGAAAGTTGGTTTTGGGAATAGGGCTTTTTTTTATTTCAATTGTTTTAACTTCAAGTGGTTTTATATCTGTTTCTTCCTGCTTTGTGGAAGATTTTGGATCCTCGTTATCATTTGACGAGTTGGAAAAGAAATACTGGTATGCAAAATATGCCAAAATAACAAGTCCTATAACAAAAAGGATGTTGATTAAACGATGTAATAATCCTCTTCGCGGTCTAATATATTGATCTTGAGAATCTATACTCATGATAAATTTTGTTAGTAAAAGTCATAAATCGTTGAGAATAGATAATAGCAAAAAAGCCTAATATGTCAAACCAAATAGCTGTTAATCTTCTGTTTTTACAAACTCAATATGGTCGTTCAAGAGTTGAATGAATTTATCCACATCTATACCGTGTGAAGAAACCCCTTCTTCTATTGTTTCAAAAGCTGACATATGACAAGTTGCACAAGCAATTTCATGATCCAGAAAAACCTCTAAAAGTTGCGGATATTCTGCTAATACTTCTCGTATGTTGGCATTTTTTGTGATTTTTTTCTTGTTCATATAGTTTAAATTGAATTTAGATTATAAAACCGAGAAATAACTATAATTGTTTTTTTTGATTATTAAAAGGGGATTCCCTACACGGCTTGACAAAATTCTTAAAAAGTGTAATAGTATCATCCTTTGACTCGCAATAATATGAATTCACGACATAAACGAAATAAATTTTATTCGATATTAAAAAAGTATGACGATAAGCTTGTGCATAATTATTTGGAATATGGGCCGGATGGGCTTAGAGAAAAATTGAATGTTAAATCCAATGAGCTCTGGAAGGTAATTTTTGATTATCTTGTCTTTGAAAAGGAAGTTGTGAAACATTGTGTTAGAAATAATACTGCTTATATCCATAATCTTTTTGTTGAACATGGACCTACTGCAATAAAAGAAGCTTTCGGATTGGAAGATAAGAGATATGAAGATATTTGGGAATATATTATGGATTACATAGGAATTTCCCGCGGAGCTTTGTATGAATACGTAACAGAACACGCAGGGGTATATAGGGGAAAAATTTATCACGGAAAATCTTCGACAATAAGAGAAGATATTTGTATACAAAAAAATAAGTACGAAAGAGTTTGGGGAGAAATTCTGAATATTTTGCTTAATGCCGTGTCTACTCGAACATTTACTTATAGTGCATTTGAGCATGGAATTTCGCTATTCTCAAAATTGTACAACCAAGGAAGGATTCAAAGATCACTTCGATTATCGCAGTTTAAAAAGATTTAATCTTCCAATGGAAGCATAACAAAAAAGAATTGTTTTTTTAGTTTTTGGTTTTCGTCTATAAGATCGATTTTGTAAGCTGTTTTTCGTTCAGGTAAGAATTTGTAGTAGGCTAAATCTACAATTCTTGTATCTTTCCCAAGCCTTTCGATATTTAAATGATTATCACTGTCTTCATGTTCGGAAAAATCATAACTTTCGTATTGTTCACGTGTTATCATATCAAGATTTATACTTTTTTTACGGTAAATAGCCAGAAGCTGATCTTCAGCATCTTTGGTTGTTTCCGCTTGTATTATTTCTCCGGCCATTTTATATGTGATTAAGTATTCAAATATTAAATGCTATCTTTTAATTCTGTACTACTCGACGGGTTTTCTTTTAACTTTTATAGGTTCTTGTTTTAGTTTAGGAGGTAATTCAAGTTGATCCATTCTTGAGGTATCTCTTGCTTGTGATGGACCGTTTATTATTGGTGATAGCGGAGATGAAGGTAAATTTTTTAGGTCTTTAATATCGAAATTTACAGTTATTGCTATTGTACCATTTTCATAATGGGCATGAGCACTATTTGTCTTTCCATTATTTTTTTTCATTTCCTCAAATTTCTTATTTAGATCTTCATTAATTATTTTATCCATGTCTTCGTAGAATTCATCTATTCCGGTTTTGAAATATCGTTTAAATATAGCTGATTCTTCTAACGACTTTTTATCCATAATTCTAATTTTTATCGTTAAATTAGCTTTTGAATCTTCTAATTTCAAGTAGCCGGTCGTACTATTTAGCAGTATAGGCAAGATATTCATTAACTTTGTTGTCGTATCATTAGTTTCTTTTGATGGTATAGCAGTCTTGATCGTAGGGGTATTTGAAGATTGTATTATTTGGGCATGTGCCTTTTGAATACTAGATTGGAATTGTGAGCTTCTCAAAATGGTATTCATAGATCCTGATAGCATCATTGTTAAAGTTGAGAGCTCTTCATTATTAACTGCAAAAACAATTTGATTATCTTCATATTTCGGATCAAGACTTTTAAATAAAGGATTGTCTTTTAAATTGCCTCTTAAGCAATTTCCATTATCGTTAATAGAAACTGTTAATATCTTATCTTTTTGATTGACAGTAATTTTTTCTTTTTCGGTGTTTTTTAGTTTTTCTTTTAGAATTTCTTTAAATTTCCCTGTGGCATCGGATGATTCGAATTCAAGAGCTGCAGAGCCACATTTGAGTGAATAATTAACAAGTACTAAAGCAGATTTTAACTTTATATCTGATTCTTCTGGAATGTCTAAGTTTTTAAGTAAACTCGAAAATTGTGAATTTTCATCGTTGAAAATTAAGAAAATTTCCGCATTTTCACCTTGAGCGTATTCTTGAAGATTTGTCGGAATGAATGGCGTATTTGGATTTAATGTTAATGTTGGAGCAATATAATTTGTATATCCGTAATATCCGCCAACTCCAAGTGCAGTAATAAAAAATAAGACGATGATTACTTTGGTGATAGAGAATCCTTTGTTCATTAGAATGATGTTTATTAAATGGTGTTTATTATATGGTACGCCCGGAGGGATTCGAACCCCCAACCCCTGGTTCCGAAGACCAGTGCTCTATCCAGTTGAGCTACGAGCGCATGGGTAATTACTAATTGTTAATTGCTAAAAAGCAGGCTCATAAATGAGCCTGCTAATAATATCACAATATGGACGAAATCATCAATATCATCAATGTTGCTTTTGTTTCATGGCTTTGTTATGCCATATAACAAGTATAGGACTGGCAACGAAAATTGAAGAATATGTTCCAATTACAGTTCCAAGTACAAGAGCCAGTACAAAGTAAAATATTGAACTACTGCCAAGGACTAAAAGCGCACAAAGAGTAAACAATGTCGAGATTGAAGTATTTAATGATCTAGCCATTGTTTGGTTTAACGCTTCGTTTGCTACGTCTCCAAAACTTACTTCTCTGCTCATGTTCTTTAGGTTCTCACGTAGTCTGTCGAATACAACAATTGTATCATGTACGGAGAATCCTAAAATAGTTAATAATGCGGTGATAAACAGTGCGTCTATTTCCACTTTAAAGAAGAATCCCAAGATTGCATATATTCCGACTACAAATAGAATGTCATGTGCAAGAGCTATAATGGCGCTAATACCGAATCTCCATGGACTGATATTTCTTGGTATTTTTCGGAAAGCAAAAGCTATATAAAATACAATTGCTAATATGGCTATTAACAAGGCTATTGTCGCTTTATATTTCATGGTATCTCCAACGGTTGGACCAACGGTTGTAAATCTTGTTTCTTCAAAGTTTCCAAATTTATCTTTAAGTTTTGCCAGTACTGCATCATGGGCTTCGGAAGAAATATATTTTGATTTAATTATATATCCTTCGTTTGATGAGATAATTGAGGCATTGCTAAAATCAACATTTTCAACCGATTTGGTTAATGTGCTGTTTTCATCAGTTCCTTCTGCTTCTTCTTTTGTTATTGTTCCTTTTGGTGTAGTTGCTTTTGGTGTTTTTTCTACAACCGGTGATTTCGTATCTGTTGAATCTGCTTGTGCAGCTTTAGTGCCATCCAGTTCTCGTCCTATTTCTTCCAAAGATGATTTTAAATCTTCTTGAGAAATTTCATTTTCGAATTTTAATTGCATTAAAGTTCCACCTGTAAAATCTATACCGAGTCTAAGTCCAAATACAACCATCGATACAAATGCTATTGCAATAATTGTTCCTGAAAATCCCAACCAAATTTTAGAATTTTTGATAATAGGAAGAATTCTTCTCTTTTTATTAGTTTCTTTTGCTCCGATTAAAAATGCATTATTAGCGATTTTTGTTCCGACAAGTGTTTTTAATAGCACTTTGGTAATCATAATGGCTGTAAACATTGAAACCAAAATACCTGCCGCAAGGTTAAATGCGAATCCTTGGATAATTGAACTTCCAAAGTAGAACAAAATGGCACATGTAATAAGTGATGAGAAATTACTGTCGCGAATACTTGTCCAAGCTCTACCGAAGCCTATATCTATTGCAGAGCCAAGCGTTCTGCCATCTTTAATTTCTTCCTTAATACGTTCAAATATAAGTATGTTTGCATCTACTGCCATACCAATTGAAAGTACTACACCAGCTACGCCGGCAAGGGTAAGTACAATTGGATTTGCAAGTAAGAAAACTATGAAGAATAAGGCAAAAACAGCAAGAACTGATGTTAATAATTTTTCCCATCCGTTGTCTTTATTGTTCAGTATTTTCATCATGAGAAATACAAACATTGAGACAGCAATAATAACAGCGACGAAAGTACTGAGTTTGCTTTGAATTAAGAAAATTAAGATAGTTGAGTAAATCCCAAGTGCGATAATAGCCATAAAACCGAAGGCTCTGTAGTATAAAATCATGTAAATTGCCAAGATGATAAGCCCTAGAATACCTGCTCCCAAACTTTTTGTAAGAGCATCATGTCCGAGTGTAGATCCGATTGTATATTGTCCGGCAAGAACAATAGGAGCGGGGATAGCTCCCGTATTTAAATCTCTGGCGAGGTCAGTTGCTTCTTTAACGGAAAAATTTCCTTCTATTTGGGCTTGGCCTCCACTTATTTTACCTCTTACGGTTGGAGCCGAGATCATATCTCCACCAACGAAAATAGCAAGAGGCTTATTTATATTTCTTTCCGTGATATCCGTAAAAAGTTTTGCACCTTCACTATTAAACTGGATTGAAACGTAAGGTTGATATACTTGATTAAATTTAACATCGGCATGTACAAAGTGTTCTCCTGTTAAACCTGTGGTCTTCCATTCGCTTGGCATTGTTGAATAGAAAATCTTGGCATATTTAATTTGTTCTTCTTTATTTGTTTCTTCAGAAGCCGGTTCTATGTTATCGGCTTTTATAATATGGTATCCAAAACCTGTTTCTACAATGTCGCTTAAGTCATCTTTGCTTTGTAATGCAAGAGAGGCTGATTCAAAAGCATCTGCATATTGCCCGTCCCCGGCAGGAGACGTGAGCACACCACCTTTAGTACCTCCATTACTTGGATCATCTGTATATTCATTTGCGATTGTTGCAAAATCTCCTCCCGACTTAATTTTATCAAGAGCTTCTTGAGCACGCTTATATGCTTCTTCTTTTGTTCTGGTTATAGATGGATCGGCTCTTTTTGCCCCGGAATAAGAGACAAGCAGATGACTTACAAATACTTTCCGTTTGTTTTTTACTGTTCTTTCAACTTCTTGTTTATCAATGAGTTTAATAATATTTACCCCTGTCATTTCAACAAACTGTCCATCTGGAGTAACGCTGTATTCACCACTGCTTTCAATTGTTCCGTCGTAATATTCTCCAGGAGATAGAGAAAATAATTTATCGGCTATACTTTTATTTACTTCATCTTTAAATTTCCAATCGACTTCACTGTAGGTTACTCGCTCCGGATTCGATTGTTCTTCTTCTTTCCCTGTAACCGCAAAATCGGCACCGTCTTTTATTTTCTGCAGTGTATCATTTGCCTCCTCTTCAATCTTTTGTTTTTCATTCGGGTCTATTTTGTCTTTTTTCTCCTTAAATTCCAACTGAATTGTTTTTCCTATAATACCTTTTGCTTCATCAACGTTAACGCCGGCAAGATCAACTACTATATGGCTTTCTCCAGCTATCTCTGAAACAAAAATATTTGGTTCTGATACGCCAAGACCGTTTACACGTCTGTTTATAATTTCTTTCACACCGTCAACTATGGATTTTTTATCCGATTCCGGAACTTTTCTAAGATCGATTTTATAGTCGAGCTCTGCTCCACCTTGTAAATCAAGACCTAGACTAACTTTTTGATTCTTAATATAATCCGGTGCCCAACTTACATATGGACTTTTTGTTTCCGGCGGTAGGTCTATAATTCCAAGCACAACTGCCACAACCAGAATAATTAGAACCTTTCCTAGTAACTTTCCTTTCATTTTCATTTTATGTATGGTTTAGGTATATAAAATTTTAATTTTGTTTATTGTGTAACTTTTCATCCAATTTTTCATTATTGCCTTTTCCGCTACGTCCATAGTCATCGTGTAGCTTTACAACATCTGTTAAATGTGGGGTTGAAACTTCAAAAATTTGCGTATCCTCAATAGCTTGTGCGCGATGAATAGTATATGGGTGTATATCAAACTTATCTCCGGGATGTAATATTATTTCTTTTAAATCATTTTTATTATCTCCGTATGTCATTTTAACCAAACCGGAATAAATATACTGGGTTTCTTCTTTTTTCTCGTGATATTGCAACGAATAACGATGTCCTTTCTTTATTTCTAAAATCTTACCGGCATAGTGGCTATTTTGTGCAAACCAGATTTCTTTTCCCCAAGGTTTTAATTTAACTTGAATAGCGTGTGTACCTCCTTGATTCATACCATCAATATATTAATGCGCACATACTATACGGTAAATTATTTCACTTGGAAAGCTATAAATACTCTTTTTTATCCCTGAGTAGCTTGACAATTTTCTTTACATCTTGGCTTCTATCCTTTGGGCAAATCAAAAGTGCATCGGTCGTATCTATAACTATAATATTTTCAAGCCCAATAGTTGCTATTATTTTTTCAGGATTCTCAGCTTTTATAAGCGATCCTTTTGTATCGATAGATACTTGTTTTGCCTGAAAAATGTTTTCTTCAGGGGTTTTCACAAGCTCGTCGTGAATAGATTCCCATGTGCCAACATCGCTCCATCCGAAGTTGGCCGGAATTATTCTAACTTCATTTGGATCAACTTTCTCCATTATTGCATAGTCGATTGAGATTTTCTCGCATGAACTATATTCTTTTCTGATTATCGCTTCTTCATTTGCGCTTCCGATAGCTTGCTTCATTTTCATCAATTTTTTGTATGTATCCGGAAGATGTTTTTTGTATTTTTCCAAAATCGTATCTACTCTCCAAACATACATCCCCGTGTTCCATAGATAGTTCCCCGATTTAATAAATTCTTTGGCCTTTTTTATATCCGGTTTCTCCGTAAAGCCTTTAAATTCAAGAACATCGTTTCCGTTTATTTCTTCGATCTTTTTGCCTGTATGAACATATCCAAGATTAACATTTGGAAATCTTGCTTTAACTTCAATAATGTTTAATGTTTTTCCATCTTTTGCAATTTGTTCCGCGACTTCTAACTTTTCTATAAATTGATTTGGATCCTTTACTAAATGATCGGCGTAAATAACAACCATTACATCTTCCGGGTCTATAAGGCTCAGTTTCATTGCGGCAAAGCCTATGCAAGTAGCCGTATCTCTGAGTGCCGGTTCCAAAATTATGTTGTTTGAGGGGATATCCGGTAATTGTTGAAGAAGGATATCCTCGAAGAAATTCTTATTTGTTGCTATAAAAATATCCTCGGGGTTTAAGAACGATAATCTGTCGCATGTTTCTTGAATCATCGTTTTGTCTCCGGTAATTTTCTGAAATTGTTTCGGCTTGCTATTTCTACTCATAGGCCACAATCTTGAACCTATTCCACCGGCAAGTATTACAGCTTTCATCTAAGTTTACTTCTTAATAATTAGGGAGTCGCAGGTCATACTACGTGGTTTTTTTATTTTTAACAAACTAAGTATTGTTGGAGCTACGTTACAAAGTCCTCCACGCTTCTTTAGCTTAACACTTTTATATTTTTCCGAAATAAGAATAAATTGTACGGGATTCAACGTGTGTGAAGGACAAGGTTCTCCATTTGGATATATCATATATTCGGAATTTCCATGATCCGCCGTTAGAAGTATGTCATATCCTTTCTCTTGAGCCACTGGTATAATCTCGCCTATACATTTGTCTAGTGTCTCAATGCCTTTAACAGTTGCTTTATAATCTCCGGAATGTCCAACCAAATCTCCATTTGCAAAATTTACAACTATTAATTTAAAATCCTTTTTCTTAATTTGATTAATAAGTGCGTCTTTAATTCCAAATGCACTCATTTCCGGTTTTTCAGCGTAAGAAGCAACCTTGAGGGATGGAATCAGTATTCGTTTTTCAAGCGGATAAGGTTTTTTATTTTGGCTGTTAAAGAAGAATGTTACATGCGCATATTTTTCCGTTTCGGCCAATCTTAATTGCGGAAATTTCTTTTTACTTATTATTCTTCCCAAATTTGTTTTTATAACTGGAGCTGGGAATACAACTGGAGCTATATTTGAATAAGGACCGAAACAAACAAAATATGGACGAATTTTCTTCTTTTCTTTAAAACCTTTAAATCTTGGTTTAGTAAATGCATCTGTTAATTGACTTGCTCTATCGCTTCTGTAATTGAAGAAAATCACGCTGTCATCATTTTCTATTACGCCGTCTTTATCAAAAACAACCGGTTTTATGTAATAATCCGATTCTATTCCTTTCTCATATTGTTTTTTTAACGAGATTATGGGGTCTGTTCCTTTAACTCCTTTTCCAAGAGTTAGCAGGTCGTATGCTTTTTGTGTTCTCTTCCAATTATTATCTCTGTCCATTGCGTAAAATCTTCCCACCATTGTTGCAAGTTTTCCGATGCCGATTGTTTTTATTTCTTCTTTAATATGTTTAAAAAATTTCTCGCCTGATTTAGCTGGGACGTCTCTGCCATCCGTAAATGCGTGGATATAAACTTCTTTTAATTTATATTTTTTTGCGAGTTCAAGTAAGGCAAAAAGATGTCTGTAATCACTATGTACTCCTTGGTCGGATACCATGCCTATTAAATGTAATTTTGATTTATTCTTTTTTACATTTTTTATTGCGATTTTAAATTCCTTTTTCTTAAAGAATTTTTTATTTTTAATACTTCTATTTATTTCTTCCAAAGATTGCCAAACTACTTTTCCCGCACCGATGGTATAGTGTCCAACTTCGGATCCTCCCATAAATCCTTTTGGGAGACCAACTGCATTCCCGCTTGTATTTAATAAACTTTTTGGATAAGTCTTTTTAAGATTATTTATATTTGGTGTTTTTGCATTGGTAACAGCGTTGCCTTTGTATTTTTTACCTTCGCCGTATCCATCAAGTATAATTAAAAGAGCTTTATTTTCCATAGAAGGTTTTGTTTAAAGAAATGTGTTTATATAAAAATTTAAAATAGATTTACCGAAAAAAAGCGTTATAAAACTTCCCATTATTAAAAATGGTGCAAATGGAATTTTTGATGTTCGTTTAACTTTTTTTGTTGCCATTAAAATTAATGTAATTATAAGTCCGATAAAATAAATTATAAATAAAGCCAGTAAAAATAATTTCCATCCAAAGAACAGTCCTATTAAAATCCCGAGTTGCAAATCGCCGGCTCCAAGCCACTTTTCTTTGCTTATTAGCACTTGTATCCCGAAGAATATACCTGCAAGAGCACCTCCTATTGCGCTGTCGTATAGAGATAATGTTGTCCCGAAAATTCCCCATAAAAAAACTAATGCAATTGCCGGGAAAGTATAGATTTCCGGTATTTCGAGATATTGAATATCGTAAAAAAATATTCCGATGAAACAAAAACCTATAAAACTTAGATACAAAAAATACAACAGTGATGGTAGGGCAAAATATTGTATCCCTGAAAATGTTAATTTAATAAAAGGTTCATATATAAATAAACTAACAAGAGTTAGTCCTCCGGCAAGTTCCAACAGGGGATAGGTGATACTTATTTTTTTCTTGCAAAACATACATTTCCCTCCGCCTACGAAATAAGAAATTATTGGAATAAGTTGATATGCTTTTAAGTTTTTATGGCAATAGGGACATTTTGATCTTCCAAAAAATATACCTTTTTCATTTTTTCTAATTCTATAATTAATTACACTTAAAAAACTTCCGAACATTGTTCCAAAAATAAAAAGTGCAATTATCGGAAGTATCATAATAAATTTTTAGTTAAAAATATTTACCATAAAAGCATTATTTTTTTCCCTCTCTAAAATTGCGTTATAGCGCGAGGCGGCCAACTGAGATATTTGTGATGCATTCCCATTCCCAAGATCAAATGCTTTTTTATAAAAATATTTAGCATTGTCCAGATCGTTTTGTTTCTCATACATCCACCCCATGTTAAGGTATGGAGCATCCAGTTTTTTCGAAAGCAAAATTGCTTTTTCCAAATTTCTTCTACCGTTTATATAATCGTTATTTGCAACTTGAGCCCATCCAAGCAAATTATAACTCATTGCATTATCGGGATGATTTAATTGTGCTTTTTCCGCTAGAGCTACCGCTTTTTTGGGTTTGTTTAGCTTGTCGATATAAAGCCATATGGGTCTTATAAAATAATCTATTTCCGTTGAATTTAAGCTAATTACATCTTCATATTTTTTCGTTGCATTATCGTAATTCTTAACAAGAAAATAAAGTTCTGCGAGTTTCTGATCTACATGAATTTTAGGCTCATACCCATTTTCAAGTGCTTGCTCCAATTCTTTTATCGCCTTTTCGGGCTCATCGTTTCCGGCATATGCAAACCCAAGATAAAACAATGTTTCCGGTTTCTCCGGATCTTGTTTTGTTGCTTCTTCAAGAGCATCAATAGCATCTTTAAACTGTTCAAGTTTTAAATAACTGTAGCCTAAAATAATCCAAGCATCCCTATAGTCTCGTTCTTTTTTCAAAACAGGCCAGATAACTTCTTTTGCTAGATGAGGCTGGTTCGTTTGAGCAAAACTTCTTGCGATAAGAACACGCAAATGACTGTCGAGACCCGCTTCATATCTATCAAACTCGTTTAATGCATTTACAAAATTAAGAGCATTTCTGGCTATAATTTCATTTTTATTTTCTTTTTTTGAAGCGGATTCAAGTAGCGAACGTCCTCTTTCGTATTCGCCGAAATACAAAGCCATAACTCCTTGATAATATTGGATTTTCTGATCGTCGCTTGTAATGTTATCAAGAATATTTTTTGCATCGGAAAATTTTTCAAGACCTATGTAAGCTTGTCCCAAGTACAGTTTTGCAAGACCGCTATGTTGATCGATAGTAAGAATATGCAAGCTTAAATCTTTTGCTTTTTGATATTCTTTTTGTAGCAATTGAATTTCCGCTATTCTGAGTAGAGGTTCTTTGTTAAGCTCAGCTTTTTGGCTTGCTTGTGTGTAAGAATCGATAGCCAAATCGTAAAGTCCATTATCGCTGTAAACTTTAGCTTTTGACATTAATTCATCGTACGATTTTGATCTTCCCACCACCTCTTTTTTTTCAGGCGGATTCGAGTGATCTTGTTTTAATTCTTCAATTTTCGTATTTGGCTTATCTAAAAGCGGAATATCAATTATATCAAATACATAAAGCGTGAGAATTACTAGCGTTGTAAGTAATATGAAGTTTAATATTGTAAGGAATTTGTTCATATTTAAGCGTAAAGTAATTTGTTTTGATGTACATTCCCATGACATAAAGCTATTGCGAGTGCGTCGGCTGTATCGTCCGGAGTTGGAATTTCCGAAAGTTGTAGCAATAATTTTGTCATTTTCTGCATTTGTATTTTTTTTGCTTTCCCATCACTGCAAAGCGCTTGTTTTATGCTCATTGGATTATATGAATACATGGGGATGTTATATCTTTGTATTTTTTCTATTATAACACCTCTTGCGTGTGCTACGGAAAGCGCTGTTTTTGTGTTCTTGGAGAAGAAAAGTTCTTCTACCGCGGCGACATCAGGTGAGTATTTATTAATTAACTCTTCTATATCATCCGCTATTTCTCCAAGTCTAATTTCAAGAGGCGTATGTGCTTTTGTTGTAATACATCCGTAATCAACAACACTATAAATGTTCGCATTTAAATCGATTATGCCATATCCCACACGCGCTGTTCCTGGATCTATGCCTAAAATACGCATATTGAAGAAGCTTAAAGTTCTTTTCTATAATACTTTTATATGGTTGTCGATACAATACGTTTTTCTTTACTGTGTGCATAAAGAATAACAATTTTCTGACCTTTTTTAAGAGCTGGGTGTTTCTTAAGAATTTTTTCTATGTCTTTCAAGTAGTTCTTCGTACTTATTTTTTCGATAATAATGTCATTTAGTCCCCATAACAAAGACAATTGGTTTTTTATTTTTTCGTTTACAGTTATTACTATTGTTGGAATGTATGATCTTTGTTTCGATATATATCTTGCGGATTTTCCGGAAGAACTGACCACTACGATATGTCTTGCTTTTATTGCTTTGGCAAGCTGGCATGTGCTAAGTCCAAGCGCATCGTAATAGTCAATCTCATCGCTTGATTTCTCGATATTCGAGGTCTTATTATATTTTTTAAGTTCTCTCTCTATGGTTTGGGCGACTTTTGCAAAGATTTTAACGGCTCGAACAGGATATTTCCCGACCGCAGTTTCATTTGAAAGCATAATTGCGTCTGTGTTGTCGAAGATTGCATTGGCGACATCACTTATTTCCGCACGCGTTGGCTGAGGGTTTAACACCATTGATTGCAACATTTGAGTAGCCGTTATTATCGGTTTACCGGCAAGATTGCATTTTTTAATCATTTCTTTTTGAACTATCGGAACTTTTTCCGGTCCGATTTCCATTGCAAGGTCTCCGCGGGCGACCATAAGCGAGTCCGCGACTTTAATGATTTCATCAAGATTTTCAACAGCTTTGGAACGCTCTATTTTTGCTATAACTTTTACATTTTTATTGCCGATTAGTTTTTTTATTTCCAATATGTCTTTTGCCTCTTTAACAAAGGAAAGCGCTACATAATCAATGCCATGTTTAAGTCCAAACACTAAATCTTTTTTATCTTTTGTTGTTATTGAACTTGTTGTAATATTCTCGTTTGGGACATTAATACCTTTGTTTTTTTTGATTATTCCGTTGTTTTTGCATATACAATAAATATCTTTGCCTTTTACTTTTTCCACTTTTAATTCAATCAATCCGTCATCGATTAATAAGAGGGAATTTCTCTTAACATCTTTATATAGTTGTTTGTATTGTACCGGTATTAAATCTTTTCTTAGTTTCCCGCAGGTTAGAATAATTTCTTGACCTTTGTTAACTTTGATTCCGGGATCTTTAACTTTTCCGATTCTTATTTTCGGACCCTGTAAATCTTGCATAATAGCAATTGGAACACCTGTTTTTTTCGAAATTGCTCTGATGTATCTAATTAATTTTGCATGACTCTTATAATCTCCATGAGAAAAATTCAGTCTTGCAACATCCATTCCGGCGTAGACCATCTTTTCAAGAATTTTCATATTGTTTGATGCCGGTCCGAGTGTGCAAACGAATTTTGTATTTTGTACTCGCATTTAAAGTGATTTTAAATTTTCATTAAGTTTGAATAGTGCTTCTTTTAATTTCAGTTTATGTAGATCAAGGATTTTTTTTCTCCTTTTTATATCGTATTTCGGGACCATATTTAAAAGCTTATCTGTTTCGCTTTGAATATTGTCGCACTTGGTTTCAAACTGTTGTTGAATCATATCATAAATATTTGTTTTTGGATTCATATTCATAAGAAGCAATTTATTGCTATGTTTTCTATATATTATAACAGAAAACCGATTATTTATTAAGTTCTATTGCTTCTTGATGACATTCTGCAACACGTGTTCTAATCATTTCCGCAATTTCAAGGTAGTTTTCTACGGATGGATCCATTTTTTCAACAATACTTGTTAGGGTAAACGGCTCTCCTATTACTATTTGAATTCTTTGACCTGTTCTCAGTATTCGTTTATCCACTTCTCCAGTTCTGTCATCGATAACTTCTGCGGCACTGCCGAGTGGGGTTACATTCTGCAGTCCATCATGTCCAAATGGGACTATTAACGTTTGAGGGGCTTGATGAATTAACTTTCCAATGCCTGGCTTAAATTTTCTTAACTTCCCATGTTTACGTGTTCTTGTACCTTCTCCAAAAACATGAACCCAATCACCATGTCTTAGAAAAGATTCAAGTTGTGTTTGCGCTATTTGATTTAAACCTTGACCTCTTAAAATTGGAACTGTCTTTGTTCTTCCAAAAAACCAGCGGAATATTCTTCTTAATTTTTTGTTTTTATGATAGAAAAAATTTCTTTTTTCAGCTGGAGTCCATTTCCAATTTTCATATTCTGAGTTATCACCAAAAAGAATTTTCCACGAATTTAGGTATTGGCCATTTAATAATGCTCCAGGAATAAAAGGATCATCCGGGTAAGTGCTATGATTTGATGTAGTAAGCATGCCTTTCCCGCCACGTCTCACTTTATCAAGATTATCTAAAAAAAAGTGATGACCTTTTATATGTGTTTCGTTTAATACTTTTGTAATTAAATCGCAGACCATCCCCGAAATAGTTTTGAGTCCAGCAAAAGTTATTCGGTCAACATAAGATATATCTTCTGGTGATTTTATCCATAACTGAGAAAGTAAATCCATAAGGTCGTCGTTTGTTCTTTTGGCAAAATGTTCGTCGGGATCGCTATTCTTATATTTCTTTAACATATAGCACTATGAATTATTTGACTGTTACGCTTTTGGCAAGATTGCGTGGCATGTCAGGATTGTTTTTTCTTAGAATTGCCAATTGATAAGCTAAGATTTGAATCGGAATAATATTTACGATTGGGGATGCTTCTCCCACTTCCGGAACTTTTATCCAGTAATCAAATATATTATTGTTTTCCGGAGCGATTCCAATAATGTATCCACCACGTGATTTCACTTCTATCGCGTTACTGATTGTTTCTTGTTTCGTTTCATCGTTTGCAACTATTACAACACATGGAACGCCGTCATTTATTAGTGCAATCGGTCCATGTTTTAATTCTCCTCCTGCAAATCCTTCCGCATGTATATAAGAAACTTCTTGCAATTTTATTGCAGCCTCAAGTGCTATCGGATAATTAACGCCTTTTCCTATTACATACATACTTTCAACATCTTTTATCTTTTTCGCGAGATTAAGAATATGGTCTTCATATCTTGGATTTAGCATGTCATTAATTTGACTTGCAGTATTTACAAGCAAAATTTTTCCTTCCTCAAGTCTGTTATCAAGGGCATAAGCCAGTAGGGTCAAAATAGCAAGCTGAGCAGTAGTAGCTTTTGTTGATGCTACGGCTTTTTCCGGTCCGGCTTTAATATTAATTGCATAATCGGAAATTCTATCCATCGACGAACCTTCAACATTGATAATTGAAAGAACTTTTGCTTTTTTCCCTTTTGCCACTTCGATCGCTTCAAGAGTATCAGCTGTTTCTCCGCTTTGAGATACTGCGATCACTAAACTTCTATCTGTAATGAAATCTTGTAAACTCGGGAATTCCGATCCAAATGTTACATTTACATGTCTTTTCGCGATTTTAGCAAAAAGATACGAGCCGGTTAAACATACTTTTCCCGCAGTTCCACATCCTACCAAATATGTTCCATACGCATTCTTAATTTCATTCGCAATTTTCATGAATTGTTTCTCGTCTTGATTAATCGCCCTTGCAATTGTCTCTTTCTGCTCGGTAATTTCCTTTATCATAAAATGTGGGAATTCTCCTTTTTCAGCACTTTCCGGGCTCCAGTCAATTTTAACGATTCTTTTATCAATTTTTTTATTTGTTTCAAGATCGAAAAATTCTGCGTCATTATTTATAACAACCATTTGATTATCATCCAAGTACATAACTTTTCTTGTGTATTCTAAGAATGCCGGTATATCGGAAGCAATAAAAAATTCATTTTCTCCTTTCCCGACAATTAAAGGAGATCCTCTCCGTGCTGCTATTAGTCTGTCATCTTCGGCGCATAAAACCAGTACGGCATATCTGCCACGAAGGCGTGATAATGCTTTTTTAACAGCATCCACAGGGCCAAGAGATTTATATTTTTGTATTAAATGTGAAATTACTTCCGTATCTGTTTCGGATCTAAATTTATATCCTTTTTCTTTTAGTTCAGTTTTTAATTCTTCAAAATTTTCAATAATTCCGTTATGCACAACGGCTATTGTTTTGTCTTGCGAGTAATGCGGGTGTGCGTTTTCTTGTGTTACGCCTCCATGCGTAGCCCATCTTGAATGTCCCATTGCCATGTGGCCATTTATTGGTCCGTCAACTTTTTCTTTTAATGTTGATATATCAAATTCTCCTATTTTCCCGATTTCTTTGTATATACTTACTTTATGACCGGTTTTAAAAGCTATTCCCCAAGAATCATAGCCTCTATATTCAAGTTTTTTTAGTCCATTAACAACAAGCTGGGCTGCGTTTGTTTTTTGCCCTTTGTAGGCAAATATTCCACACATAGTGTTTAATTTTAAACTTTATAAATGTTCATTGCATGCGGATTGTGAAAAATCTGTGTTTTAACTATTTCCACAGCTTTATTTTGTTCGATATTTAAAATCCATTTTTTCCCGGATGTTATCTTTTTTATACCAGGTATGGAAAAGTGTAGATTGATTGTCTGTAATATGCTTTCTCCATCCATATCTTCTTTGTTGAAAGTTAAGTATGCGTTCTTATCTTCTTTATTCGTATTATTTTCTTCGAGTTCACCTTCTTTGTAAGCATAGGCTTTCCCATTTGTAATAACAGTTGGTATTTCTTTTGCCAGATTTACAAGCTCGCCTGATTTTATTAAGTCAGTTGCAATTTGTACTGGGTTCAAATTAGGTTCCAAAGTAATTCCAAAGTATTTATGTTTTTTTAATTTAAGATTATTGAATCCCATCTCATGAATGGCTCGTTCAATCGTTCTTTCTTCGTTATCTGTTATAACGCTATCTATAAGAATCTCAATTGTTGGTTTCTCATAAGTCACAATTATATCTTTTACGGTTGTTTCTCTGTGCATTATTGTTGAATCTTTTTTAATGATAGAAAAAGATTTCCCGATATAATCTCTCATTGAATCAAATATTGCCTGACCTTTCTCTGTTCTTTCAGGATGAGGCATAAGAGACATTACATTTCCTTCAGGGTTACAAATACCGGCTAAATTCATAGCGGTTCCGTTTGGATTTACAGGAAATTCGTTTATGATATTTCCGTCTTTATCGCAATATTTAAATATCATCTGTTCATTATTTTCAAGTATGTTAAGTAAATCGTCGTCCATTGTTGTAAAACGCCCTTCGGCATGGGCAACCGGAATACGCATTATATGGTTTGACTCATATTTGTTAAATGCGCTTCTTCCGCTTGGAGAAACATTCTTTATATAGATCCAATCATTATAAAAACCTGTTCCAAGAATCTTCCCGTTTTTATCTATGCGCTTATTCCAAGCAAGTGCCATTTCTACATGATTTCTATCAAGTCCTGGAATTAGTTTGGCTTCAAGAACTATTTGTGCTCCATTGCAAACTCCAAGTACGGGTTTGCCCTTTTCGGCTTCTTCCTTAATCTTATTTAATAATGGATTTTTTGATGCGATTATTCCGGATCGTCCTCTGTCTTCGTACGAGAAACCTCCCGGTATAAAAAATCCATCAAGTTTTGAGTAGTCTATTTTATAGTCATTCCATCTTGTGAGAACCGGGGTCATATCAGACCTTTCGAGTGTTCTTAGGGCTTCAATTTCACAGTTGGTTCCTGGAAATAAAATTACTGCGATTTTCGGTGTCATTTTTCTAAAGATATTATAGGGCTAAAACTGAATTTTTTAAATCTTTTGGGAATTTAGTTGTATTCGTATAACCGGTACGAGTTATTATTAACATATCTTCTATACGAATTCCAAAGTTTTTGGGTAAATATATACCCGGTTCGATTGTTGTAATCATATTTTCAAAAAGTTTGGTTTTGTCTTTGGCTCCAAGATTCGGGAGTTCATGAATTTCAAGGCCTGTTCCATGTCCGAGTGCGTGCTGAAAATTCTTTTTATATCCGGCTTTTTCAATTATATTCATTGCGACATTTGTAACTTCATTAACATAAACGCCGTTTTTTAGTTTTTGTATTGCCATATTTTGAGCATCTAATACGGTTTGATATACATTTTTTTGTAGAACTGTAGGTTTTTTTGTAAAAAAACTGCGGCTCATATCACTACAGTATCCTTTATATTTAACGCCCATATCAATTAGAATCGTGTCTCCGTTTTTTAGTTTCTTGTTCCCATTTTGATGATGCGGAATCGAGCTGTTACTCCCAAAAGCAATAATTGGCGTAAACGAAACCCCCTGTGCCCCAACAGAAGAGAGATTATTTAAAATGAACCATTCCACTTCTTTTTCTGTGCGTCCAATTTTAATGAATTTTAGTGTCTTTCTAAGAAGTTCCTCATTAATTTTTTGTGATTTTTTTAGATATATTAATTCAGATTCTGATTTAAATTGTCTTAATTGTTCAATAACAAGCCCTGATTTTTTTAAATGTACACCTTTTGATATTTTTCTAAGATCTAAGAATTGTTGATAGGTAATATAATTTTCTTCTATTCCGAGTGACTTTATTCGATATTTTTTAAGCAGTTTCGGCCAGTCCGTTTTCCATTTTTTATTTATTTGAATAATATTAAATTCTTTAGGAATGATTTTTTTTGCGTATTCGATATATCTGAAATCCGTAAAGAAATACGCTTTTTTCGGTGTTATTAAAATCATACCTCTGCTTCCTGTAAATCCGGTTAAATAATAGATGTTAACAGGATTGCTTATAAAAAGAGCCTGATATTTCTGAAAATTCTGTCTTATTTTGTTAAGCATTTTGTAAAAAATAACGAATAATTTCTTCTTCGTTTGTAATATCTTCCGGAATATTTTTGAGTCTGTTTATAATCTGATGTTTCCTAAATCCGAGTTTTTCAAGTGCTTTAATGGCATCTCTATTAATGTTTTTTGTATCAATGTAATCATCCGGTTTCTGTGTTTGAGAAACTTTATTTTTAAGGTCTATTATAATTCGTTGAGCGGTTTTCTTCCCTATCCCTGGTGTTTTTTCAAGTAAATCGGTGTCTCCTTGAGAGATTGCATACTTAATGCCTTTAGCTGAATTGTTTAATATTTCCAGACCTGTTTTTGGGCCTACCCCTGATACGGAAATAAGTTTCTTAAAAAGCTCAAGGTCTTCAAGTTCTCTAAATCCGAATAAGCTTATGTCATCTTCTCTAACCGAAGTATGAATAAACAAACTCAAATGATCATTTTCTTCAAGTTCGGCCAAATTGTTTGACGAAATATTTACAAGATACCCGATATCTCCCGTATTTAGAATAATGTTTCCATTTAATTTTTTTTGAATTGTCCCTTCCAAGAAAGCAATCATAAGTTTTGAGTAAATTTTTCTTTACGAAAAAACTATACCACTTTCAGCTCTTGCCACCAATCGGTAAAATTTGTTTTTTCAAGTTCTTGTAATAATTTTTTAGCGCTTTTTGATTTAAGTTTCTTCTTAACATTGGAAATCCATCCTTTTGTAGGGTAGCCGATATCAAGATATTCTTTTGCCTGAAGGGCTGTTTCAAGTAAATCGGCTTCGTATGCAAGCAGACCTTCTTTTGAGTTTTTCTCCGCATGTTGATTCCAATAATTCTTGATTTTTTTCGCAATTGAAGAGGGGAGATAAGCAGTTTGTTCTTTTAGAACATCCTTTTCAATTTTTTCACGATCCATATATCTTTGAGCAATTTTATTATGATCTCCTATTCTACTTTCCGGATTATCATGAAAAAGGGCGATCATTGCTACTTTTTCGCCACTTAAGCCTTCCATTTCTCCTAGCAAGAAGCCGATAACAGAGGATCTGTAAATATGCTCGGCAATTGTGTCGGGGTGTTTAACACCTGCAACTTGCGGACCGTTATGATAGAACTTTTTTAATATCCCAAGTTCAAAAAAGTAATTTATTATTTGCTTTTCTTTCATGATTTTTTTAAATAATGTTTAAGAAACTTGTTTTTGAATGCATTAAAAGTCCCTTTTTTAATATGCATTCTGGATTTGTTCATTAAATCCAATAAAAAATTAATATTATGTATGGTAATAAGTCTAAGCCCAAAAGTTTCTTTCTCCATATAAAGATGTCTTACATAACTTGTTGAGTAATTCTTGCATGTATAACATTTACAGCCCTTCATGAGAGGTTCTTTTTTCTCTTTAAATTCTTTATTTCTTAGTTGAAATCTCCCGTCTTTTGTCCAGAATGAGCCGTGTCTAGCATTTCGGGTAGCCATAACGCAATCAAACATGTCTATCCCTCGAGATATTCCTTCAAGCAAATCTTCCGGCGAACCTACACCCATCAAATATCTTGGTTTGTCTTCGGGCAGGTAATCTTTAATAATATCTAAAGTATGGTACATCTGTTTTTTTGTTTCTCCAACGGAAAGTCCGCCTATCGCTATACCGGGTAAATTTAATTTTTTCATAAATTTCGTCGATTCTATTCTAAGATCATCATAAATCCCTCCTTGAACAATAGGGAACAATGCTTGCTTTATTTTCTTTGATTTTTGTAATTTAATATGCTCTTTTTTGCATCTTTCTGCCCATCTGTGAGTACGGTTCATAGCTTTTTTGGCATATGCGTAAGTTGAATCTCCGGGGGCGCATTCATCAAAAGCCATTATAATATCGGCACCAAGGTCGGATTGTATCTTCATTACTTTTTCCGGAGTAAAAAAATGCTTTGATCCATCTATGTGAGATCTAAATTCAACTCCATCTTCGAGAATTTTTACTAATTTTTTTTCTCCGTTTTTACCAAATCTTTTTTGTTGAGCCAAAGAAAAAACCTGAAAACCTCCCGAATCGGTTAATATCGGGTTTCTCCAATTCATCCACTTGTGTAGTCCTCCAAGTTTTTTAATTGTATCACTTCCTGGGCGTAAGTAGAGGTGATATGTGTTAGCCAAAATTATGTTTGCGTTAAGATCCTTAAGTTCTTCCGGACTAAGCGTTTTAACGGTTGCTTTTGTTCCTACAGGCATAAATGTGGGTAAATTAATTTTTCCATGTGGCGTGGAAAGCTCACTTACCCTTGCAGATGTATTTGGATCTTTCGAAATAATTTTAAATTTAAACTGGTTCATATTCATATTATTGTAGTTGGTTTGATTCTTGTAGTAATAAGTGATCGGTGATTGTAATTGCGGCCATACTTTCGGCTACTGGAATTATTCTTGGTACAATACATGTGTCGTGTCTCCCTCCTATTGTAAAATTCACGGTTTTTCTTCGTTTATTCAGACTTTTTTGTTCAATCCCTATACTTGCAGGTGCTTTTACTGCAATATGTACGATTATATCTTCGCCATTTGATATTCCTCCAAGAATTCCACCTGCATTATTTGTTGCGGTACGGACTTGGTTTCTTCTAATTTCATATGAGTCGTTATTATTTGAACCTTTCTTTGTTGCTACATCAAATCCAGTTCCTATCGAGATTCCTTTAACTCCGCCGATAGACATAATAGCTTTTGCTAAATCAGCATCCAGTTTGTCAAAAACAGGCTCTCCAAGCCCAATTGGGACACCTCTAATTATTAATTCTATTATTCCTCCTATGGAATTTTTTTCTTTTTTAATCGTGGTTAGCAAATTAAGCATTTCTTTGGCAGCAAGCTTATCTGCACACTTAAGATTATTGTGTCCAATCTCATTTGCTTTAAATTTTTCCGACTTTATTTCACCAATTTGGATTGTATGTCCGATAACTGAAATCTTCTTGCGTGAAAGTATTTTCTCAGCTATTGCTCCGGCCATAACTCTTGCAACCGTTTCTCTTCCCGAAGATCTTCCTCCACCTCTGTAATCATAAATCCCATATTTTTGTTCGTATGTATAGTCGGCATGACCAGGTCTGTATATATCCTTAATTTTCTCATAGTCCTTTGATCTTGAATCTTTGTTCCAAATAATTATTGAAATTGGCATTCCGGTTGTTTTTCCTTTAAATACCCCAGAAAGGATTTTAGCTTTATCTTCTTCTCTACGAGATGTCTCGAAAAATCCTTTTGGTTTTCGTTTGTCGAGCTTAAGTTGTATGTCTTTTTCATTTAAGGCAATTCCGGGAGGACAACCGTCGACTAAAACACCGATTGCTTTCCCGTGAGATTCTCCCCAGGTAGACACTCGAAATAATTTGCCAATGGAATTCCCCGGCATGAAATATGTTTAAGATTAAGCAACTTTAGCTTTTTTTGCAGTTGGTTTCTTAGCAACCTTAGTGCTTTTTTTTGGAGTTTTCTCTTTAAGTGTTTTTATATCCTTTACGGTAAGATATTTCTCATCACTTTTGTCGTTTTTTGCTTCATTGGTTTTACTCTTGTCGCTTTTCTGTTGCATTTCTTGGGCCCTTTTTTGTCTTGCTTTAAACTTATCAACACGTCCGGCAGTATCAACTAATTTATGTTTTCCGGTATAAAAAGGGTGACATTTACTACAAATATCCGTTTTTTGAGTTTCTATTGTTGATCCTGCAATAATAACGTTTCCGCAAGCGCATGTAAATGTTGCATTAGGATAATATTTTGGGTGTATATCTTGTTTCATAATAAAACTTTAACTGTTCGATAATTTTTCTGCCCGTGAACTATACTTTAAAAATATTACAATTGCAAGAACAATTATTATTAAAATCATAGCTCCGACTAGATAAAAATCAATATTGTAAACTTGAATATTAAACATTAATTTACGGATTTCTCCTTTGTCGTCTGTAGCTACGACACAAAGGCTAATACTGGCTTTTTTTGTAACAAGATATTTTAATCTGTTCCCGGGTTGGCTCTCTTCATCGTTTATAGTCCATTGAATATCTTTAATTGATCCATCTTCATCAAACGACTTGGATGCGTCAAAATTCATTTCTCTGTTTAAAAATGCAAATTTTGTATTTCCATAAATAATAATTGTAGGTCCTTTGTTATTGTCATTGCTGTCTTCTTCGTCTGGGACTCCATCGTTGTCGTCGTCGGTATCTTTGTTGTCTCCTATTAAGTCTCTATCATAATCAAATTGTTCGGTGTTATCCAAAGGAAAAGCATCTTCGCCGTCAAGTATACCGTCATCATCGCTATCCGATTTTAGAGGATTTGTTTGGATCTTTAGTTCCTCATTATCGTTAAGTCTATCATTGTCATCGTCGAGATCTTTGTTGTTCCCTATCCCATCTTTGTCCGTATCCTCCCATTCCAGCGGATTAAGAGGAAATGCATCTTCCTTGTCCAGATGGCTGTCATTGTCATCATCAGTGTCTTTGTTATCACCGATTCTATCTCCGTCCGTATCAATCCATTCAGCTGCATTTAAAGGAAAAGCATCTCTCTCATCCAGAACTCCATCATTGTCATCATCCGGATCTTTAGAGTCCGTAATCCCGTCGCGGTCTGTATCTTTTAGAACTTTTACAGTTTTTCTTATATTGTTGTTTGATGTATTATCTTCGTTGTTTTCCCACGGATCAATTGAAATGAGTATTGAATGGTTACCTTCTAAGTACGGGGTCCAATCAATAAAAACATCATCGGTTTTGTGTGCAAAAGTAGATACCGTTTGGTCGCTGCCTATTTGAGAACTTGTGCTTTCATCGTAAAACTGAACAGTTCCAAGTAGATCTTTATTGCTTGTATTTTGAATTGTCGCATAAATTCTCACCGATTTCCCTTCCAAAAAAGTGTCCTTAGAAAAGTGGACGCTTTCTGCGGATATCGAAAGATCGGCGGAGACCTGAGCAAAAACAGTAGTTGTGTAGACAGACATACATAGTAAGGCGCTCAAAAGCACATATAAGCTACGTTTCATAACGTAATATTAGAGCAAACTTGGTTGTTTGGAGTTAACTTCCTTTTCTTTTTCAACTCCTTTTTTATCAGTTTCTTCCTCTTTTGGGATTTCATCAGTTCTTATAATCGAAAGAGTGCTAACGTGATCGGATTTTTTTAACCTCATCAAATAGACACCTTGCGTAGATCTTCCTCTGGTTGGAATATCTTTTAGATTCATTCTAATAATTTGACCTTTTTTCGAGATTAGAATTGCGTCACCTTCATAGAATTTTTCAAGAATTTTAGCACCTGCGACTTTACCGGTTCTACTTGTTACCTTTGCCGTTTTTATACCCGTCCCGCCTCTGTTTTGCAATCTGTAATTTGTGATTTTTGAATTTTTCCCAAGCCCGTTTTCCATTACTACAAATAGTGATGCTTCTTGTGTGAAAACTATGTCCATTTCAACCACATAATCATCACCTTTTAATCTTATTCCACGTACTCCCATCGATGTACGTCCCATGCTCCTTACATTGTCTTCTTTGAATCTAATGCTTTTCCCTTCACGGGTAACGATTACCACTTCGTTTTCCTTTGAAACTCCGCGTACCCATTCAAGAGAATCTCCGTCTCTGAGTTTTATTGCAATAAGACCGTTTTTTCTGACATTGGCAAATGCTTCGATTTTTGTTTTCTTAATCGTTCCCTTCTTTGTTGCCATCATAAGATATTGACCTTTAAATCCTTCTTTTACAATAAGCATTGCGGTAACTCGTTCGCGCTCCGATAGCTGAATAAGATTTACAAGAGGTTGTCCTTTTGCTTGCCTGCTTGTCTTTGCTATTTCGTAAATGGGAAGTTGGAAAACTCGTCCCTGATTTGTAAAAAAGAGGGCGTTATCATGATTCTTTGCATATCTGATAATATTAATCTCATCTTCATCTTTGGTTACCACTCCTATTGTGCCTTTTCCTCCTCTGTGTTGAGCTTTAAATGATGCAGGTGGAACTCTTTTTATGTATCCTTCTTTTGATACTATTACTATCATCGGCTCATTTGGGATTGTGTCTTTCATAGAGAATTTACCCAGCCCATGAGAAATTATTTCCGTTCTTCTTTCATCCGCATATTTTTCTTTAATCTCTGCAAGTTCGTCTTTTATAATATTTAAAATCTTTTGAGGATCGGCAAGAATTATCTCCAGTTCATTTATAAATGCTATTTTTTCTTTATATTCATCTTCAATTTTTTGTCTTTCCAGTCCGGCCAATGTTTGAAGTTTCATTTCCAATATAGCGGTTGACTGTTTGTCTGAAAGTTCAAATTTTTTCATTAAAGAATCGTGGGCTTCTTCCTTCGTGTCCGATTTTCTTATTGTCTCGATAACCGCGTCTATGTTATCGATTGCGATCTTTAAACCTTCAAGTATATGCGCTCTTGCTTTTGCAATTCTTAACTCATATTCGGTTCTTCGTCTAACGACTGTTTGTCTGTGAATTATAAAATATTCAAGGACTTGCTTAATGTTAAGAAGTCTAGGTTGTAATCCGTCAACAAGAGCAATCATATTCATATTAAAATTCGTCTGCATTTGTGTGTATTTGTATAGCTGATTTAAAATCTTTCTTGGAAAAGAGTCTTTTTTTAGCTCGACAACAATGCGAATGCCGTCTTTATTGGATTCATCTCTAATATCTGATATCCCAGCAATTTTTTTATCTCTAACAAGTTCTGCGATTTTTTCTACAAGGGAAGCTTTATTCACTTGATATGGGATTTCGGTTATAATTATTGAATATCTTCCGTTCTTTCGTTCTTCTATCTCCGCTCTGGCGCGCATAGTCATTCCTCCTCGTCCGGTTACATAGGCTTCTTTAATTGCTTCGATATCATAAATTTTGCCTGCAGTAGGGAAATCCGGAGCTTTAATAAATTCCATCAATTCTTCGATTGTAGCTTCTGGATTATTAATAAGATGAATAGTTCCGTCTATAAGTTCTCCAAGATTATGAGGAGGGATGGAAGTTGCCATTCCAACCGCTATACCCGTAGTTCCGTTAAGTAGCAGTTGAGGGATTCTTGAAGGAAGTACGGATGGTTCTTTGTGTCTTCCATCGTAATTAGGATTCCAATCTATAGTTTCTTTTCCTATATCTGCCAAGACTTCGTCTGATATTTTTTGCAATTTTGCCTCCGTATAACGCATGGCTGCCGCACTGTCTCCGTCGATTGATCCAAAGTTACCTTGACCTCTTACGAGGGGATATCTTAACGAGAAGTCTTGAGCCATACGAACCATTGAATCATAAACAGCTGTGTCTCCATGAGGGTGATATTTACCAAGAACTTCACCTACGACGGTAGCCGATTTTCTAAATGATGCATTTGAATGGAGTCCTATATCATGCATTGCGTAAAGAATTCTTCTGTGTACCGGTTTAAGCCCGTCACGTACGTCCGGCAAGGCGCGAGAAATTATCACACTCATTGCATAATCAAGATATGATTCTTCCATTTCTTGCGTAATATTTCTTCTATGTAGATTGCGAGCAAATGTAATTTCCTCATTTTGCTCCTCAGGGATAAGTTGGTTTTGTTCGTTGTTTTCCTCGTCAGGCATGTTCTAAAATTAGTAACAGAAATCAAAAGGCTATTTGATAATTAGCCGTTGCAAACTTTAGCACAAAATTTGATTTAATGCATAGGATTTTTTTATAGGGCAATGCTTGAGAAAAATCTCAAAATTTGCTATACTAATAAGATTTTATTTAAGGACGACCATGACAGAAGAAACAAAAAATCAACAAGCACAAAATACGAAAACCGTAGAAAAGGAGGTTACTCAAGATAATGTGCAAGCTCCTGCTTGGCTTGAAAAAGGCATGAAAAAGACTAATCAAACTTCTTCCGAACTGTCTAAATCGGATGCTGAATTGCCGGCATGGGTTAAAAATGCGAGCAATAAAGATAAAACTCTCGTGACTAAGGAGTCTAAAGTGCAGGAAAAAGCTGAAGTTAAAGCTGTTTCACCAGAAAGTCCAATTGCTCAGGATGCTTCACAAAAAAGTAATCAAGCAAAAAAAGCTTCTCAAAAGAAAAGTATTTTCGATAATTTTAAGAAAATGTTTTCTTTAACGGACAAAAGTAGAGCTGAATACGCTAAGCAGGCAACGAAAAATGCTGCTTTAGGGAAGAAGGAAGAAGAATCTCCTATGACTCCGGAGGAGAAAAAACGTTTCCAAGAAGCTGAAAAATTGTATCAGGAAGGTCTTTCTACGATTCGTGATTTTATTTCACCATCTTCGATGGATATAGATTTTGATTCAATTCGTGTCGAGGGGATGTATGCCAAAACATTTTATGTATATGCATATCCGCGGTACTTAGATTCAAACTGGCTTTCTCCAGTGATCAATTTTGATGTAACTATGGATATCGCTCAATTTGTTTACCCAATCGACTCTTCGGCGATTATGAAAGTTTTAAAGAGGAAAGTCGCTCAAATGCAATCTTCAATTCGTATGTCGGCTGAGAAGGGGAACGTAAGTGATCCTGCCATAGAAACCGCGCTTCAAGATGCCGATGAACTGCGAACGCAAATACAAAGAGGACAAGAGAAATTTTTCCAATTTGCGTTATATATGACGGTTTATTCAGAAGATAAGAAGAAACTTAAAAGAGTTGCAAAACAGCTCGAAAGTGTACTTGGTGGAAAACTTATTATGACAAAAACAGCTGATTTTCAAACTGAACATGGATTTAATTCAACACTTCCTCTTTGTTTGGATGAGCTTGATGTGACATTAAACATGAA
The DNA here is from genome assembly GCA_021158225.1 of bacterium. Taxonomy (GTDB): domain Bacteria; phylum Patescibacteriota; class Gracilibacteria; order UBA1369; family PNNO01; genus PNNO01. Next base: position 3,217 of record JAGGUZ010000016.1, on the reverse strand, counting down.
TACATCGCCTTTATCTACAATGTTTCCGTTTAATTCTGCGGAGCTTACTTCAAATAAAGGTATTTTGTATGGACTTAACAGGCATAACGACAGTTTGATTATTTTTGATAGATTCTCTCTTGAAAATGCAAATTCAGTAGTGTTTGCAAAATCCGGGGCAGGTAAATCTTATGCGGTTAAATTGGAAGTTTTGCGTTCACTTATGTTTGGGGCTGATGTGATTATTATTGATCCGGAAAATGAGTATGAGTCTTTATGCGAGACGGTTGGAGGATCTTATATGAAAGTTTCGCTTAATGCAGACAGAAGAATTAATCCTTTTGATTTGCCTGCTCCTTTAAAAGATGAAGTTGTTCAGCCCGGAGATTTATTGCGATCAAATATTATCTCTCTTCATGGGCTACTTAAAATTATGCTTGGAGGTATATCTCCGGAGGAAGAAGCTATATTGGATAAAGCATTGACTGATGTTTATGCGCTTCGGGGTATCACGATGGAGACAGAGGATCCATCGACATTTTCACCACCGACCATGGAGGATTTATACGATATTTTAAATTCTATGGATGGGGCAAAGGGAATAGCTACAAGACTTGCAAAATTTACACAAGGAACGTATTCGGGGATTTTTAATAAAACAACAAATATCGATTTAACATCAGGTCTTGTTGTCTTTAGTATAAGAGATCTTGAGGACGCTCTTCGTCCGATTGCCATGTATATAATTCTTAATTTCATATGGGGCAGGGTAAGAAGTTCTCTAAAAAAACGACTTCTTATTATTGATGAGGCTTGGTCTCTTATGCAACACGAAGATTCCGCAAAGTTTCTTTACGGGCTTGTAAAAAGAGCTAGGAAATATTATTTGGGAGTAACTACAATTACTCAGGATGTTGAAGACTTTGTTCAAAATTCATTTGGAAAACCGATTATTACTAATTCTTCGATGCAATTGCTTTTAAAACAGGCGCCGGCCGCTCTTGATATCTTGCAGAAAATTTTTAATTTAACTGAAGGAGAAAGATATATGCTATTAAACAGCGGAGTTGGACAAGGTTTATTTTTTGCTGGGAATAAGCATGTTGCAATTCAAGTTATAGCATCGTATGGGGAGGACAAGCTTGTTACCACAAACCCTGAACAGATGCTTAAATCTGCGGCTCAAGAGACGGAGTACGTAGGGGAGCAAGAGGCTTTGGAAGGAACTCAGGAAGAAGATGTCCCTGCACAAGAAACTTTAGAAGAAGAAACGCCTGTAGAAACTTCTAACAAGGAAACGCCTGCAGAGGCTCCTACGGAGGAGGATATACCTGAGGCAACTGATACTAATGAGTCGCCAGGGATATAGCTTTATTAAGTTGATTTGATTCACCTGTTATTTCAATATCGGGAATTATGCCACCGTCTTCTACGGAAATTCCGTTTGGGGAAGTCCACTGTGCCATACTTAATTTTAAAGAAGATCCATCTTTATAAGATATAACTTCTTGTATTTTTCCTTTTCCAAAACTTTGTGTTCCAACTATTTTTGCTCCCAAATTTTCTTTAAGCGCAAGTGCAACAATTTCTGAGGCTGATGCGCTTCCGCCATTTATTAAAACGACAATTTTATATTTTGAAAGATCTCCCGGACCGTAGGAAACTTCGTTATAAGAATAATTGTCTGCAAGATTGACAGTTACAAAAGGCTCACTTTCTGCCAGAAATCTTGATATGAATTGCTGAGCACTATAAACATACCCACCAGGATTGTTTCTTAAATCTATAACTAGTCCTTTTGGGTTTTTGTTTAAAATTGTATTTAGTTTGTTAGTAAATTGGTAATTGGAATTGCTTGTAAATTGATAATAATGAATTACGCCAACGCCGTTTATTATTTCTCCCTCAACAAACGGAATGTCGATAAGTGAGCGTGTTAATGTGTATTTCTTTAGAACAGAATTTCTTTTAATTGTAAGGACAACCTTACTTCCGGATGGTCCTTTTAACATATTTGTTATGTTATCAAATGTCATATCTGTCGTATTTTGACCATCTATATCGATTATAATATCATTTGGTTTAAGCCCCACCTTTTCCGCCGGGGATCCTTTTAACGGTGTTTGGATGATATAATTCCCATCTTTATAAGATAAATAAACGCCTATCCCATCAAATGCTCCGGAAAGTGATTCCCTAAATCCTTGTGCGTCTTGAGGAGGCATGAATGTGCTGTATGGATCGTTTAAACTTGTAACCATCCCGGATATGGCTCCGTAAATTAAACTGTTTTCATCTATTTTTTCTTTGTCGACATATTCATCCAAAATTGTATCGTAAACATCCAAGAAAAGTTTATATGACTCTTTCTCGCGTATTTCTACGGGATTTGACTTCGTCATAGTGCTATTTGTAAATCCCGATTGATGCAATTTGTAAAGTATGTAAACGGTTTGTGCTCTGGTAAGCTCTTTGTATGGATTAAATCTTTTTAACTTATAATCCGAGAGAAGTTTCAACATATATGCGACTTGTGATTCATCTGCGAAATAATCATTTTGAGAGATATCCGTATAATCTTTCGAAAAACTTCCTATAATGTCCGGATCTATTCCGTAATAAGATAATATATATTTAAGTCCATCGGCGCGATTAATAGTGTTTCCGGGTCTAAAATACGGATCATCAGGATCAAAATGGATAAGATTTAATTTAAGAGCTGTGTTTATATACTTGGCAAACCATTCGTCTCCGTTTATATCTTTGTATGGGCTGTCAACGGAATCGGCAGGTGAATTCGTGTTTCCGCTTTCAATCAGAAGTTTAAAAAACTCAGCTTTGTTTATTTTGCTCAACGGCCTAAAATTATCTTTATCAAGACCTATAATTGGGTATTCGTACGAAAAGTAATTGACGGCATCAAAGAAAAGACTTTGCGGGATAACATCGGTAAATGAGGCGAATGTACCTTTGTATGAAAGTATTAAAATTACAAAAACAATTGTGATGCGTTTTAGGTTTAGAATCATATTATTTTGATTAAATATCAACGTTTACTATAGTGGAATGTTATGTTCTTTTAAATTTACAGAAAACAAGAAAAATGCTATAATTAAAAGAAAAATTAAGATTTAATATGCCAGAAGAAAGCAAACAGCCGTTATCAATGCAAAACGATGAGCTTACAATTAAGCCTATTGGCGATGATAATGTCAAAGATGATAATGTCAAAGATGAT
>JAGGUZ010000018.1 GCA_021158225.1 bacterium | reverse complement strand
TTTAGTGTACGATAAATTCTTATAATCTGCTTATTTAAGCCGATTTAACATTTGTACCCAGGTAAAAGCTCTTGCTTTTTTTTGAAAAACATGGTTAAATAAACTCCTTTTTTAGGAAGCAACCGGATAGGAGGCTTATTTTAGCACTTCTCCGGGGATCCTTGAAAGACAGGCTGACGAGACAAAAGCTCTACGTAAAAAAAGATGCATATTTTTTGCGTAGGGATAAAGGATATAAGAAACAACACACAGGTCTTTAGTGACCGGGAGGAATTGACATGAAAGGAACACTGTACAAAGAAATAAAAGTGGCAATCGATGAGAACAGAAAGAAAGGAGATGATCCCAACATTGGGAAGAAGGTAGGCAGTAGTACTCTTCTCGTGGAGAAAATTGGACAGGGCGCGATGGGCGCTGTCTACTTGGGCTACGACGATAAACTTGACCGTAAAGTCGCAGTGAAAGTGCTTCTTCGGGAGATGTTCTCGGATGAGCACCAGTTCGAGTACCTTAAGGGGCTTCTAATCCAAGAGGGGCGTAACCTTGCAAGGGTAAGACACTCGGGGATCATCGTGATTCACGAGGTAGATGCAGATTATCCGGCGCTCATCATGGAGTATATAAAAGGGATGGATTTTCAAACATTCCTCTACAGTAGGCGCGAGCAATGGGGCAAGACCGCTTTTAAGAAGTGGTTCATATCTAAGATGCAAGAGGTGGCTGAAGCTCTTAGGTATGCTCATTCCCATGGGCTAATCCACAAAGATCTAAAACTCTCCAATGTGATGATCTCACGAGATGAGGATCACAAGTGGACTCAAATTAAAGTTATTGATTTCGGTCTCGCCCAAGACAACCGCAGAATTAAGCTTACAGATGGAGAGGTTGTCTTAGGCACTCCCTCTTATATGGCTCCCGAACAGTGGGAAGATACTTGGGAGCTGGATAGGCGGACAGACGTTTTTGCGTTTGGGGTAATGCTCTATGAAGTTCTCATGGAGGTGGATTTTCATGTTCACACCGAAATTCCCCAGATCAAGGCCGATCTAAAGACTTCCGGATTTCTTGAAAGTAGGGTGGGACATCTCCCAATTGACCAGAGAACGGTTTTTGAGCTCCTCCTTGCCATCAGTAGGATCAAGCGAGCCGGTGGTATGCTTGAGGTAATTGGGCTACTTAAGAGCCTTCAGCTTTCTCTCACTCACAGAGAAAAGGAATTCCCGGGAACCAGTTTCCCGAAACCACCAATTCTGGGTGAAGAAAAGAAGAAGGTCTCTAGCGAGCTCAAACCTAGAATCAAACCTCCCGAAAAACACGAGAAGACAATCATCGGAAATCCGAGCGCAGAGCACGAAGTTGTCGTAGAAGAGCCAAAACCCATTGACGAAAGCATCGATGTTTTCGTCAATAACATTATGGATGAGGCGACACCTGCAACTCGAAGTAAACTCGGATGGAAAGGTCTCCTTGGAAGCATCGTTCTGATTCTTCTTGTTGGAACAATCCCCTACTTCTATTTTCGTGGGGAAGAAACCACGACAAAGACACAGCCGACAGCTTCCAATCCGGTAATTTCCGAGATGAAGTCGGCACCGATGAATCCACAAAAAATACCAGCGAAGCCGGTTGTAATCACCAAGATTACTCCTCCAAAACCTCTCCCCCCCAAGGCTCCGGCCAAGGGACAACTCCCATCACTCAAGTACATCATGTATCTGTATCAACAAGAAGTTACATGGTGCAAAAAGAACGACAAGTATCGTAATCACTATGATCAGTCACGTTTGTGGCTAACATGGTGCCTTCGAAAAAGAGCAATGAAAATGTATATGCGGGATAGAGAAAATCCCGAAACCGCCATTGCCTTGCTTGACGAGGTAAAAGCGAACATGTGCTTTTGGGAAGGGCTTTTCCGAAAAAGCGGCAAGTATAAAGTCAAAGACCTTGGTCTCACCAAGGAATGTAAAAGGATTAAGAGCCTCATCTATAAGAGGTTCACCTATTACATCAGTGGCAAGAGACTTAAAGATTTAAGTCAATACTTGCAGAATCGTCGCTCTCATCGGGCAAAGATTCGCGCCAAATGGAAGAAAACCCATATCATCCCTCGGTAAAACCTCCTTTATCCCATCTTATGGCTGCGTTTCGTCGGCCATTTCCCTATACCCAAATTTAGGTACTAAGTACCTCGAGGTACTTAGTACCTACCTCAACTTTTTCCCTTTTCCATACCAAACTTTTATGTTTAAATGGTAGCGACTTAAACGAAGAAAATGGCAAATCTTAAAGTGAAATATCTTGGCACGGCGTTCGCAAACCCAACGGTTTTGGCTTCGGGAGTTACCGGTGTAACCGCATCAACATGGAAGTCGGTTGTTAGAAGTGGCGCCGGCGGAATTACCACCAAATCAATTTGGCTCAACGAACATAAAGGACATCCAAACCCAACAATAATCACCACAGAGCACTGGATGATGAACGCTGTGGGTCTTCCGGATGCAGGACTTAATAAAGCGGTAGAAGAAATTGCAGAGTACGAAAAAGACAAGCCGGCGCCTTTAATCGCGTCAATTGTTGGAGGAAACGAGGAAGAATTCATAAAAATCGCTGAAAAAATGGCCACGCTTCCGATTGATATCTTGGAAATCAATATTTCGTGTCCAAACGTGGAAGACGAATTCGGACTACCTTTTGCGTGCGTGGCCACGGATGCAAAAAGAATAACGCAGGCCGTTAAAAAAGTAGCAGGCAACAAGCCTGTAGTAATTAAACTTTCACCAAATGTCACAAGAATTACAGAAATAGCAGAGGCCTGCGCGCAAGGTGGTGCAGACGGTTTTTGTCTTATAAATACACTCGGACCCGGACTGTACATAAACCTTGAACTCCGCATGCCGGTACTTGCTAATAAAGTCGGTGGCATTTCCGGCCCAGCAATAAAACCGCTCGCCGTTAAAATGGTTCACGATGTTTACAAAGCAACAGGCCTTCCGATCATCGGAACCGGCGGGGTAACAACGGGCAAAGACGCACTTGAAATGATGATGGCGGGAGCAACTTTAGTCGGTATGGGATCGGCCGTTTATTATCGCGGGATAGATGTGTTTAGAAAAGTTGCAAACGAAATAAGTGAGTGGTGCGACAAAAACGGTGTTAAAAACGTCGAAGAAATTATAGGAACAGTTAAAATGTAAATATGGAAAATAAAACAGAGCTCCCACAAATCGTCGAGATAAAACAAATCGTTACCGAAACCCCGGACATAAAAACTTTCTATTTTGATTATCATTTGGAATCCAAGCCGGGCCAGTTCGTTATGCTTTGGCTCCCCGGAGTTGACGAAGTGCCAATGTCCGTAGCACTTGATACAAACAATCAATTTGCTCTTACAATTTACGCTCGCGGAGATGCAACCAAAAAAATATGCAAACTAAAAGAGGGAGACAAGCTTGGAATAAGAGGCCCATACGGAACAATGTTTAACTACAAAGAAGGTGAGCATTTAGCTCTTGTTGGCGGTGGATATGGAACTCCTCCTCTTTATTTTCTTACTCACGAAGCGCTAAAGAAAGAATGCAAAATCGACTTTCTAATCGGAGCACATACAAAAGAAAAACTTCTTTACCTGAAAACTCTACAAGGTCTTGAAGGAGTTAATCTCCATATCGCAACAACGGACGGATCGCTTGGAGAAAAAGGACATATCACAGACAATCTGGAGAATTTTTTACAAGAAAACAAACCGGATAGAATAATGACATGCGGACCTGAACTATTAATGAAAAAAGTTGGCGAAATCGGAGACAAACTTAATATTCAAACGCAAATATCGGTTGAAAGATACATGAAATGCGGATTTGGCGTATGCGGGCAATGCACGCTCGATCCACTTGGCATTAGAACATGCGTTTCCGGACCTGTTATGAGCAGTAAAGTATTAAACATGCTCGACGAATTCGGACAATACACAAGAGACGCTCAAGGGAAAAAACAATATTTCAATAACCCGAACAAAAAATGATTGCCAGACAAGTTGCAGAAATTTTACTAGATGTAAATGCAGTTAAATTAAACGTAAAAGAACCATTTACATATACCTCGGGGCTTATTTCTCCCATATATACGGACAACAGAGTTTTAATTTCTTATGTTAAAGAAAGAGACATTATTGTTGATGGATTTATCGATCTTATTAAAGAGAGAGGTCTAAAACCGGAATATTTTGCGGGAACTGCTACAGCTGGAATTCCTTGGGCTGCTTTTGTTGCCGAAAGGATGAAACTCCCAATGATTTATGTTAGAAATAAGCCAAAAGGGCATGGTGCCGGAAAGCAAATTGAAGGGATGCTCCCGGAAAGGAAGTCGGTTTTAATTATTGAGGATTTAGTGTCGACAGGGGGGAGCGCGCTAAACTCGGTTAACGCAATTAGGAACGAAGGGAAATCAATCGTTCATGAGGTTTTTGCCATTTTTTCTTACGGGATGGAAAAGGCTGAGACCTCTTTTAGAGAAGCTTCTGTAGCACTTTCAACTCTCACCAATGTCGAAATATTACTTGAGGTCGCCAAGGAAAAGAATTATATATCCGATGAAGATGCTCTTGAAGTAAAAAAATTTATATCCGATCCTCCAAATTGGAAAAAATAACATTATTAGGTACCTAGTACCTCGAGGTACTAGGTACCCCCGACTTACTCGGTAACTACATTAAATATGAACTTTGCAGACAGATTAAATAAAGCAATCAAAGACAAAAAAAGCGTTGTGTGCGTAGGACTTGATCCACGTTTAAACAAGATTCCTTCATTTATTCAAGAAAAAGCTCTAAAGAAAAACAAGAAGAAATTAAAGGCGGCAGCAAAGGCAATTTTGGAATTTAACAAAGGAATTATTAACGCGGTTTATGACCTTGTTCCAGTTGTTAAACCGCAAGTGGCTTTTTACGAGATCTTTGGTGAAGAAGGAATGTGGGCGTATCGGGAAACAATTGAATATGCTCATAAAAAAGGGCTTATAGTTATAGCGGATATTAAACGAAACGACATTGGCTCAACGGCAGAAGCGTATGCGGATAGCTACCTAGGTACGGTCAATGTTTTTGGAGAAGAGCAATCCGTTTTTGATGCCGATGCGGTAACTATTAATCCATATCTAGGTTGGGATGGTATCAAACCATTTGCGGAAAAATGCGCAGAATACAACAAAGGAATGTTTATTTTGGTCAAAACCTCAAACCACTCATCTGGAGATTTACAAGATTTACAAATGGCTGATGGACGCACGATTTACGAAATCATGGGAATGCTTGTAGAAAGTTGGGGAGCAAGCGACATTGGTGAAAGCGGGTACAACCCTATTGGCGCCGTAGTTGGAGCCACGTATCCGCACCAGGCAAAAAAACTACGCGAGCTAATGCCTAATTCAATATTTCTTGTGCCCGGGTACGGCGCCCAAGGCGGAGGAGCCCAGGATGTTAAACCATGCTTTAACAAAGATGGACTAGGTGCAATTGTTAATAGCAGTCGTGGAATCATTTTTGCCTACGAAAAATCGGATAAATATACCGAGGACGATTACGATAAAGCGGCGCGCGAAGCGGTAGTAGCTATGAATAAGGATTTGGAAGGGGTGAGGTAATTTATATAAACTCTTAAATCTTTCATAGATCTTTTTTAATTTGCCTAAACCATGACCACTTGACACCTCAGGCGCATGCATTGTAAATTAACATCCTTCGCTTTAATTGATCTTAGATGGCAATTAATAAACATTCTCAATCGTTTTGTGAAAAGGATACAACGCAATGTTTGCAAGATATTGATTGTTCGTTATACTTAAAAGCTATAGAGGAAGCTTCAAGAATTATTCAGTCATTTCCTGGGCATTTTTTGTTTACTCCAAGCGATAATGGTTATATTAACGAAAAGCCTGTAAATTGTCCGATATTAACGCAAGTATTTAAAAAGATTATTACCGAAGGGCATTCAATTGTTTTTTCTCTTACAGCAATAGATTTTATGGACTTTATAAATGAGTTGTTTTCTAATAAAAACATATCAATAGAATTATTATTATCTAAATATAAGATACAAACTATTCCTTCGAATTCAACAAATTATATTTTAAGTGGAGGGTCGTTTGCACAAGTGTATTTAAATTTGAATAATTTTAGATGGAGGGTTTCAAAGTTGATTAAAGGAAATTTTGGAGATATTGATGCTGATATAAGACTTATTGACGAAGGTATATTTATTAGTAATCTTCCATCTAATGTAGCAAAGTATTTTCCAAGAGTTAGTCAAAAAGATGTTTTAAAAATTCCACCAGTAATAGGTTATCATATGGAATATTTTCCGTATCCTACAATTGCTGAGCAGATTTTTTCAGGAGATTTATCGCCCGAAAGAGCTGTTTTTTATTTAAAGAATATTTATCAAGCAATGCTTGAAAATGTATATTCAGTTGAAAAATCCAAGACGGAAGATCACGATGATTATTTGCAAAGAATAGATAGAAGAATGCAAAGAATATTGGATACTCCTGATAATATCAGGTATAAAACTTAAGAAATTACTTCGAGCTGAAAGAATTACAATTGACGGGAAAGAGTATCCGGGGTTTTATTTTCTCTATAATAAAATTATAAAGGATGAAAAATTAAAAAAATTAATAATTCCTCCTGATAATTGTTTAAGTCATGGAGACATGATTCTTGAAGATATATTGTTGGATTCATATTCGGGAGAATTCAAATTAATTGATCCAAATGAGAAAAATCATAGTAAATATTATGATATTGCAAAGACGTTACTTTCGCTTGCGACTAGATATGAAATTTTCTATTTTGACAAATTTGTTCTTAAATTCAATAATTCTACAGATATAAGTATTATTTTTACTGAACCAAAACTTGAAGAAGACTATGAAAATATGTATCAGGAGTTTTGGCAATTTCTAGAAAACAATTCTTCTGGATTTTTTGGAAATGACATGGTTTGGCGGGAACGATTAAATCTTTTAAATGGGATTCAGAATGCTGCAATAGTGATGTTTCATTTTATACAGCATAATAAAGAAGATAGAGCAATAGCCTTTTTATTAATGAGTATAAAAAAATTAACTGAATTTTTAAATAATGATGATGAATAAAAATGTAGTTATTACAGGTGCTTCTCAAGGAATTGGACGAGAAATCTCAAAGAAATTTGCGTGTCGAGGAGATAATGTATTTCTATTAGGCAGAAAAAAGAAAAATTTAGAAGAAACATATAATGAGCTTTTGGATAATAATCCCGATTCGAAAGCAGTGATTATACCTACGGATTTACTTTTACATGAAGATATTTCAAAAGCAATTAAGGAAATTCAAAATAATACCAAACGCGTAGATATAATTATTCATAATGCTGGTAGTTATGAAAGAAAAAATATTATTGATATGTCTCCTAAAGACTTAATTCAACAAATAAATCTACATGTTTCTGCTTTGATACCTTTCTTACAGGAGTTCTTGCCAAATATGAGGGGGAATCGTTTTGGAAGAATTGTTGGAGTTTCTTCTGCAGCAGCATTTCTTGGAAGTGAATCTCCTGCTTATTCAGCTTCAAAAAATGCATTGATCGGATTTATTCGTTCAATTGCAAAACAGTATGCTGAATATGGTGTTACTGCAAATATTGTAGTTCCTGGGCCTGTTGAAACTTTAATGACAACATCAATGCCTTTAGGAAGACGGAAAGCATTTATTAATAAAATTCCGGCCAAGAGATTTGCAAATCCTGAAGAGATAGCAGATCCTATTATGTATCTATGTTCAGAGAATGCTAGTTATATAAATGGTGTTTGTCTACATATTAATGGGGGACTTTATTTCTCTGATTAGATTTGAAAGAAATTTCTTATTGCAATCTTTTAAACTGTTTAATATATAGTCTGCATTTTTTTTGAGCAATAATTCGTCAGCATTATTTGACGGAACAGCAATTACATTCATTTTGGCTTTTTTCCCCGCTTTAGCTCCAGTTATTGTGTCTTCAAAAACAATACAATTTGAAGGTTTTATATTTAATTTTTTAGCAGCAAGTAAATAAACATCTGGAAATGGTTTCCCCTTTTTTACTTCTTCTCCAGAGGTTATTGTTCCAAAATATTGTTTTATTTTTGTTTTTTCTATAAACAAATTAATGTAATTTTTTTTTGAAGATGAAACTATATGCATTAATTTTAATCTCTTTTTTTCAAAATTTGATTTTATTAGATTTAACAGATTTAAAACTCCGGGCATAAGTTTTAATCCCTTATTTTCTATTAAATTGAAAATTATCTCTCCTTTTTTATTTAGAAGTTTATTAAGATGATCTGTATCGTAAGTATGAAAAATTTCAATAATATTTTCTTTAGCACTTTTCCCTTTATAGTTTTCTTCAAAATGAGTAGGAAGATTCAGATCGTAAATCTTTGCTAGTCTTTCAAAAGACTCTAGTTGTAAAGGTTCAGAGTCAACTAGAAGCCCGTCTAAATCAAATAAAAAGTGAATCGTATTTATAGGAGCAATTTTATTCAAGTTTATAACCATTTTATCAGCTTTATTGGAATTTAAAATATAAATTCTAGTTAGGTCCCTTCCCTATACCAACCTCTCCCAATCCTCAATTGTAAGTCTCTCCGGCCGCAAAGAACCTAGCTCCAATTCAATCAACTTATCCTTCATCTCCGGCAATGAGTTAGTTAATTTTTTTCTTTTCTGGGCGAAGGCGCGATGAACCAATTTATATAACTTCATGTAATCGTCTACTACCGGCTTGTCGTGAACATCAATCTCTAAAACGGCTGAGTCTACTTTTGGCTCGGGATAAAACGAACCCGGGCTAACTTTTGCTATAATCCGTGGCTTTCCAAATATCTGAACGTGAAGCGCTAAAACATTTAATTTCCCTTCTCCCGCACATATCTTTTCGGCAACTTCTTTTTGAATGAGCACCACAATCTTCTTTGGGCGATTTTCAGCCATCAAAAAATGGGAGATAAGAGGGGAAGTGATGTAGTAGGGGATGTTAGCCACCAATTTGTAATCGATGTCTTTTGGCGGATCGTACTTTAGCGCATCCATATGTACAAAATCAACATTCTCAAGCTGCTCGTTCTCTCGTTCCAACAAACAAACGAGTCCTCTATCAAGCTCAATCGCCGTAACGTGCGCAGCTAGCTCGGCCAGCTTACGTGTAAGTACTCCAAGGCCAGGGCCGACTTCAATAATGTTATCTTGCGGTTGGATGTCAGTCGTTTCAACAATCTTATCCAGCACGTTTTCATCCAACAAAAAATTCTGCCCAAGTGACTTGTTGGGTCTAAGGCCATGCTTCTCTAGTAGATATAATGCGCGGTCTTTCTTCACACTATTTTGATTAATTTGATCTGATCGGTCTTTCCACTAATAATCTGCACACTCGTCTTCGGTAAATCAAGCTCTTTTGACAAAAACTTCACTAGTTCCTTATTGGCTTTTCCCTTTTCCGGAACGGCTTTTATGCGGATTTTTATAGTGTTGTCATCCATAATATCAACCACTTCATTCTTGGCTGACTTTGGAAGAACCTTTATGCGCAGGTAATTCGGATTATGTTGTTTTACGAACTTTTTTAGCATGATACCCGGGTACATTAGTTGAAACCCAGGCTATAAGCTGAAAACTTTATTGTACCCGGGCACGCTTTAAGCGTACTACAAGTTTGCGTAATTCTTCAACCAACAAAATGCTAAATGATGCGACGATTATAATAATCCATTCATACCACTCAAGTCCGGTTGTGCTAAGCCAGCTTTGGAAGAAAGGAACTTCAACTAACAAATAAACAACTCCTACCGAAATAAGAACCGATCCAAGCAGATACAGATTCGAGAAAATTCCCATAGAAAAAGCGGATTGAGACGAACTCCTTGAGTTGTAAGCGTTAACCATTTGAATCAAAACCAAAAGCGCAAACGTTAAGGTGGACGCATTCATATACAAATACGAATTAGGATCTAACGTTTCTCCCCAGTGCCATCCCTGCGACATAAGTGTCCAGAAGTATGCACCAACTGTCAGTACTCCAATAAAAATTCCAATATACAAAAATCTCGCTACAAATGCCCAATCCATAATTTTCTTTTTCGGATCGCGTGGTGGTCTGCTCATAATTCCCTTTTCCGGAGGATCAACTCCAAGTGCAAGTGCGGGAAGTACGTCCGTTCCAATATCAACTCCAAGAATCAAAACAGCGGTAAGCGGAGGTGGCAAGTTAAATATAATCGCCGAGAAAACCGTAATAAGCTCGCCTGTGTTACACGAAAAAATATAGAAAACAAACTTCTTTAAATTGTCGTAAATTGTCCGACCTTCTTTAACCGCGTTAATAATTGTCGAGAAGCTGTCATCGGCAAGTACCATATTTGAAGCTTCCTTACTTACATCCGTTCCGGTAATTCCCATTGCAATTCCAATATCGGCACGTTTAAGCGCTGGAGCATCATTAACACCGTCACCCGTCACCGCAACCACGTGCCCACTTTTCTTAAGAGCGGAAACAATTTTAAGCTTATCCTCAGGAGCGGTTCTGGCAAAAATAATGCCATGCTTATCATCTTTAAACATTTTCTGAATATCCTGAACAGACATTTTTCCGATATCTTCCCCTGTAAGAATTTTGTGTTTATCATCCTTTGTAATAAGCCCGATACGTTTTGCAATAGCCTCAGCCGTTAAACCATGATCGCCGGTAACGATGTAAATCTTAATTCCGGCACGCTTTGCCATTGCAATAGCCTTCTTTACATTTGCCCGTGGAGGATCAATCATTCCCGTTAGGCCAACAAAAACAAGATCATTCTCGTCCGTCTCATGATGATATTTTTGTCTCCTGTCGATTTGCTTAAATGCAAAACCGATTACTCTAAGGGCACGTTTGGCCATATCTTCATTTTCTTTTTTAATTCTCTCTCGCATCTCATCATCAAGTTTAATAACTCGCCCGTTCATAAGTATATGACTACATACAGACAAAACTTCATCCGGAGCACCTTTTGTGAACATATAATAGTCATTCGTAGATTTTTCCTTTTCAATTACACTCATTCTTTTTCTTGTAGAGTCAAAAGCAAGTTCATAAATCTTTTCATACGCATCTCCAAAATATTCCAGAGTAAATCCCATTTTTCTAACCATTGTAAGCAGAGCTCCTTCTGTTGGATCGCCCAGAATTTTATAAACATTTTCGTGATTAACTTTTTCTGATTCAAGTTTTGCGTTATTGCAAAGAGCACTTATTACACTTATTCGTTCAAGCGCATCATAAAGAGGGGTCGTATCTTTTTTGAGTTGATTCAAATTCCTTGTCCTAAGATCAAAATCCTCCTCGCGTGAGTCAAAATCGCCAATAAGAAAACTTCTTTTGTCCTTTGCTTTAATAAGCAGACTTCCCCACGGTTTGTATCCCGCTCCACTGATTTTAGCCTTATATTGATCGACATAAACTTCCTTAACGGTCATCTCGTTTTTAGTGAGCGTCCCTGTTTTATCCGTACATATATGAGTTGTTGATCCCAAAGTTTCAACTGACGAAAGCTGTCTTACGATAGCCTTCTTCCTAGCCAAACGCTGAACGCCAAGAGCAAGCGCTATAGTAACTGTTGCGGGAAGTCCTTCCGGTACAGCCGCTACAGCCACGGAAGCTGAGAATAAAAGAGTGTCCACAAACTTCTGTCCTTGAATAAAATATCCTGCGGCAACCAAAATCGCCGATATAACGAAAGTAATTTTTCCAACAAATAATCCGATCCTAAAAAGCTCCTTTTGGAGCGGACTTTTGTCTTTTTTGGTCGTAGTTGTTAAGTTTGCTATATGTCCAAACTCGGTATCCATGCCGGTATGGACAACTATCGCTTTACCTGATCCGTGCGCCACATCTGTTCCCATATAAACCATGTTCGATTTCTCATCCGACAAATGCTTTGAAACAGGCGTTGATTCTCCGGTTAAAGCCGCTTCCTGAGTATCAAGCTCGTTTGTTTCTATTAACCTTGCATCGGCGGGAATACGGTCTCCCTCCATAAGAATAAGAATATCCCCGGCAACAACTGTTTTTGCGTCCACTTGCATTTCTTTGCCGTCCCTAATTACGCGTGCCGTCGGAGCAACAAGTTTTTTTAGGGCTTCTATTGCTTTTTCCGCTTTGAACTTTTGCACAAATCCGATTATTGCGTTAAGGAAGACAATAAACATGATTACTATTGCATCTCTTTCCTCTCCTACAAACCCGGCTACTACTGCGGCGAATATAAGAATGAGCACCATAAGATCGGTGAATTCAGTAAGAAAATAAACCCATAATGGAGCTTTCTTTTTGGCTTTTAGTTCGTTAGAGCCATACTTCTTCAATCGAAAAGTGGCTTCCTTTTGGGAAAGCCCATCTTTGGACGTTTTAAATTCTGATAATAGCTCGTCGAGCGGTTTTTTGTTCATGTGTTTGTTTCTTTGCGCTGGGTGGCGCGGTTTTGTTTTCGTACTATTATACCATTAAATAGGAAGAAAAACCAGTACCGAGGCTACTACCCTCTCAAACTTTTAATAGCAGCTATCCTATCCTCTGCTTTAAAAATATACGAACCGGCAACCAATACATTTGCACCAGCTTGCCTGCACAATGCACCTGTCTCCGCATTGACCCCTCCATCAACAGCGATATTAATATCCAGAGCCTTTTCCCGAAGCCACTTAATTTTCTCCAAAGCCACCGGCATAAAACTTTGCCCTCCAAATCCGGGCTCAACAGACATCACTAAAACCCAATCAAGCTTTGATAAAAATTCTTCCAAAACTTCAACCTTCGTCCCCGGCTTAATAGAAATTCCAACTTTCATCCCTTTTTCTTTTATTTTTGATATAAGCCACAAGCAATCCTCAACAGCTTCATAATGAAATGTAAGAACACTCGTCCCGATATCGGCAAAATCATCAATATAATTTTCCGGATTTTCAACCATTAAATGAACATCCAGCGGATTCCCACTCTTTACATATTTGACTATGGGAGCGCCAAAAGTTAAATTCGGAACAAAGTGACCATCCATTACATCAATATGAATATAATCGATATAATCATCAATTGTAGCAATATCTTCATTTAATCTTCCAAAATCAGCCGACAAAATAGATGGAGCGATTTTTAAATCCATAAGTTTATTTATCAAGCATTTCAATGCGCCTCTTATGACGCTCTGCCGGGTCAGGCTGAGTTTCCAAAAACTTATCAACAATTTGCAAAGCAAGAGATACAGGTGTTGTCCTTTCTCCCATACAAAGCACATTAGCATAATTGTGCTTCCTTGCCATTTCAGCCAATTCCACACTTGTACAAAGTGCGGCACGAATTCCTTTATGTCTATTGCAAGCCATTGCACTACCTTGTCCTGTTCCACAAATCATAATTCCAAAACTTTTTGGATTCTCATAAACTTTCTCACTTACTTCTCGTGCAATAATAGGATAATCAACCGATTCCTCACCACTAAAAGTACCAAGATCAATAACTTTTATATTTTTCTTTTCCAAATGCTCTTTTACAGCGCTCTTCAAATTATAACCCGCATGATCCGCTCCGATGTAAATATCCATGGCAACCGTTTTGTTAAGTGTTAAATACTGTCGATACCGACTTTGAACTGTGTACATTTTTTATAATCTTTGCCAAAAGAGGAGCGATCGAGAGAACTTTAAGCCCTTTAAATCTCTTTTCTTTTGGAACAGGGATTGAATTTGTTACAACAACCTCCTTAAATCCTTCAGCGGAAAGCCGCTTAACCGCCGGATCGGAGAAAACTGCATGAGTGGCCGCCAAATAAATATCTTTATGAGCTCCATGTTTTTTAAGTGCTTTTGCGGCATTACAAACCGAACCAGCCGTATCAATCATATCATCGTAAATAATACATCTCTTACCTTTAACATCTCCAACAAGGTGCATAACCTGCGAAACATTTGCTCTTGGACGAGACTTATGAATAATGGCAAGCTCAGCTCCAATTATATCCGCAAACTTTTTAGCTTTCTTTGCCCCACCGGCATCCGGAGAAACAACAACAAGATTTTTTAATTTTTTCTTTTTGAAATAATCCGCAAAAAACTTCCTTGAATACAAATTATCAACCGGAAAATCAAAAAATCCTTGCTCCTGATCGGAATGAAGTACCATTGTAATTAGATGATCCGCCCCCGCCGCAGAAATAAGATTCGCCATTAACTTTGCCGAAATAGGTTCACGCGGAGTTGCAACCCTGTCCTGCCGAGCATAACCGTAATTTGGCATAATCACATGAATTTTACCCGCAAACGAACGTTTAAACGCATCCAGCATTATAAATAGTTCAATAAGATCTTCATTTACATTGCTCGTGGCTGTTTGCACAACAAAAACATCACCTCCACGAACACTATCGACAGGTTTTGCATAAATTTCTCCACACGCAAATTTTGATATATGCATTGGAGAAAGCTTAACATGAAGATGCTTGGCAATTTCCGTCGCAAGCTGAGGATGGGAAGATCCTGAAAAAATTTTTATTGGATTATTTTGCATAATTCTCTGGGGTTAGCTTATTTATTATAGAGAGCCTTTTCATTATAAGTAATTAAATATCGGCAAATTGATATTGACAGATTCAAACTTTAGGGTTATATTTGCAATCGATGTAGCTTTAAATACATAAAAACCAAGCACTTATGGAAAATTTAACCCCAACAGATAAATTCAAAATCGGAGACATTGTAACTTACAATGGAGAACCTTGCGTAATCGTCGATACCGAAGAACCATACTTATGGATTAGAAATGTAATGGATCCAAGACAAACGGAAAAAGTGCGCAAGGATGAAGTAACTCCAAACGGTGGATACGGACAAACGACAAAAGAAGAAGAAATTAAACCGTCTGTAGTTCTTGATAGAACAAGTAATTTGTCATCGGGAAAAAGAGCACAATTAGAAAAACTAACAGCTCAAATATCCGGGAAAACTTATAGGGAAATAGCTGCTTTAAACTTACCTTCAGCTTAAACTTCCCACCAATTAAGAATTCTTTCGTATACACCTTGTACATCAAGACCGTATTTTTTGTATAAATCAGCCGGTTTCCCGGACTCGCCAAACCTGTCTTCCATACCTATTCTATGCAGCTTCACCGGATAATACTCCGTTAACACTTCCGATACAGCGCTTCCGAGCCCTCCTATAATATTATGATCTTCCGCGGTAACAATCATTTTAGTTTTTTTCGCGCAATCCACAATTAATTTTTCATCAATCGGTTTTATAGTTGAAATATTCACAACCGTTGTCTTTATTCCTTCCGTCTCAAGCATTTTCGCGGCCTGTAAAGATACATTAACCATTGACCCTGTCGCAATTAAACAAACATCTTCTCCATAAGCAAGAATATCTCCATACCCTATTTTAAATTTATGATCGTCTCCGTAAATTACCGGGAGATCACCTCTCCCGAGCCTTATATATGTAGGTCCGAAATCTTTTAAAATCTCATCCATAGCAAGATACATTTCAACAGCATCGGCGGGAGAAATAATTTTCATATTTGGAAGCGCGCGCATAATAGCAATGTCTTCTAAAGCTTGATGAGTAGCGCCATCTTCGCCGGTTAAAATACCAGCATGAGATCCGACAATCTTAACATTTAAATTTGGATAACAAATACTGTTTCGTATATTTTCCCAAGCCCGCCCCGTAATAAAAACTGCAAAACTACAAGCAAAAGGGATTTTCCCGCGAATAGCCATTCCGGCGGCGCTATTAACCATATTTGCTTCGGCAATTCCAAAATTAAAATGTCTGTCAGGATAAAGCTTAGAAAACCTGCCAGTCCTTAAAGAATCGGAAAGGTCGGCATCAAGCACCAAAACCCTCTTGTTATGTCCTCCGAACTTTGCCAGCGCATCCCCAAAAGCGGATCGCACAGATATTTTATCTCCAATTGAATAGTGCATAACTCTCTTTTATCACAGTTAGTACCAAGTACGCAAAGTAAAATAGCTTAAATAAGCCACATCGCATATTGTACCAAGTACTACTTATACTCCGCGATATCTCCCCTCGTGAGTCCAATCTTTTCTATCTGGCCCGCATTTAATTCAACTATATACTGAGCGTTGTTACTTGGAATATAATGAGTACATAGATCAACCTTACACGGCTGAACATCCACAAAATAATCAACAACTTTAAAGTCTTTATCCATAAAGACCATATCAAGTGGAATAAGCGTGTTTTTCATCCAGAAAGCAGGTTTGACTTCTTTATCGTAAATAAAAATCATCCCTCTGTTTTCATCAAGATTTTCACGATTCATAAGCCCCTTCATTCGTTCTTCTTTTGTATCGGCAACTTCCACTTTGTAAGTACTAATACCTTTATCAGTTTTAAATACAACTTGTTTCTCACCGGAAAAATTACATCCGGTAAATAAGAATAAAGAAATAAATGTCCCCACGAGTAAAGATTGAAAGATTTTCATATAGTTGTTTAGTTAATTCTAGCTGGTTCTAAAATAACCCAAAATAGTATTTTCCCACAAGGTTTTCTTTCGGAATAAACGGATCGTGCCAAGTTCTTGAGTCAAAACTGTTATTTCTGTTATCGCCAAGCATAAAATATTTCCCTTCCGGCACTTTGTAAGAAGTGCCGTCAATTTGTCTTAACGAATATTCTTTGTTCGATTTTGTTAAATAATCTTCTTTAAGCTGATGTTTATTCCCATCTTTATCAATAATAAAAACTTTACCCTCTTTTAATAAAACAGTTTCTCCAGGCAATCCTATAATTCTTTTTACAAAAATCTTATCGGGCTCATCGGTGCCATAAAAAACAACAACATCTTTACGCTTAGGAGAATCAACCATATATGCAAAAGATTCAAACATGATAATATCACTATTATTCAAAAGAGGCTCCATAGACTCACCGGAAATATTAAACGGCGACATAAACAAAACTCCAAGCATTCCGACAAGAAGACTTTTCATTATTTATCTTTTATTAAAGTTCTATTAAGAGCCGGAATAGCTTCCTTCATTTCTTGATCACTAAGAGGGACACCATGATACCCGGCTTTCTTTTCGGCAAATACAACTCCTTTTCCTTTAATCGTATTACATACGACACAAGTCGGCCTACGAGGAGTAATAATAGCTTTATCTATAACATCAAGCAACTCATCATAATCATGACCGTTCCTTACTTTTATCACATGCCAACCAAAACTCTCGAATTTTTCAACAATCGGCTCTACATTCATTATACTTCTTGTAAACCCATCGATTTGAAGTCCGTTATTATCTATAAAAACAGTTAAATTATCCAAATGATAATGAGACGCAGACATAGCCGTTTCCCATACAATCCCCTCCTGTAATTCACCATCACCGAGTACGGCAAAAACTCTGTTAGGTTTTTTATCAAGTTTAAGCGTTAAAGCAAGCCCTTGAGCAGACGCGAAACCTTGCCCCAAAGAACCGGTTGTAACACTTATACCGGGAGTCTTGTACATTGGATGACCCTGAAGCATAGCGTTGACTTGCCTTAAATAATTAAGTTCGCTTTCATCAAAAAATCCAAGGTCGGCAAGAATAGCATAAAGCGCCGGAGCCGCATGTCCTTTTGAAAGCACTAAATAATCCTGATCTTCCCAACCCGGATTCCGCGGATCGTATTTCATAATCGGACCTGTTGAAATTTCTCCGTAATAAAGCGCTACCAATATATCCATAACGGAAAGTGACCCCCCGGTATGTCCGGATTTTGCCTTATGTATCGCCTCGAGACATTTAATCCGAAGCTCCGTAGCTTTATTATGCAATTGATTTACATTGTACATAACTTAACTATAGCGTTAATTTTCTTACAATTCCAGGAGCAATATCAGCCAATGGCTGAAGCACAAAACTTCTGTTTTTCATTTCCGGATGTGGAATTTTTAGATTTCTCTTATTAATTACCAAATTATCATATAAAAGAATATCTATATCGATGATGCGTGCTCTTTCGTATCCTTTATGTTTTGGTTTCAATCTATCTCTACCCATTTCCTTTTCTATATTTTGAATGATTCTTAGAACTTTTTGTGGCAAAAAATCAGTATTTACTTTGATACAAGCATTTATAAAATATCTCTGTTTGATTTTCGATACCGGCGCAGTCTCATATAATCCGGACATTTTTTCAACAACCAAACCACACTCATCAAGAAGTACAACCGCCTTTTTTACATTATTCGGACGACGACCAATATTACTTCCAAGTGAAAGATATACTTCTGCCATATTAAAAAGTTAGACCGTCAAGCTCGATATCCGGATATTTTTCCTTCAGCAAACCTCCAATTGAATGTGTGCTCCTCTCGTTCTCGGAAAGATCAAGACCCAATATAAGCTCTTCAACAAGACCTATGTTACTACCTTCAATTTCAATAAACGGCGGTATTTTCGGATATTCATCGATTACGATTTCCAAGTCGTTATATTTAAATATTGTTCGTTTTTTTTCATACGAGCAAGTAATTTTAAATCCGAGCTGTTTAAAGAATTCTACAGATTCGCTGAAATCGGTTGCCGTAACATTATATTCGTCGCACACTTTAAATCCGTTTTCCGTATGTTTATTCGTCTTATAACAAATTTCCGTTTTTTTATCACCTACCTGTCTAACACGTAAAAGATCACCTTTTTCTCGTATTTCCCCATTATCTTTATCAAAATATCTTACTTTTAAAAGTCCGCTAAATTCTTTTTTAGCTCCAAGTTTTAAAAGCTTGCTTTCAATTAAATCGGGATCAATCGATAATATTTTAACTTCAATTTCTTTCATTCCCCAAGATAAGTTACAAATGATGTAGGCGTTTCCCAAACTTTTATTTCATATAAATCTATATCATTTTTAAGTTCTTCCCAAACCCATATTGCAATATTTTCGGCTGAAGGATTTTTAATCGTATCGTTTAAAATAGAGTGATCCAATTTATTTATAATTTTTTCATCAACAAGTTTTTTAAGTAAAGTAAAATCGTAAATCAGCCCGTCATCCTTAACTTCTCCTGTTAATGTAACTTGCATTTTATATGTATGACCATGCATTTTTTCACACTTGCCGTTATAGGCTGGAAGATAATGAGCCGAATCGAAAGTAAATTCTTTTGTTAACAACATAATAAATACTTAATTAAAGACATGTACACTCTGGCGAAGATTCTGCAAAAAATCAATTAACTTTTCTTTATAGCGTAAACCATATCAACGATTCTTCTTGCCTCTTTTACATCATGAACACGAACTATGTTAGCCGAGTTCATAACAGCAACAGCAACGCTGGCACAGGAGCCCTCTTTTCTCTCATGCAAAGGAAGAGAAAGAACTTGTCCTATAAAAGATTTTCTTGAAGAACCTATTAATAACGGAAGTCCAAATGATTTAAATTCCTCAAGATGCTTTAGAACCTGCAAACTGTACTTTGGGGAAGAACTAACAAACGCTCCTTGTCCGGGATCCAAAATTAATCTATCTTTTGAAATCCCTTTTTTCTGAGCAAAAACAATTCGTTCGGTAAAAAATTCTTTTATGTAATCTATAACATTATTATACTCCCTGGCTTCACCGGTTGTTCTACCGATTGCATCCTTTGAATACATTATAATTATTTGATTGTTGTATTTTGCCAATGTATCCGCCATATCAACATTTCCCCTAAACGCCGAAACATCGTTAATTATATCGGCTCCAAGTTCAAGAGCCTGTTTTGCAACTTCCGCTTTATAAGTGTCAACAGAAATAAGAATATCCGATCTTTTTTTTATGACTTTTAAAACCGGTATAACGCGCTCGAGTTCCTCCTTTAAAGAAATATCTTTCGATCCGGGTCCGGTTGATTCCCCACCTATATCAATAATATCAGCCCCATTTTCTATCATCTCATCGAAGCGCTCAATTGCCTTATCCATATTGTTATACTTGCCCCCATCGAAAAAAGAATCCGGCGTAACATTTAGTATGCCCATTACCAAAGGAGCCG
This sequence comes from bacterium, assembly GCA_021158225.1. GTDB lineage: Bacteria > Patescibacteriota > Gracilibacteria > UBA1369 > PNNO01 > PNNO01. The sequence continues at coordinate 6,156 of JAGGUZ010000018.1, read as the reverse complement.
AATTTGCTTTAATTCTCATATTTTTTAGTTATGGTTACCGGGAAAATAGTTTCCATCAGCCGTGAAGTTACTTTCCCAATTTTTCCGTTCCCAACCTTTTTACCATCAATTTTAGTAATCGGCAAAATTCCTTTTACAGTTCCGGTAATAAACGCTTCGTCCATTTTAGATAAATCCTTCTTTTTTATAACAGTTAATTTAACTTTGGTCTTTTTAATAATAAAACCTCTAACAGTCCCTTTAAGAATATCGTCTTTCGGAGTAATCAATTTTCCTTTTTTTACAAAAAACACATTACTCATACTGCACTCTGTTATTCTATTGTTACAATCAACAAGCAAAGCTTCGTACGCATGTTTCTTTTTAGCATATCTATATGCCAATATCGAGGGGAGCATAGAGGTTGATTTTAACTGTGCCATCGGACGCTCAATATTGTAAGTAACAACAGAAATCCCTTTTTTATAAAATTCCTTTGGAGGAAAAGTTAATTTTTTTGCTTCAACTAAAAATGTTGGAGTCTTTGCCGATCCAAAATTAAAATCGTTAGATCCTCTTGAAAGAGTAAGCCTTATCCTTGCTTCGGCAATCTTGTTTTTTTTCATCAATAAAATTATTTGCTTGAATATATCAGCCTTTTTATAAGGAACTTTAATTCCTACTTCTTTTGCAGAATTGTTTAACCGTTTTATATGCTCATTAAAAAGCCATAATTTCCCGTTTTTTGTTCGCATGGTTTCATATATACCATCGCCATATAAAAATCCATGGTCAGTTATAGGAATAACAGCCTTTTTACTTTCAACTAATTTTCCGTTTAAAATAAAATACATTTACTGCTCATCATCGGCATAAACATGCTCGTAATCCGATTTTTTATAATCATGAATTTCAGCTTCTTCAAAAAATCTTGTAACTTCTTTTTGCGCATTTTCAACGCTATCCGAAGCATGTACAACATTGCAAGAAACACTCATAGCAAGATCTCCTCTTATTGATCCCGCTTCTGCCTCTCTTGATTTTGTAATTCCACAAAGAAGTCTTACCGCATTAACAACCTCAAGCCCTTCCCAAACCATCGCAACTACAGGTGAACTTTTCATAAATTTTGTTAAACTTGGGAAAAACGGCTTATCAGCAAGGTGAGAATAATGTTGAATAAGAATTTCATCATCCAGTGCCATCATTTTTATACTGGCAAGTTTAAGCCCTTTCCTCTCAAAACGACCGATAATTTCACCAATAAGGCCACGTTGAATAGCATCCGGTTTAATAAGTACAAGTGTCTTTTCTTTTACACCGTCGAAATCCATAGAAATATAGTTAGGAATTAGGTTTTTAGAAATTAGGTACTAAGTACCTCGAGGTACTTAGTACCTAAAAAGTCCATCCGTAAGTTTACGGTATGAACTTTAGGTTCGCAATGCGAAATTTTAATTCCTAAACTATAAAGTCGGCTCCTTGAATATCCAAATAGTCGTCAACGATTGAATTTACCAAATAGACAAAATAAACAGCAATAAATAAAATTATTGTCGGAAGAGCATAACCGCTCGGCGCAACTTTTTGAATCCAAATTGCAAGTATGTAAAGCACAGCAATTTCGATTAAATGCATAAATACTTTACCGATAAATTTTTTAAGAGAATTGTTTTTTTCCATGATTGATATATTAATAAAATATTAAAGACTTGGTTTACCCCCTCCCATAACTTCCTTAACACGTTGCAAAGCACCCCGCACTTTCCCGCGAGACGGCATATACAGTTTCTTCGCTTTTTCTAGAATTTTCTTAATATCAAGCTTGTCTTTATGACGATATACCCATGCCCTAACGGCACTTGAACTCCAATACCGTGCACAAACCGTATATATTTTTTCTTTCTTCTTCGGATCGTGAGTATCTTCAATTGCCTTAATTCTTTTTGCAAACTCAGTACTGTCCTTTTTTGTTTTAATAGCTTCATCAATAATATCGTCAATAGGAGGTTGATATCCGTGTATAGTCGTAGCATTCCTTCCTACAAACTTTGCAGCCCCCCAAGCCGCTCCAACAACCGGTTTACCATATTTTTTAATACCGGCAACAGATGGAGCCTTCCCGGTAAGCATAAAGTACCCTCCCATTGCAAAACCTCCATATGTAAAATATTTTGCGGCCTTACTAACAAGTAAATGTGTTCTTGAAAGTCTTTCCGCGGTTGCAAAGACTTCTTCCTGAACTCTTGCATACTCTTTTGCGCCGGAAACAAGTTTAGATTCGACTTGTCTAAGATTCTTTAAGGCTTCCTCAACACCTTCCCCTTTCTTAACAGCTTCATTATAATCCTCCAAAGCTTTAACTTTTTTCAATTTATAAGCCTGATAAACATCAGCGGTTTCTTCCATTTCCTTCAGTTTTTTCGCTCGTCCACCTCCTTTTAAAAATCCTTTCCTAATATAATTTAACGCTTGATTAAATTTCATTTTTGTACCTACAAAATGTGGCATCTGATCCGCAAATCCAAAACTTCTGCTAAGCGATTTATAATAATCAATACCACGAGTATGGCTCATCATTTTGAGATACTGACCAGCGGCCTCGGCATGTCTGGTCCCTTGTAAAGATGCTGCAAATTTCTCAGCGGATTTAATGTCAGAAATCTTTTCAAACCCTTTTACACCTCTAAGTTCTTTTTGAACATTTAAATAATTATAAACTTTTATTTTTGCAGCCGATTCAGCAAAATTCTCCATGCGTTTTGCACCGCTAAAACCGTTAAAAAATCCTCCAATACGCATACCCATTCTTTGAATTATAGTAACTCCCTCGGCCACCTTAATTTCTTTAATACCTTTTGAAAGCTTTCCAACCCTGGCTATTCTTCTAGCAGAACGAAGAGACCCCAGGCCGGCACGCATAACGCCTCCAAGACCACCAAGAGTCCATGCCACATCCGAAACCGCACCAATAACAGAAAAAACACCGCTCATTATTCTATCACGAGTCCCAAGCTTACGACCGGAAGTGGTTCTTCCTGTCCACATTTGCTTAAAATCATTAATCGTTCCGACAATCGGGACAAACCCTATTGCCGTATCAAAAAGATCATATTTTATATCTCTATAACGAGCCTTTCCTCTAGCCATATCAATCACCGGAATTCCAAGAGCAATCGCCGGAAGCCCAAACATTTTTAAACGATGTCCAAATCTTCTTCCCGGACTTACAAATTTCTTAATCTCTCCGGTTTCTTTGAGAAGAGTTTTTTTAACATCAGCTATATCCGCACCTTTAAGCCATCGATTTTCAAATTTATCCATTACTCCGGTTCTAAGCTTTGCGGAAAGTGATGAAAAAGTTTGCTGAGCGGTATCTCTCGCAATACGAACATCTATTAATCTCTGTGTATAAGCTCTCTCAAGTTTTCCCTTGGAAAGAGATTTTGGTATCTTCCCTCCTCCATACAAAACATCCAAAACACCTTTTGGAATTTTACTCGGCTTAAATTTCCCACCTTGCAATAAAACATCCAGTTCTTTCCCTGCGTTAACAACTCTTTGCGCTTCAGCCGAAAGAACCCTGCTGGCATGCTGAGATGATTCGTAATACATACGCATAATTTCATCATGACTTTTTAGATCGTGCAAATAAGCTTTTGTACGACTTCTCTTACCTATCTTTTCAGATGAAATCTCATAATTTGAAACCTTCTTTGAAAGATCGTCAAAAATGGAAGTTAAACTCTCCCCATTTGGAAATTTTTTAAAAGTCTTCCTAAATTCACGAACATTTCTGCTGAAAAACCTTTGCGTACCGGCAATTCCATGCGCCGCACGTACAGACACATCCAACCCTAAAAATTTAAGACCCTCTCTTATTCTGTGTCTTCTTGTAAGAAGCTGAGAAATAAGATAAAGGTTACTATCTTGATCTTTATCTTTTACATCTTCATATCGAATAAGTGGGAAAAAACTGTCCACCCTTACCGAATCCAAGTTAAGTTCAACAGAAATTCTTACAAAATCTTCCTCGGAAATTTTACCTGCTTTCTTAAGCTTTTGCAGACGATCCAAATAAGCTTTCCCTATTAAATCCCCATGCTTTTCTTTAGCCTGATTAACCCCTTCCGTTATTTTTCCCGTATCTTCAATAAACTCAAGTTGTATTTCAAGTTTTTTAATTTCTTTCTTGTTTTTTGTTGTCTTAAGCCTTTCTTCCAATAAATGTTTGTATTTTTGAAATATCCGATTTCTATCAATAAGTTGCGACAATGTAAGTCCTGATAAATTACGCAAAGTGCCGTATTTAACTCCCAATTTTTTCGCAACCGGCTTATAAACTTTTCTTTTTAATAAACCGTTCGCTGATTTAAAACCTTCCAGTACCTTTTTCGGAAGACCTCCAACCCAATTTACACCTTGTTCAATCATTCCCATTATACCCGGTAATCTTTGTGGTTCCTCCATTGCAATATTCATTAACATATCCAACTCATCAGCATGTTTAGCGAAATAAGGAACTCTTAAAAGCACACTCCTTACATTATCGTAATCTCCGGAATCAATTGCCTCATCAATTTCTTCGGAAAGCCCAGGCTCAGATTCCAAAAATTTTTTAACTTGCGGAATGCTTTTAATTTTTTTCAAATTTGAAACACCAAGAACACCACCGACAGATCCTATATATTCATGAAACATTCTTTCCTCGTTTATCTCTTGTCCAAATCTCTCAATAACCGATTTTACGTTTCCAATTCCGTCTGCAACTCCAATGAGTGCGTCTGCAAATTTTTCCGCGCGTTCCTGCTTTTGTGCTCTGGTAAGCTCTTTTTGGGTGGCAAGTTCTTTCTTTGTATTTTTAATAATTTTCTCTCTAAGTTCATCCCTTTCGGAAATAGCAAGCTCAATCAATTGCTCTTGCAAACCTTTTAATTTTTCATATTTCTTTGCTTCAAGCCACCTAAGAAGTGTCGCCCTGGAAAGTCTTTCTTGCTCACTTTGTGTTAATTCAACCGCCTTGGCTTTTTCGTAAGTTTGCGGAGCTACTTCCTTTAAACTTGGTTTGTGTTTAGTTGGCATTTTTTATTTTATGTTAATGAAATTTATTTAATACGTTTTATTTTAGCCCCCTTTGGGATAATTGTTCCTTTTGGAATTATCGTTCCATTTTCGATAATAATTTTTGAGTCTTTATACATATATTTATTTTTTCCAACTCTTCCAAAAATTGATCTAAGCGACAATCCTTTTTTCTTTTGTAGAGGATATGCTCTAAATTTCCCTTTTCCTTTTAAATAAATAGGCATGGATTTTTCCAATATAATTCCCTTGCCTTCAGGAATAATAATTTCTCTGCTTTTAAGTTTTACATTCTCACCAAAAAATAATTTTTTCTTAATCTTGTAAAGATTTCGTTTTGACCTAATTAATTTATCAAACCGCGCTTGATTTATTTTTCGCGATCCTATTTTTTCTCTTAATGATTTAACTCCAAACGCACTAAAAACAATTCCGGCAATAGAAGACCCCTTCCCGGAAACAAGTTTGCCAATTGCTTTCTTAATGTGAAAAAACTTATCCAAAACCCACATAATAACAGGAGCAATAGGTCCAAACATTTTGTCCACTCGTTCTTCAAGTCTTCTATATGTACTTGCCTTGACAGACCCTAAACTTGTCCCGACATCTTCAAGTTTTCTATGCGCCTTAAGCCATTTACTCTTCCATTTACTCATAGCTAACGAAACTTCTATTTCATCTTTCGAATCAATTATAATTTCCAATTTAACCTTATCGTGTTCGTCAATTGCATCTTGCAAAACCCCATCATTTGCAATAATACGATTTATTTTATTTTTCATGTAATGCGTGCGTATTCTTGCAAGTTCTTCGGCGCGTGCTTTTGGCAATTTACGTTTAAGAAGCATAGCAGACAATTTCTTCTCAATTAAATCAAAATATTTTTTATCAAGTTCATGATAATACGCATATTTTGGAACTCCGGCCAAAGTTGAGACCATCCCGGCTGTTCTTGCCAGTTTAGTATCGTAAGAAATATTTTCCGTATTCTCATTTTCCAAACGACTATCAATAATTTCTTTATCAATATCTTTTTCTTTCATCGTTTTGATGTAAGAAATCATCAAATCTTTTGTCTCCGCAGAATCCAAATTT
>JAGGUZ010000028.1 GCA_021158225.1 bacterium | reverse complement strand
CCAGCCAGTTAAACTGTGTAAAATGAAAAAATTAACACGCAACTTTTTTAAAAGGCCAACCCTGGAAGTTGCTGAGGCGTTAATAGGGAAAATTCTTGTTTTTGGTAATCAAAAAGCTGTAATAACTGAAACAGAAGCATATTTTGGAGATGATCCGGCAAGTCACGGAGCAAATGGGAAAACTGCTCGTAATTTTCCAATGTTTGGTCTGGCCGGACATACCTACATCTATTTTATCTATGGAATGTATTACTGTGTGAATATTACAACCGAAAAAGAAGGTTATCCTGCTGCGGTTTTAATTAGAGGTATTAAGATGCTTGATTCAGGAGAGTATTTTGATGGACCGGGTAAATTGTGTAAAGCTCTTGGAATTAACAAAAAACAAAACGATATAGATATATGCAAATCAAAAAATCTATATATTTCGGATAACGGAATGAAAACAAAAATTAAGAAGACTTCTCGTATAGGAATAAAGAAAAATGTTCATAAAAAATGGCGTTTTGTGGCTAAAGAGATTAAACTTTAATTATTAAATAAACTTTTAACCTTCAAAATATGCATTTTGATGACAAACCGATGAGGGAAATAGATGATACTGTTGCCTCAGCTGCGGATGATCGTTTTGAAGAAATTATTCAAAGAGTAAGAGAATCCGGTGCGGAGATAATACAAGATGAGATAATACCGCTTTATATCGATCTCGGGAGAGAAGAAGTTGAGATTGGAGAACAACGAATAGTTGAATTTAATTTGAATAAAATGGATTTTCAAATTATTCGCAAATCTAAAAATGTAAGAGTTACAAGTAATGGTAATAACAGAAGTCTTGAAGATCTTTCCAGGCCGATTGTAGAAATTAAACTTAAACGAAAACCGGAACTGTCAGATCAGTGGGTTATTATGAATTTGGACGACATGTTTTAAAAGAGGTATGCAATATACCTGATTTTTCTTCCTCTGTAAGTTTTGAGAGATAATTCTCAAAGAAATCTATTACCAGTGGATTTCTGTGAGCCATTCTTACTTTTGTATCGTCGTCGATTTTGTAAAGAGCTTCTTTTCGTTTTTCAATTACACCTTTATCTTTCGATTTTGGTTGGCCTCCTCCTCCGATGCATCCTTCGGGACATGCCATTACCTCTATGTAGTCATAACTTTTTTCCTTTTGCTTTTATTTTTTAACAACTTTTCTATATCATCAATTTGACTTTGCTCATGAATGGCATTCACAGGGCAATTGCGCTCGGTATTAATCCAAGGAATATTCCTTCAGTCTGGCCTATATTTATTTTTGTTTATATGGATTTGTGTTGTGTGGGTATTTGCTTTAATCATGTTTGTTATTGGTTGGCTAATTTAAGGTGATGATATCATCTTCTGGATATTAAATAAATTCAATAAATAACGAGTCCTTCATTTTTATCTAAACTTTTGATATAAGTATAAGAGACATTAACCTTACATAATTTGAAAAGTTTGAAAAGTAAAACATCTTTAACGGTTCCAAATTTTGCAGGATTGTTTTTGCTTGCAATTATTCTGCTACTTTTTTATGGAGTCTACGTGCTTTATACTCCGTTTTTTACCGTACTTATTTTTGCAATCTTTTTTGCCACTATTTTTTATCCGATTTTTCGCAGACTTAAAAAATTATTTGGTGGACGGGGAGGAATAGCATCTCTTTTAACATGTTTGTTTACTCTTCTTGTAATAACTATTCCGTTAAGTTTATTTGGGACATTGCTTATTTCCGAAGGAATAGATGCATTCAATAATATTTCAACCAAAGTTCAGGAAGAAGGTTATGTACAAGATTTACTGGCATGGCAAGAGGGATCTTTTGTGTATGACCAATTTCAGAAGATAGCTCCTTTTGTAAATAGCAATGGATTTGATATAAATGAAGTTAATTTTGATTTTGTTGGGCAAATAAGCTCTACCGCTCAAAAAGTGGTTGATGTGCTTCGTGAACAGCTAAATAACGTTTTGGGATTTATAAAAAATATAATCTGGTTTATTATTTCGTTTATGATCTTTTTCTTTGCACTTTATTATTTCTTTAAAGATGGAGATGTTTTTGTAAAAAAACTTATGGATTTAAGTCCACTTCCGGAAAAGCATGAGAGAACTGTTTTTAAAAAATTTAAAGAGGTTAGCTTGGCAATGATTTTCGGAATATTTTTTACGGCTGTTATCCAAGGGACTTTAGCTGGTATAGGTTATGCTGTAGTGGGGCTTAACAATCCAATATTCTGGGCTACGGCGACTGGATTATTCTCTTTAGTTCCGCTTGTTGGTACTGCCATTGTGTGGGTACCCGCTTCATTAATTATTTTCTTCAGCGGTAATTATGTAGGAGGTGTTGGATTGTTTTTATGGGGAGTGCTTGTTGTAAGCACGGTTGATAATTTAATTAGGCCTTATCTTATTGAAGGACGAGCGCCTGTACATCCATTACTGACATTCTTAGCGGTATTTGGAGGGATTATGGCGTTTGGATTACAAGGTATAATATACGGACCGATTATATTAAACTTGCTCCTTGCGTTTCTTCACATATACGAGCTTGAATACGCAAAAGTTCTTAAAAATTGAAAAGTCTTTAAAAATTGAATGAAGTTTCTTGCTTTATTTTTCCGATTTTATAGAACATCCAAGATACGAATGCTCCCATTATAATCGGAGCGAAAATTGGAGGTAATATAATATTAGATATAGGATAAGCTATTCCGGAGACAAGCAAAAATGCTGTTATATGGTAAAGCAATGAGAAATAAAAATTATTCTTTGTTTGTTGTAATATTTTTTTTGATATGCCGAGTGCTTTATCAACTTGTAATAGATTATCGCTTAAAAGAGTAACATCGGATTCTTCCAAGTCGATGTCATTTCCTACGCCGGAGGCTATTCCCAAATCGGCTTGCATTAATACAGGGGCATCGTTAATGCCGTTTCCTACGAAAGCTACAATTTCATCGTTGTTTTGAAGGGAAGTAATGTATTTTGTTTTTTCATGTTGAACAAGATTTGCGATTACGTTTCTAACCCTTACTTCTTCCGCTATATGATTGGCGATGGCTTTGTTATCACCGGTTATAATACTTAATTTGTAGTTTCCTTTTCTTAACATCATAATGGCTTCTTTGGAAAATTCTTTTATAGAATCTGCAATTCCAATAATGCCAACAAGTTCTCTGTTCCGAGCAACGTAGATTGGAGTTTTTACATTCTTGGAAAGGATTTCAGCTTTATGAATCAACTCATCGTGCATTTGTACATTAGATTTTTCCATAAGTTTTAAGTTCCCGGCAATAATTTCTTCCCCATCAACGATTCCGAGTATTCCAAGTCCATCGATTGTTTTAACCGATGAAGCTTTTTTAATTGTTATTTTTTGATTTTTCACATACTGCACGATTGCTTCACCGAACGGATGGGTTGAAGCGTTTTCCAAAGATCCTATAAGGATTAAAAATCTTTTTTCGTTGAATGCGTTTTTAGTAACAACGTTTGTTATTTCTGGGATACCATTTGTTAATATGCCTGTTTTGTTAAAAACTACGTGGTTTACTTTATCTGCTATTTCGAGCGCTCTTCCTCCCTTAAAAACAATTCCGTTAAGAGCCAGTCTTTCTATTGTAAAATTGATTGGAATAATTGATCCTTGTTTAAATGATTGAGGATTTGATATAAGTAACAATGAAACTGCACTAAAAATTCCAATAAAAATTGGAGCTCCCCAAAGTGTCCAAAATATAAATAACCCTAACGATAAAATCAGCAAAATAATTGTGGATATTTTCTCTATATTATTTGCGCGTTTTTCTTTTAAGCCTGGGTATTTTTTTGCTTCACCAATATGATTGATAAGTTGGTTAACAGTATTGTTTTCTCCAACTTGCGTAGTTTTAATTACGATTGTGTCTTTCCCATTCATTGTTCCTGTAATAACTTCATCTCCAGCAGATTTTTTGACCGGATTTATTTCGCCGATTATCATCATTTCATTAATTTCAGTTGTTCCTTCGATTATTATTCCATCAACGGGAATTATTTCTCCGGCTTTAATTTTTACAGTTTCTCCTATTTTAATTTGATCGATATCAAGTTCCATCTCTGTGCCGTGTCTTATGGTGCGCGCTGTTTTGGGTTGTATACCCACGAGAGTTTCATAGCTTTCTTTAAAAACGGCTTCGTATGAAAGCCTTATCCATTCAATTATAAGTATTACAATCGATACAACATTAATTGTGCTTAGAACCGTAAACCTTGATAGTTCATTATTAAGAGAAGGGATTAATATAAGTACAAATGCGTAGATTGCAAGGATGGAAAGCCCGAATCCTTGTAAAATTTGCGCATCGATTTTGAACTTTTTAATAGAGTTGAAAGTTGCACCGAGTACATGTTTTGCTCCTATATATACAACTAAGATTGTAGATATAAAAAGTCCCCAATTAAGAAGATCTTGCGATGCCTCGGTTATTTGTGATTTGTAAAACGGGCTGGCTAAAGTGATTAGGGCAAAAATTGTAGCTATTATAATTTTTAAAGTAATGATTCGTATTCTTTTTTTGCGTTTTTTTTGTCTTTTATTTTCACTTATATTTATTTCTGCTTTGTAGCCAATCTTTTCTATAGTTCTAACTATTTTTTTTTCGTTCGTTACTTGTTCATCAAAAGTAACAGTTGCTTTTTTATTGGAGAATCTTACAACGGAATTTAAAACACCTTTCGTATTTGAAAGTTCTTTTTCTATTTTCTGAGCACAAGTTGCGCAGTGCATTTTAGATATGGACAAGGTAAGTATTTCCATATTATCGGTTATAATGCTTTTTCAATTGTTTGTTTAAGGTATTCATAATTACTTACACCTCTAATTGGTTTTCCGTTAATAAAAAGAGTTGGAGTACCTTTTACCCCATAAGAAATTCCATCTTCTATATCTTTTTTAACTTCATCTTTATATTTTTCGGAAGCAAGACATTCTTGAAAGTTTGAGGTATTCATTCCTAGCTCGGACGCATAATCTGTAAATGTTTTCGTAAGGTCATCCGATTTTTCCCAGTCTGATTGTGATTCAAAAAGTTTGTTATGCATCTCCCAATATTTTCCTTGTTCAAGGGCGCAATCTGCACTGTAGTGGGCATATTTTGCCTTTGGATGGATGTTTAAAGGAAAATCTCGAAATACATATTTAACCTTTCCGGTATCTATATAGTCGGTTTTCAGTTGAGGTAAAATATTACTATAAAATTTATTACAAAATGGACATTGATAATCGCTGAAATCGATTATTGTAACAATGGTATTTTCATCTCCAAGATAGGGGTCGTCGTCTTCGCTTATTGCAATTGGTTTTTTCGATGGAGTTGTAACCGCGGATTTATCGTCCATCGTTTTTACAGGATTTCGCACGGTTTTATTATCGTTGTTAAAAGTGATTGTTGTTAATTCGAACCTTCCGCTAATATAACCGACCAAAAGCCCTATTAATATAAGCCCGATTGTACGCCATGAATTGTCTTTTTTCTCTTTCTTCGATTCCATATATTGAAAAAGATTAATAAATATTGCACAGCTCATTATACTTTATAAAAGGTGTTTTAGACAATTTTTATCAACCCGAACTTTTTTATTGCCCCATAGCCGAGTAGTCCCAATGGAGGGACAGAGGAAATGAGTATATAAAAAAGACCGCTTGATCCTTCTGTTGTTTGCCCCGGTTTGGAAGATTCTTCAAGAAGCGTATAATTTTCCAATATTAAATTCCCATCTTCTTTTCTTACGGTAACATTTATACGAGATCCGACTGTAAATATTGAATCGATTAGTTTTTCACCTGAAAGTAAGAGCAAAATTTCCAATACTTTTTCATTTGGTTGCCCACTATTTACGGACAAGAGTAATTTCCCGCTTGTTTCATCAAATGTATTTATTGTTCCACTATATACATATCTAATGTAATTTGCTTCTCCCGGGGTTGGATTATCTGTCCATATCCAAGATTTAGTTGAAGTCCCGTCGTCTATTGTTGTTATTTCCATAAATGATTGCGATTCAAAACTTTTTTCATATGTTACTGTTGATATTTCTTTATTGTTGAAGTCATTTAATGTTAATTTCTCATCGGTATTTTTAAGTGAAAATCCCAATTCTTTGTCTGAAAGAATCAAATAACTTTGTCTTTTGAGTATAATATTTTTGAAATTATAAGTTTTATTTGTTGTGTTAAGTTTCCAATTTCCAAGCTTTATTTCACTATCGGAAGCATTAAAAATTTCAATCCATTCATGTTCGCTATCTTGCCCTTTTGGGTTTGGGAAAACTTCGGTAATATGTAATTGATCGGACAATGTTCCGTTTGTTACTTTGCTTGATGGTTTAGTTTCTGATTCTTCTTTTTTTTTCGGCTTCGGTCTTAACTCAGGGATTTTCGGGAACAAATTTTCTGTTAGCGGGGTCGGTTTTATTGTCCATGTAAAATTGTCCGTTTCCTTGTTTAGAGCGTAAGTTTCGTTTTCGGGAGCGTCTTCATAGGCAATACTATCTGTTAATTCTCCATCATAATTAAAGATTCTGACGCTGTCTTCACTGTTGTTAAGATTTAAGCCGGTTTTCCAAGAGGGGAGCAGTAAGTATTTGCCGGAAGGGATGATTTCCGACGAAGTTATTGTGTACTTTTTACTGCCTCCCTCTCGGTCATCGACTTGCCAACCATATAAGGAGCAATTAGCTCCCGAAGAATTCATAATTTCGATCCATTCTTGATTTGAATCTTTACCAAGAGGGTTAGGTAAAAATTCACTAATAATTACTTCGCCATCACAAATTTTAATTTTACTTATTGGATTCGTTTCTTGATCTTTATCATCATCTTTTTTTTCTTCTTCATCACTATTGTTATTAATGTTTTGAATTGTTTCGGAATTGACAATCTTAATTTCCCAATCATCCTTGCTGTTTGTATCAATTATTGGATTTTTTCTTTGGATTAACTGATCTTTGCTGATTCCATCGCTGTTTATACAGGATGTAATGTCATTATTTTTCCATGCCGATTGATTAAAAAGATATTCAAAGTCTGTAATTTCGGATTTTGCCGGTTTACTGTTTACCCAACATACGGCATCAATAATCTTTTGATTGTTATTTGTTACAATAAGTTGTTCTGTTGTTCCCGTAAGTCCGTTTTTAGTAAGATTAATCTGTAGTCCTTCGTTTGTTGTTTTGATTTCGTCGTTATTCTCCCCGAATGAGATGAAGATTTTTTCGCCATTCCTGATATATATGTCATCATCAATAGTAAAAAAAATGGAATCGTCTTTTAACGATAGGCCTTTAATTGTGTTGCCGTTCCCATTGTTCATGTCGTTAAATACTTGAAGAGTAATGAAGTCGTTCTTACTGTCTTTAAACCCGATTTCTGTTATTAATAAAGATGGAAACGATATAATTTTGGGTTCCGGTGTGGCCGGATCGGCCATTACTCTTTGAGCGAATATGCCATATAACAACAAAAGAGAGATGACCATATATGTAAGTGTAAGCGATTTCATAACATTTAAAAAAATTAAGAGGGATTTCAATCATACTTATCAATTATTAAGAAAATATTAAGAAGTTATTAAATACTTAAGTTGACTTTTATTATGCTATCAAGTACTTTTAATGAGGATAATTATTAATGTAGATTGGTCTAAGTAATAAGAGAAAACGGAATTAAAAAGTTATTTGCATATAATAAAACAACATAAGTAAAAAGAATAAAATTTTTTTAAAGTATGCGCATATTGAGATAAATTTTTGAGTCTCAGTTCGTTCTATCAAAATGTATTTCGTTTTTATTTTAGGTTTCTTAGGTTGATGTACAAAGTACTAACTTATTTGTTATGGATACATTGACAATTCTATTGATTTTAATCGGGCTTGTAGCTGGTGGTGGTATCGGTTATGTTTATCGAAAAAAACTTGTTGAAGAAAAAAACAAGGATTTGGCTGAAAAAAGTGTGCACATGGTTAAAGATGCGCAAAATAAGGCTAAGGAAGTTCTTCTTGATGCAAAAAACAATGCTTTTAAAATTCAGGATGAAGCAAAAAAAGATGAAAAACGAAAGCGTGAACAATTACAAAAAATTGAAGAACGTCTTATTAAAAAGGAACAATCTCTTGAGAAAAAAGCTGAGGATGCGGATAAATTAAAAGAGGAACTTGAAAATAAAGTTACTTCCGTAAAGCGTCTTCGTGAAGAGGTGCAGAAAATTCAGGAAATGCAGGAATCGGAACTTGAAAAAGTTTCTCAAATGTCGAAGGAAGATGCAAAAGATGTTCTTCTGAAAAAAGTTGAGGAAGATACAAAAGAGGTGCTTGTTGAGCAGATTAGAAAAACCGAAAAAGAAGTTAATGAGCAGGCTGAACAAAAGGCGAAATATATTATCGCCGAAGCTATTCAGAAATATGCGGCGGATACAACAGTTGAATCGACAGCCACTATTGTAAGTCTTCCGTCAGACGATATGAAGGGACGAATTATCGGTCGTGAAGGGCGAAACATTAATACATTCGAAGAAATTACCGGTATAGATGTTATTGTTGATGATACACCGGGATCTATTGTTATTGCCGGTTTTGATTTGGTTCGTAGATATATTGCTAAAATAACTCTTGAAAGACTTATTGAAGACGGGCGTATTCATCCGGCTAGAATTGAAGAGACATATAATAAAGTTAAGGAGGAAATTGCCGGACTTATTAAAGATCTTGGTGAAAAAGCTGCATTCGATACAGGTGTTGCCGGATTGCATCCCAATTTGATTAAATTGCTTGGTCGTCTTAAGTTTAGAGTTAGTTATGGTCAAAACGCACTTAAGCATTCTATGGAAGTTGCTTTTCTTGCGGCGAATTTGGCGAGTGAACTTGGCGCTGATGTTAATATAAGTAAAAGGGCCGGACTGCTTCACGATATAGGAAAAGCTGTTGATCACGAAATACAGGGAAATCATGCTACAATTGGTCGCGATATAGCAAAAAAATTCGGACTTGATAAAAGAGTAATTCACGCAATTGAAGCTCATCATGGAGATCCGAAACCGGAAACTTTGGAGGCTATGGTTGTTTCGGCTGCTAACGCTATTGCAAACGCTCGTCCGGGTGCGAATAAAGATAATTTGGATAACTATATTAAGAGACTTGATGAAATTGAAAATGTTTGTAATTCTTTTGATGGAGTTGGGAAAGCCTATGCTATTCAGGCTGGAACGGAAGTTCGTATATTCTTGAATCCGGAAGAGATTGATGATCTTGGAGCTGTTAAGCTTTCTCATGATGTTACAAGAAAGATTGAACGCGATTTGCAATATCCTGGACAAATTAAGGTGAATGTAGTTAGAGAAACTCGGGCAGAGGAATATGCGAAGTAAATTTATATAATTTCATTTCACCAAGATGAAAAAACTCATCTTACTCATGATGATTGTGGCACTTATTTTTGTTATGGCGCCATCTACTCTGGTAACGGATATTTGTTCGACAAGATATTATTTTCTCTTGACTGTGTTTTTTAGCACTTTATAATACTGAGTGCTAATTTATATAATTTAACCTTTTTATCTATGGCAAAGATTCAACCTACGGCCGATCATCTTGTGGTTGAGCCGGTATCTGAAGAAATGACTGTTTCGGGTATTATTATTCCCGATACCGCTACAAAGGAAAAACCTCAAAAGGGAAAAGTTATTGCTGTTGGTCCCGGTAGGATGGGAGAAGATAACAATCGAATTCCTATTGAAGTTAAAGAAGGGGATACGATTTTATTTAAAGAATGGGGAGGAACAAAAGTTAAACTTGATGGAAAAGATCTTATGATTTTCCGTGAGGAAGATGTGCTCGCAATTTTAAAATAACACGGGGAGCTGTGAGGCGAACCGAATCTTTTATAAACATAACTATTAATAATTATGGCTAAACAAGTAATATTCAGTGATGAGGCAAGACAAAAACTTTTTTCGGGAGTTACTCAGCTTGCACAAGCTGTTCGAATTACACTTGGTCCAAAAGGACGGAATGTAGTTCTTGATAAAAAATATGGAGCTCCAACAATTACAAACGATGGAGTTACTATTGCAAAGGAAATTGACCTTCCGGACACTTACGAAAATATGGGAGCGCAACTTGTTAAAGAAGTTGCAACCAAAACAAACGATATTGCCGGTGATGGTACAACTACGGCTACCATTCTTGCACATGCAATGATTCAGGAAGGATTAAGAAATGTTACTGCCGGTGCAAATCCAATGAAACTAAGAGACGGAATTCATAAAGCAACAGATGCGATTGTTAAACATCTTAAAGAGACGGCTGTTCAAATTGGCGATTCTAAAGAAAAAATTGCTCAGGTTGCTACAATTTCCGCTCAAAATAAAGAGGTCGGAAATATTATTGCGGAAATGATGGATGAAGTCGGTCCCGATGGTGTTATTACGGTTGAAGAGTCTCAAACAATGGGGCTTGAGAAAGAAGTTGTAAAAGGAATGCAGTTTGATAACGGTTATATCTCACCTTATATGGTTACCGATACTGCCCAAATGGTTGCGGAAATGACGGATCCGAAAATTTTGGTTACCGATAAAAAGATTTCTTCAATTCAGGAAGTTCTTCCTTTAATTGAAAAGTTAGTACAATCGGGAAAGAAAGATATCGTTATTGTCGCGGAAGATGTTGAAGGTGAAGCTCTTGCTACTTTTGTGCTTAATAAACTGCGAGGAGTATTTAATGTTTTGGCTGTTAAGGCCCCCGCATTTGGAGATAGAAGAAAAGAAATGTTAAAGGATATTGCGGCTCTAACAGGTGCGCGTGTTATCTCTGAAGAAGTTGGTTTAAAACTTGAATCTGCAGATTTGTCCGATTTGGGTGAAGCTCATAAAATTGTGGCGGATAAAGATAAATGTATTATAGTGGAGGGAAAGGGAGACCAAAGCGAAATTGATGCTCGTATTAATGAAATAAAAGTATCTCTTGATAGATCTACTTCTGAATTTGATAAAGAAAAGCTTCAAGAAAGACTTGCTAAACTTGCTGGAGGAGTTGGAATTATTAAAGTTGGTGCGGCTACGGAAACCGAACTTAAAGAAAGAAAGCACAGAATTGAAGATGCTCTTCAGGCAACTAAAGCTGCTGTAGAAGAAGGTATTGTTCCGGGTGGAGGAGTTGCTCTTTTGGAAGCTTCTAAAGTTCTTGAAGGTAAGAAAGGTGATACCGATGAAGTTACCGGTTTCCATTTGGTTAAGAATGCACTAACATCACCACTTGCTCAAATTGCCGAGAATGCAGGGAAAGATGGAGCGGTGATTGTTGATAAAGTTTTTAACGAAAAGGAGGGTGTAGGATATAACGCTGATAAAGATGAATATGTTGATATGGTAAAAGAAGGAATTATTGATCCTGCGAAAGTAACAAGAAGTGCACTTGAAAATGCTACTTCTATTGCATCTATTTTCCTAACAATGGAAGGTGCTGTTACGGATTTACCGGAAGAAAAGCCTGAAGCTTCGGCTATGCCTGGAGGAATGGGTGGAATGCCGGGAATGGGAATGATGTAAGAATTAAATAAAAGGATGGATCTTTGCAGGTCCATCCTTTTTTATATCTTTATATTTTTGGCTAATCGTATTTTGTGTTATAATCTTTTAGTATTAACATACATTATGGTGCGTAAAGAAAAAACAAAGTCCATTGATGGACCAACTAAAAAGAACGGAAAGATAGATCTATCTATAAAAGAGGAGGAAGATTCTTTTGTTGTAAATCATATAGATGAAAATATTGAAGAAAATAATTTTCCACAGGTTACTCCGCATGAATCACGAGTTGTTATGGACGATATTCCGGCTGCCGAGAAAGTAAAGGTTAGTTTTGATAATTTTGTAAAACTTGTGGTTAATCATAATTACGAAGATGTAATCGACAAAAATAAAGAAGAAGATGTGATTGTTAGTAGTAATCTGCTTGCAGATCTTGCAAATGCTCACGAACAAGAAGAAGAGAGAAGAATCCCGGCAATTTTTATTATTGGTGTTTTGCTTGGAATTGTTATTACTTACATATTGTTAACATATTAATTCACGATGGAGCCAGTTAAATACAAAAGGGTACTCCTTAAATTATCCGGGGAGGTGCTTCAGGGTGATAAAGATTCCGGTATAGATGTTGAGATATTGGATGAACTTGTTAATCAAATTGTGGAAATACATTCTATGGGAGTGCAAATTGGAATAGTTGTTGGAGGCGGTAATATTTGGAGGTACAGAGATTTTAAAAATTCGGGAATTGAGAGAATTATGTCGGATAATATGGGAATGATGGCGACTGTTATGAACGGTTCCGCAATGAAAAGTGCTATTGAGAAAAGAGGAGTTGAGTGTAGGGTTGCTTCTGCGTTAAGTGTTAGACAAGTTGCTGAGGATTATTATCCGATGAAAGCTCGTCATCATTTAAATAACAATAGAATTGTAATTTGCGTAGGAGGAACCGGAAGTCCTTATTTTACAACCGATTCAGCGGCCGCATTAAGATCTCTTGAACTTAAATGTGATGTTTTACTTAAGGCTACTAAGGTTGACGGTGTTTACAGCGGTGATCCGGAGGTAGATAAAGATGCAAAAAAATTCGATACTATTTCGTATAAAGATGTTCTTTCCATGGATCTTAAAGTTATGGATTTAACGGCAGTTGCTCTTTGTAAGGATGGAGGAATGCCTATCTTGGTTTTTGATCTTAACAAGAAGGGTAATATTAAAAAAGCGATAACCGGTGAAAAAATCGGAACGCTTATTTCTTAATAATTAACAATTAACAGACATGCCAACAAAACCATATTTGGAAACAGCAAAACAAGAATTTGAAAAGACAAAGGAACGTCTTATTCATGAATATACAAAATTACAGATTGGTAGAGCAAGTGCTACATTGATAGAAGAAATTAAGGTGACTGCGTACGGAACAGATCAGCCCTTAAAATCTTTGGCGACAATCTCTATACCGGATTCAAGGACTCTTCAAATTCAACCTTGGGACAAAGGTATATTAAACCAAATTGAAGTTGCTATTCAGCAGGCAGGGCTTAATTTAACGCCGGTAAACGATGGCGTTGTTGTAAGAATTACGATCCCGCCACTAACGGAAGAAAGAAGAGCGGAACTTAGTAAAGTTGTTTATAAATTGGCGGAGGATGCTCGTATTGGCATTAGGAATGCAAGACAAGTTGCACACGAAGCTTTTAAAAAATTGGAGGCAGACAAAGAAATAAGCGAAGATGATTTTCATTTGTCCAATAAACATCTGCAAGAAGTTGTTGACAAAGTAAATGAAGAAATTGAGGAGCTTGCTAAAAAGAAGGAAAAAGACATAATGACAGTATAACCATATGGATTTCTTTATATCGGCAATCGCATTTATAGTAATATTTTCCGTAATTATACTTATTCATGAATTCGGACATTTTTGGACTGCAAGAAAAGTTGGGATTAAAGTTGAAGAGTTCGGAATAGGGTTACCTCCGCGAATTTGGGGCAAAAAAGTAAAGGGAACGATTTATTCGGTTAATTGGATTCCGTTTGGTGGATTTGTGAGGCTTTATGGCGAAGATAGTTCCGATCCGAAATTACTGAAAGACAAAAAAAGTTTTGCCGGAAAATCTTTAAGACAAAGAATGGCTGTTGTTATCGCAGGCGTTGTTATGAATTTTTTATTGGCGATTGTTCTTTTAACAGTTGGATTCAGTATTGGAATTGAGCCACTTTTAGTAAATGGTGATGATGTTTTGCATGCGATTAATGATGGAATAATAGATATAGATTACGGAGTTCGCATTAAATCTGTGGACAATGGGAGTGTAGCCGAAAAAGTGGGTTTGCAAGTTGATGATGTTATTACAAAAGTCAATGGAGTTACGCTCGTTAATCCGCAAAAGCAGTTAAATGATTTAACTGGGAAACCAGCTGACGAAAATTTTTCACTTGAGGTTCTTAGAGGGGATAAAAATTTAACTTTTAATCTTGATGGAGGTGAAAATTTGGATTCTTTCGGAGTAGAACTTTACGGATCCATGTATCTTCCTAGGGTATTTGTACATGATGTTTTGCCGGGGAGCGAGAGTCAAAAAGCCGGGATTAAGGAAGGGGATGTGATTATTGCGGTTAATGATAAGCAGGTTTATAAAGTCTCCGATTATCAAGATATTGTAAATACGCAAAATAAACTTAAGTATACTATTTTAAGAAATTTCAAAGAAATTGAAATTAATGTTTTATTACCCGATAAACAGCGTACGGTTATTGTTAACACTCTTATTGATGCCCCAGCTTATAAAGCCGGATTTCGAAAAGGAGATGTTATAGTTTCAATTAATGAGAATTTGATTGAAAAACCGGAAGATGCAATTAAAATTACAAATGAAAATTCAGGGGGAGAGCTTACATACACAATTAATAGGGGTGGGGATATAAAAGAGTTGAAGGTTACGCCGGCAGATAGCGGGCTTATTGGTGTTGGACTAATAGATTTTAATTCTTATAAAAATAATCAACTTAGTGTTTATAACGCGGATTTTCTGACATCAATTAAAAAGATTAACGACGTTAAATATCCGGTACATATTGCAATAGGAGAAGCGTTTATGGAATCCGGTAGGCTTGCAGGTTTAACTATTGGTATGCTTGGGGAACTTGTTAGATCTGTCACAAGTCAATTTGTTGTTCCGGAAGGGATTGCCGGACCTGTAGGTATTGCTCGTTTAACGTATGTTTTTGTTCAGGACGGGCTTATGGCGCTTCTTAGATTTATGGCTCTTTTATCATTAAGTCTTGCGGTAATTAATATAATTCCTTTCCCTGCACTTGATGGAGGAAGACTTCTTTTCCTTCTTATTGAGGCTGTGCGAGGGAAAAGAATCCCTCAAAAATGGGAAGCTTCTATTAACGCACTTGGTTTTTTCATCCTTATTGCTTTCTTATTTATTGTTACATATAGCGATATCATTCAATTGTTTTAATGAAATTTTTATAAAAAAGGTTGCATAGATTTTAAAGTTAAGGTGTGGTACCTCTTGATCGTTTTTTTGATTTATTTCATAAGAAAGAATGTCTAACTATATATGGTATTGTATAGGCAATGATAAGTCCAACATCTAGGTTCAAAAAAGTTGTGCGACATTGGCTTGAGTTTAAGAAAATGTGGGTCTAATATTTAGTTCCAACCAATCTAGGGTAAAACAATTTTTGCTACTCAAATTAGCCACTCAAAATGTCGAATAAAGACGTGTGGAAAAAAGTTTTAGTGCGTATAAAGCCTACTATCAAACTTCCTCTCTTTAAAACTTGGTTTACGGATACCGGTATTATAGATAGAAATAGTAATACTATTATAGTTGGGTTTCCAACGCCGTTTGCAAAAAAATGGGTTCAAGACAGGTATCATTTAAAAATAAAACAGGCTGTCCAAGAAGTTGATCCGACAATACAAGATATTGAGTATCAAGTTCATTCGTCGCTTACAAGTAAAAGTTCTGTTCACAAGGTGGTTCTTGATTCTGTTCTTAGTGAAGAGGATGAGAAATGTGTCAGGAAGGTAAGAAATAGAAACGAAGTTTATATTGGGAAAAAAGGTCTTAAGAGTAAGAAGTTGAATGTAAGGCACACTCTTGAAAATTTTGTTGTTGGTAAAGATAATAAGCTTGCTCATGCGGCGTGTTTGGCGGTTTCGAGTATGCCGGGAGGTATTTATAATCCATTGTATGTTTTTTCCGGAGTAGGTCTTGGGAAAACACATCTTTTGCAGGCTGTAGGATTAGATATTTTAAAATCACATCCGGGCTCAAGAGTTATTTATATGACGGCAGAGCAGTTTACAAACGAAATAATAGAGGCTATTGGTAAGAGAAAAACCAAAGAATTTAAAGATAAATACAGGACTGTGGATTGTTTTATTCTTGATGACATTCAATTTCTCGAGAATAAGGATATGAGTCAAATGGAGTTTTTCCATACGTTTAATGATCTTTACGATAATAATAAACAAATAGTTTTAAGTAGCGATAATCCGCCAAAAGATCTAAAAGGATTTAAAGATCGACTAAAAGGTCGGTTTGGAATGGGTACGGTTGTTGAAATTCTTCCACCGGATTACGAGACCAGGCTTGCTATTCTTAAGCAAAGATCTCAAGAATTGCAGGTGATTATAGATCCAGAAGTTCTTGAATGTATTGCCTTTAATATCGAGAGTAACGTTAGAGATCTTCTAGGTGTGCTTATGCAGGTTATTTCACAAACCACACTTAACGATACGGTTCCTACAATAGAGCTTGTTGCCGATATTCTCAGTTCTCAACACAGGATTCATCAGATTCATAAAAATAATGCTCCAAACGCTCCGGTGGATCAAATAAAAAGTATAAATCAAATTATAGAAACAGTTGCAAATTACTTTCATGTAACCAAGGACGATTTGATTGGTCCGGTTAGGAAAAAGAATATTATGATAGCTAGGCAGATCTCCATGTATATTGTTCGTTATGAGCTTGATCATTCTTATGAAAAGATAGGAGAGTATTTTGGAGGTAGGAATCATACAACAGTCTTGCATGCTTACAACTTAATTGAAAGTCGTTTAAAAACCGATCACAGACTGATTAGGGATATAACAGCCATTAAACGAGAGATGGGATTTTAACTGTGAACAAAAATTGTATACTTGAGCATGCAATAAACTTTACATTTGGAGCATGCGTTTTTATACTGATTATGTCTTTTTCTGAAAAAGATATTTTTGAATACTAAAAACAATAATATGCCTCGAATACCTCGCAAAAGACCTATCGATTATATCCTTCCATTTCTTATTATGATTAGTACGGGAGTTATTATTGTCCTTGGATATCAATTGTGGTCTACAACTCAAAATTCCGGGGATGGAAACGATATTTATGCGTATACTGCGCAAGGAACTTCTAAAATTCTTCCTTGGGGGTCGGGAGAATGGGAACGGATGTATAACGGTACAAAGCTTCTTCAGGAAGATTCTATTAAAACTCAAACGGGAGGCAGAGTTGTTGTCGAACTGTTTCATGATAATTATATTCGTTTGGATGAAAAAACGGAGATTAGTTTTGTTGATATAAAAAAAGATGGAGATGGTTATGAAGTGAATGTTCAATTAAAAGAAGGGAAAATCTGGGTTAACAGCAACAAAAATTCTGAAATCCCGGTTAAATTTACTGTTTCTACAAATCATACATTGATAAAAAATGTTTCTACGATTTATGAAGTTGAGCAAACAAGTTTGGCTGAAGCTGTTAGGGTTATTAAAGGTGATATTTTAGCAGATATAATGATAGATGAAGATGGAAAAGTGAGAAAAGTTGAAACTTTAAGCGTAGGAGTGGGACAACAAGCGATTATTACCGATAAAAATATTGAGGCTTATACAAACAGGCAGAGTCCATCCGTAATAGATGCGGTTTCCGATGATTTTAGGAATATGTCTTTTTATAAATGGAATATGGCTGAGGATCAACATCCTACCGACTTTTCTATTGGAGGCGGATCAGCTACGCAAATGGTATTTGATGAAGAAGCTACCGAAGATGTGGCTATTAATGAGGGGGAACTTGCCAAACCGAAAATTACAACTCCGTCTACTTTAACTTTTACAACTCCGGAATCTTCGTTAACTATAAGAGGGACTACAACGGCTTTAACGCAAAAAATGATGGTTGATGCTGAAAATAACGGAGACACAGAAACGTACGAACTTAATCTTTATGTTCCCGGAAATACGGAATGGAGTTTTGCAGTCTCACAAGTGGCTGGGACTTTAAAGCCGGGTGTAAATACATATGAGTTTTATGCACTTGGAGAAAACGAACTTAAGAGTGGG
The DNA here is from genome assembly GCA_021158225.1 of bacterium. Lineage (GTDB taxonomy): Bacteria > Patescibacteriota > Gracilibacteria > UBA1369 > PNNO01 > PNNO01. Next base: position 19,676 of record JAGGUZ010000028.1, on the reverse strand, counting down.
AAAACACAACTTATCGTAAAATATCAATCTGATGAAGTTACCGATGAAGAGGAGATTAATGCGGATCTGGGAGAACTGGTTGCACCGGAAGTTATAAGTTATAACGGCAAAGATTCAAATGTTGTAGATACTGATGTTGTAAAAGTCGTGGGTTCTGTTTCAGGGGCAAAAGAAATTAATGTAAGCGGATACACACTTTCTGCATTTGAGCCGGGGGATACAACTTGGATATATTATGCCAGAGAATCACTTGGCAATTTAGATCCCGGAGAGAACAAATTTACTGTTACGGCAATTGCGCCGGATGGAAGCAAGAATTCAACCGATTTTACAATTACTTACAACAAAGCCGAGGAAGAAGCACTGGCAGAGGATAATGGTGCTACCGAGGAGCCTGCTGTTTAAGAGATATATAGAACTAGTCGTTAATTAAGCGCGTAATGAAGTGTTTTTCTTTATCTACCTGATTGTTTGTAGGGAAAAGTTCGTAAAGTACATATTCGCCTTGGGGCTTGGTTTTTAAGTCTTGGGGTGGGATTTTAAGTGGAATGGCTTATTCAAGATGATAATTCTTATTGTACATCAAAAAACAAACTAAAGGGGTTCCTTAACGAACTTCTGACCCGAGTATAGAAATACCCAAAAAATTGTGTCGCACAAAGACTCCTAGTAAAGATACTTCGCCTTGTTTATATTTTGCTTGTTGTTTGTTTTGGCATAAACAACTTCGCCAGTGTCCGGAGTTGTTAAGTAATACCAGTAATCGCTGTCTTCTGGAGTTATTGCAGCTTTAATATGCTCAATATCCGGATTGCTGATTGGCCCCGGAGGCATGCCGGTATGTAGGCGGGTATTATAAGGGGAATCTATATCTAAATCTTCAACTTCTATATTCTTTTTACCGGTTGCATATAAAATAGTTGCGTCTGCGCCAATGTGCCAATTGCTATCCAATCTTTTCCAGAGAATTCCTGAAATAATATTATAATCTTTTGATGTTCTAACTTCCTTTTGCAATATAGATGCCATTGTAATTATTTCATGGAGAGATCTGTTTTGTGTATCGAATAAAGGTTTAACGGTATTAAACTTAGTCTTAAAATTGTTGAGCATTTTTATAATAAATTTCTTGCTTGAAAAATTCAGACCGTCAACAAAATAGGTGTCGGGATAAAGATAACCTTCCAAGGGAAATTCTAACTTGCTAACAACCTCACGGTTAAGAAACGGATAAGAAGCATAATCATTAAAATCCTTTACGGCTTGCATAAACTCTCCTGATCGTATTAATTTTTGTTTAGTGAGTTCTTTGTCGATATCTTTTACGGTTAGTCCCTCCCGAATTGTAATTACAGCTTCGGACACTGTTGGAATAGTAATTACATTAACAATGTCAGGAACGGTCATTGATTTTTTTAACATAAAACGCCCGGCTGTAATGTTTTTGTCTTCTCCCATAAGACGTATATATGTATAAAAAGCTGTGCCGGATTTAACCAAGCCATCTTTCTTAAGTTGCTCTGTTATTTCTTTAGCTGATGTCCCACTTTTTATAATGAACGATATTTCTTTATTGTCATTAATGTCCATGGGAGTGTAGATGGTTTTCCAAGCGTATCCGAAAATTACAATTACAAGAATTAAAATCGCTAAGAATATGCGCGAAAATTTCATAGAAGTTTATTTATTATTTATACTTTTACATTCCTGGTAATCCTCCACCAAGACCCATATCGCCCATAACATCCTTCATTTGTTCGGCTCCAAGTTGCTGAGACCTTTTTATTGCCTTATTTAGAGCTTTTACCAGATTAGATTCGGTTTTCTTTTTATTCGTGTAGGCTTCATCTGTAATACTAACGGAAATTATTTCTTGTTGACCGTCTACAATAGCCGTAACACCTTCAACTTCAGCTTCGATATGAGTGTTTTGAAGTTTTTTCTTGATATCTTTTGCTTGTTTTTGCAATTTATACAAATCTTTAAACTTATTCATAGTTATTTTGAGGTTAGTGTTAATCGAAACGCAAAAATATGATACTCACTTCGGGGAAAAAGTACAAGAATTTGTACTTTTACTTGCACTTTAATGCTTTTTTAGATAAACTTCTCACGCTGTTTTTACGCAAAATATAATAATAATTTTTCATGGATACCATAACACTTGAAGTTAAATCTCGGCCTATCGACATCTCTGCAAAAGAAATAAGAAACGAAGGGATGATTCCCGGAATCTTTTACGGCTTGAAACAAGAAAATAAAAATCTCTCCGTAGATTATCAAACATTTAGAAGAATCTTTGAGAAAGGTGGAGGGAATACAGTTCTTGAACTTGATATTGATGGGAAAGATAAGGTTAATGTGCTTATACACGAGTTGCAACGCGATCCTGTAACTGATAAATTTACTCATATCGATTTTAAATTTGTAGATCTTAACAAAGAAGTTACTACAGAGGTTCCATTAATTGCTACAGGGGAATCTAAGGCGGTAAGGGAGTTTGGAGGAACTTTTATGCAGAGTAGAGAAATGGTAATGGTTAAATGTATCGCAAAAAATATTCCGAAACATATTGAATTTGATATCAGTTCATTGGAAGATTTTCATACAGTTCTTCATATCAGTGATCTTAAGTTTCCGGAAGGAGTTGAAGCTGTTGATGATCTTGAATTAACAGTTGCTTCTGTTGCGGCTCCAAGAGCCGAGGAAGAAGAAGTTGTTGCAGAAGAAACTGAAGCCCCTGTAGAAGGAGAAAAAGGAGAGGAAGCAAAGGCTGAAGAGAAGAAAGAAGAAGGAGGAGAAAAAGCTGAAAGCTAAATCAATTCTTATGGATAAAAGGAAACGTTCATACCTTATTATAGGTGGTATTGCAATTACATTCTTACTTGTAATAATAATTGTGTGGACGGCTGTTTTTGCCTTGCCGGCTCCATCTAAGGAAATCCCTCCGGAAGAGCAACAAAAAACGATTGACGAAAAACCAAAAGAAGAACCAGAAGAACACCTTTCTTTAATCGATGATTTGCCAATTGATGTTGATGAAGAAAGGATGATAGCTGTTATTGTTGAAAATCACACTGATTCAAGAAGACAAATGGCTGGTTTGGAACAGGCGAGTTTGGTTTTTGAAACCGAAGTAGAGGGTGGAATTACGCGATTTATTGCCTTCTTCCCTTATCAGAGTCCGGATCGAGTTGGTCCGGTAAGGTCGGCACGCCCTTATTTTGTAAAGTGGGCTGAGCAGTTTAGTAGTGCGCTTGCTCATGCAGGAGGAAGTCAAATGGGATTAAGTGCTATTTATAATAGTGGAAATGTTTTTGATTTGGATGGACTTGCTCTTGAAGGGGGACTTAAATATTTTACTCGTGATTATGTTTATTTTGCTCCTCATAATCTTTTTACAAATGTTAAGGAACTTAGAGAACTTATTGCAGATAGAGGATGGGATAAACCGTTAAAAGAGCCGTTTTTATCGTTTGGATCTGTAGAAGAAGATGAAGATCCTTCTGTGGAAGATCAGAATGCTTCTACGATTCATATTTATTATCCGTTCCCCAGTTATTTTGTTAGATATGACTACGATGTTACGGATGAAGTTTATAAAAGGTTTCAGGCTGGGAATCCTTATATAGATCATGGAAGCGAGAAACAAATTACAGCTTCAAATGTGGTTATTCTTGTGACTAATTATTATCCTACGGATGAGGCAGGAAGGCTTTATATGAAGACGGAAGGACAAGGGGATATGTATTTGTTTAGAAATGGAAAGGTCTTTACGGGTGTATGGAAAAAAATGACCGCTCTTGATAAATATAAATTTTACGATGGAAACGGCAAGGAGTTTACATTTGCTCCGGGGAAAACATGGATTTCCGTTATAAATAATCAAGGAGGACTTCAGTGGGAATAAGAGTTTGTTTAATTTACAAGCTCTTCTAAGAGTTTTCTCATTTCGTCATATTTAAGTTCTTGTTGTTTCTTCTTTTGGAGTTCAATTATGCGCTCCTCTTTGTTCGTAAGTTCGAGGGAGATGTTAACTGTGTCGCCAAGTTCTATTCCTTCAGGGAGTTTTGCTACCGGCCAGAAGAAAGTGTTTTCGTCGAGAGAGTCTGAAGAATCTTTTGTGTTTCTAGAAAAATCACTATTAAGGATGAACTGCGCAAGTCCATCCTCAATAGCATTTAATTTAGCTTGTGTATGTGTAGTTTCTGTATCTGTGTTTGTCATAATGGGAAGTTGGGATGATTAATTTTTAGGGACTATCTTAACCCCAAATTATTAATCCTGCAATTAAAGGTGCGATAATTAATGAAATAGTGTTGATAACTTTTATCAACGCATTGAGTGCGGGGCCAGCAGTATCTTTATACGGGTCTCCAACAGTATCACCAACGATGGCAGCTTTGTGTGCGTCAGATCCTTTTCCTCCGAAATTTCCATCTTCAATATATTTTTTAGCGTTGTCCCATGCTCCACCACCTGTAGACATACTGATAGCCATTAAAAATCCTACTACTATAACGCCAACAAGAAGGCCTCCAAGAGCGATAGGTCCTAAAAATACACCTACTAAAATTGGAGTAGAGACTGCAAGAATACCCGGAAAGATCATTTCTTTAAGTGCGGCTTTTGTAACGATATCAACACATTTTCCGTATTCTGGTTGAGCTTTTCCTGTCATAATTCCTTTAATCTCTTTAAATTGTCTTCTTACTTCAATTACAATTTTATGAGCTGCTTTTCCTACTGATTCCAATAAAGCTGAAGAGAATATAAAAGGGAGAAGGCCTCCGATGAACAGTCCTATTAACACTCTATAATCTGATAACGAGAATATAATTTTTTCGCCTGTAACTTTTGTTAGTTCTTCTGTATAAGCTTGGAAAAGTACTAAAGCTGCCAGTGCCGCACTACTTATTGCATATCCTTTTGTAACGGCTTTTGTTGTGTTTCCAACGGCATCTAATTTGTCCGTATTTTTTCTTACTTTTGCTGGCAAGTTTGCCATTTCCGCGATGCCTCCAGCATTATCGGTAATAGGACCGTAAGAATCTGTTGCGATAACAAGACCTGTTGTAGAGAGCATTGCTACTGCTGCAATTGCAATTCCGTAAACCCCATTTTCTGCAATTGATGCTTCTCCAAAAAAGTACGCAATAATAATTGCTGTAACTATTAAAATTACAGGAAGGAATGTACTTTCCAGTCCTACCGCAAGTCCGGAAATTATGTTCGTTCCGGCTCCGGTTTCCGCTGATTTAGCAATTTTCTTAACAGGTTTATAATCTGTTGAAGTATAATACTCGGTAATTACATTAATAAACAAAGTAACAAAAAGGCCGACGACCGTAGCATAGAAAATATTAATATCTCCTATCATCCAGTCGGTAACGAAATAAAAACCGATAGCCGATAAAAGTCCGGTTACAATCATCCCTTTATATAGGGCCGTCATTATATTCTTCTTTTTTCCAAGTCTTACAAACCATGTTCCGACTATTGAGGCTAAAACAGCTATTGCACCAAGTGCAAGAGGATATTCTATCGCATTTGTACCAAGTGTACTTGTAAGTGTTGAAGCTGCCAAAATCATTGCTGCGATTAAAGTTACTGCATATGTTTCAAAAAGGTCTGCTCCCATTCCTGCACAATCTCCGACATTATCTCCAACATTGTCTGCTATTACGGCAGGATTTCTAGGATCGTCTTCCGGGATTCCTTTTTCTATTTTTCCAACCAAGTCCGCTCCAACATCGGCTGCTTTAGTGAAGATTCCTCCACCAACACGTGCGAATAAAGAAAGGAGGGAGGCCCCAAAACCAAATCCAAGCAATAGGTTTGGAGTTTCTCCAGCTGGAACGCCCATCATTTTAGTGAAAATAATATAAAAACCGGAAACACCTAGAAGTGCCAGTCCTACGACTGAAAGTCCTGTAACGGCCCCGCCTTTAAAAGCAACTTTAAGTCCTTTATCAAGACTCTTAGAACATGCTTGAGTTGTTCTAACATTTGCTCGAACGGAAACATTCATTCCTATATATCCGGCAAGGGCGGAAAATAATGCTCCAACAAAAAATCCAACCGCTAAAAGCAGGCCATTATTGTGGTCTCCTTTTGGGATGGTGTATGCAAGAATCAAGAAAATTGAAATTGCAAAAAGAAAAACAGTAAAATATTGTCTATTCAAGTAAGCTGAGGCTCCTTCTTGAATAGATTTCGCAATGTCCCGCATTTTTTGTGATCCACTGTCTTGCAATAGTACGTTGACAATAAGTCCAACGGCATAGACAAGCGCAATCAAAGATACAATCACGGAAATCGTAGGCACATCAAGAAAGCTAGGTAGGCTCATGACACTTTTGTTAAATAATATATATTATATATTAAAGACCATATGAATTTTACTCATAATCAAGGTAAAAGTGAAGCGTAGTATCAATTTTGGGTTTGCCTGGATTCATAATTTGTTGAGAAATTTTATTCACTTCTTTTAGATAATCCTTTATACTGCTCAAAGTAATGTAATCTTTAAATCAACACACAATGAATGAACACCACAAACATGATCATGATATGCAAGATGAATTCAAAAAACATCTGGATGGAGCCGGTGAAACTTTTAAGGAAATAGGACATCCAGGGAAATTCGATTTAAAAAAAGAATTCATGAATTCAATTGAAATATTAAAATTGAATGAAAAGAAAATACATGATATTTCAATAAGAAAAACGACTGCAAGTGCGGCATTCTTATTTATTGCTGCAGGGGTAGTTTCTATGTCTCTTGGTACATATTTTATGTTTCCGGCAGGGTGGAGAATGTCTGTAGGATATCTTCTTGTTAGTATGATTGTTTCTCTTATAACTGCTTTTGTTGCTATTTTCGCAATTGATTTTGTCGGTTCACAATTCTTTAAAGGAAAAGGAAGTTTTGGAGAATTGTTCAGAGTTATGGGGTATGCATATGTTTTAATGATTCCTTTTATATTAATTGCTGTTGCTCCGGGTTTATATTCTCTTCTTGGGCTTGTTCTTGGAGTTTGGATGATTGTTGTTACATATAAAATTATTTCCGTGATTAAAAAATTAAATCCGACAAATACAATTCTTACAATAATTATTGTTGGGATTGTATTAGCAATTATATTCGGTATTTTACAATATTTCGGAATTGGAGCCGGTTATGCGCAAAGTCCGGAAATTAACAATTTAAATGATGCGCTTAAAGCTCTTTCTAAGTTTTAATTAATTAATCAGAATCCGCTACTTTTAGGCTTAACATAGCTTTAAAAAAGGCGGATTTTGTGTTATAATTAACAGAAAACTAAATATATAGAAGAAAATGGCAGATGAAGAGAACAAAAAGGTTGATATAAAATCGCAACCCGTAAAGAAAAACAATAATACTCAAAATACGGGTAGTGTTTCTGGGGTAAAAAAAAAGAAGAGATATAGACCAAAAAAGAGGTCTAATTCGAAAAAAATCGAAGATGTTTCGGTTAAAGTACCAAAAAGCGATAATAATAAGAATCGTACCAGGCACAGGCCGAAGAAAAGAAATCATAATTCTCATAAATCGGAGAAAAAATTTACTTTGGGAACTCCAAAGGTAAATAATTCTGTAGACAACAAAACTGAGATTGGGGAAACTCCGGAACTGGAAATTGAAGATCTAAATAAAGATGTTAATGCTAATCTTATTGAACAAGCTGGTTATAAGCCGGAATCTATAAATGATGAAGGAGGATTTAATTTATCCAAGATTGAAGAGAATGAAACGCCAGCGATCGAAGAGAAAAATCCAGATTTAGAAGAAGAAACGCTTGAGACCGAAGAAGAAAAACCAGATTTAGAAGAAAAAACGCTTGAGATTGAAGAAGAAAAACCAGATTTAGAAGAAGAAACGCCAGTAATTGAAGAGAAAAATCCAGATTTAGAAGAAGAAACGCTTGAGACCGAGGATGAAGACCTCTCCACTGGTGATAAGGTTCAAGCTCCAGTCGAGACATCCGCTACTTGGAATCAATTAAAAGAGTCTATAAAAAAAGACCATAAAGAGACTGAACAAAAAATAAAACCGGAATCTAATCAAGATGTACCATCGGAAGTAGCTCCGGCTACTGTGGTTGGAGTTAATGCTACGGATAGCGATAACACCGGAGAGGATAAGTCAAATCAGAAAGATTCAGAAAATGGGGATGTAATTCCGCCTGCAACTTTGTCTGAGGATGAACTTGAAAGAAAGGAAGTAATCCAAATTATTACTCGTTATGTGCTTGTAGGATGTTTGATTATTGTTATTATTTCCACATTTTTCTTTTTTAAATTGCCTCAAAGGGCATTTGAAGGAATTACCGGATTATTTTCAGGCGATGAGACCAAGACCGAAGAAGTAGCAAAAAATAACGAAACTCAAGGAGATACAACAAAAGAACTTGAGTCTACCTTTGTAGCGGGAAAAAATGGGGGAACTTCGCGTGATAAGTTTGAAAAAGGAGTTGCGACAGCATTGATATCCGGAGAATCGGGGAGGGTATATGAAGGTGTGAATCCTTCCATCAAAAGTCTTTATTTAATAGGGCTTAAAACTGGTTCTGTCACAAATACAGACAGGATAGCTTCTTATATGGATGTGCTTTTAAGACTTCAAAATGCTTTTTCTACGGATATACATCAGCTACTTGATAACTCTAGAGATAGGGGAAAGGCTCTTAATCTTCATCTAACAGAACTTAGAGATGTCTATCAGGAATCTATTGATACGCAAAGAGATGTTAATGAGAATAAAGATAAACTGAAAGTTGAATTTAATGAGGTGACAACTCAAAAAAACAAGGTTGAAAAAGATTTTTTCGTCTCGCTCGATCGATTAGAAGGGAATAAATCGAATAATTTATTAAACTCGTTTATAGAAACTTCAAAGAGACAAATTGATTTAAAAGCTGGATATAATGCGTTGAATAAGATATCGGAATTATTTGATATTGCGCTTAAAAATATGGATGCGCGTATAAAAGATATTGAATTTAATAAAAAAGCTTTAATACAAGGTGTGCAAGTTGTTGATATTAAAGGCTCGGATTTGGATTTGATTATTCAAGAAGAGAAATAATCTCAATTTTAATAAAGTCCATATACTTATTATTACGATTTGTATAAAATAAGATTAGTTTTTTGTAAAATTATGAATAAAGAATTCAACTCACTTTTAAAAAGAACAAGGCAGTATACAGATAATGTATCGGAAGAACGACTTAAAAAAGCGTTTGATTTTGCCGAGAAAGTTTACGATGGGCAAGAAAGAATTTCCGGTGATAGCGTATTTCAGCATACGATTGAAACAGCTAAAATTCTTACTACTTTAAAAGTTGATGAAGAGACGTTAATTGCCGCTATTCTTCATGAGGTACCTGAATATTCAAATAAGCATTATAAGAGAATTGAATCTGAATTTGGGAAGGAAGTTGCTGTGCTCGTATCTGCTTATGAAAAAATGGGGACTATTAATACCAGCGGTAATGCTGGGGAGATGGAAACTTTACGTAAAATGGCTCTTGTGATGGCAAAAGATTTACGTGTTGTTTTAATTAAGCTTTCCGATCGTCTTAATAATCTGCAGACATTGGAAAAATTGGATAAAGATTTTCAAAAAGAAATGGCTCGTGAAACACTGGATATCTATGTTCCTTTATCTTCCAGACTTGGTGTTTATAGTCTTAGATCCATGCTTGAGGATCTTTGTTTTAGATATTTAAATGAGATTGAGTATAGAAATATACAGGCACAGTTAAAAGTTCTTGGAAAGAAAAAAAAGAATGCGATTGAAGATATTAAAAAAGCTGTTGATGATTTTTTAAAGAGTAAAAAAATTGAGGCTTCTGTTGCCGGAAGATATAAAAATACTTACAGCATATATAAAAAACTTAAGAAGAAAGGGCGAAGTTCTATTGATGATATTCATGATATTTTTGCGATAAGAATTATTTTGCCGACAAAGTATAATGATAATGGAGAAGAAAAGGTCGGTGATCTTTATGAACTAATCGGATATTTTCATAATCAATGGAAACCTCTTCCGGGGAGATTTAAAGATTATGTAGGTTTCCCAAAACCAAATGGATATAGAAGTTTGCATACAACAATTATCGGGCTTGCTCCGCATTCACATAAAGAGCCTGTTGAAATACAAATCAGAACTGAAAAAATGCATGAAGAAGCTGAATATGGAATAGCCGCACATTGGCTTTACAAGGAATCAAAAGGCAGTTCTACAAAAGTTAAAAACGAACAAGACTTGGTGAGCAAACAACGTGCCCAGTTGGATTGGATTCAAAGTCTCGCAAAATTAAGTATGCATCTTGAGGGGGAAACGAATGAAGAGACTATGAAAGATCTTAAAGTTGATTTGTTTCAGGACAGGATTTTTGTATTTACTCCTCAAGGAGAAGTTAAAGATTTGCCACAGGGGTCAACGCCGATAGATTTTGCTTATTCGGTTCATAGTGATGTTGGAAACAGGTGCACTTTGGCTAAAGTTAACGGGAGTGTTGTTCCTCTTAATTATGAGCTTCAAAACGGAGAGATTGTTGAGATTATGACGTATCCAAATAGTTCTCCAAAACTTGAATGGTTATCGTTTGCAAAGACAAGTGGAGCTCGCGGAAAAATAAAAACTTTTTTTAGAAGTTTTGATCAAGATAGAAATTTCAAAGAGGGGAAAGCACTTCTTAATAAAAAACTTGAGCAAATAGGAAAACCCAAGCTCGATCCAAAGCTTACTATACTTAAAAATTTTAACGGAGAGGTTAATTCGTTTAAAAAACGCGAGGAAATAGTAAAGCAAGTTGGAAGCGGATCTGTTTTGGCATCTTCAATTATTAAAAAAATATATACTCCGGAAGAAATTTTTGGTTCCGTTCGCAAGGAATCTGTTAAAAAAACGAAAATTAGAATTGAAAAAGAAAGTGATCTTGGGAAATATATTGTTGTTGGTGGAGAAAAAGGATTGCCGGTAAGAATTGCAAAGTGCTGTAAGCCGTCTTTCGGTCAACCAATATCAGCATTTATTACTCGCGGGAAAGCGATTAGCATTCATAAAAAAGAATGTCCGATTTATAAAATGAGTGATTTGGATAGACGTATTACGGCAAAATGGGTTGATAGTGCTAATGACGATACTCTTAATGTAACCTTTATTGTGGAAACGGACCCGAATATGCAAATAATGAGGGAAGTTACAAAACAAGTTAATAAAAAGATGGCTACGATTATGAATTTTCATATAGCAAAAAGGAACTCGGAAGCAATTTATTGGCAACTTCAAATTGAGATAACTGATTTTACTCAATTTTCTGATATATTAAATAATATTTCATCAGTTAACGGGGTACATTCTGTGAAGAAGATGGCTTAAAGTGCTATATAAATGCTAAGAACTGCTCCGTAGTCTTTTTAAGATTATTTGAGTCTTTTTGCGGAATGGAGAGATTTACTATTTCGCAGTATGGTTTTTCGAGCATGAATTTAAGAATTTTTTTAAGTCTTAAAGATAAATTATGAAATTCGGTTTGATTTAATGAATATAAATTTGGCATTAATCCAAGAATTTCACATAATTTGATTTTAAATGCTTCAAAAATCAGATCTTCTTTATTGAAAGTGTTGAGTGCTTCAAGGGTCTCCAATAATAATCTATAAGAACTCATGTGATCTTCATTTTCCGTAATACATCTGTTCGTCATTATTGCACTTTCCGTTGCCAAATAGAACTTTGACAATTCTTCTCTGAAATTCGGGAAACTTCCGATAACATTACATTGAGTAATAAGCGTTGAATGCGGACCTTCGTATAATTCAAAATCACAAACATTTAAAAGATCAAGATGTCCGGTAAATTTACTTTCGATTCTTCTTGCTCCTTTCGCATATGTCCTTATTCTCCCGAGGGTGGGACTAAAAACGGTTACCGAATAATCCTTTTCTCCACGTGGATATATTTGTAATATTATACCTTGAGTTTTTTGAACGCGCATAAATTCAGTTTAGAATTAATTTGTTTTTAAGATAAACATGAACGGCAAGAAAACTGCACAAAACGCCAAATAGCATTGATACTCCAAGTTCAACAAAGAAAATTTTCATTATCGGAATTGAAGCCAAATAAGATGAAATACTTATTTCCGTGATATTAATTTGACTACCCATAATCCACAAGAGTAGTCCTGCTATTATCATAGCGAAAAACCCATAAAACAAACCCTCAAGGATAAAAGGAAGCTGAATAAAACCATGTGTGGCACCAACAAGTCGCATGATATAAATCTCTCGTTGTCTGTTATAAATTGTAAGAAGAATTGAATTGGAGATAATTAAAACAGATCCGATTATAAAAATAATAAAAATCCAAAATACAATTTGATTTGTTGCATTTGATAGTCTTATTAAATTATCAGTAACGGCTTTTGTGGCATTATTCTGCATACTGTCTTTTGAAACAGTATCTGATAGCAGATGTCTGTACTTTTCTTGGTTTAAAAATTGTTTAATCATTATGTGTAATTCCGGTCTTTTTGTTGTTATGTTTATACTTGCTGGAAGTGGATTGTTGATACCGTATTTCCTTAAAAATTCCGCAGTTTGAGGTTTTGTCTCCGAAACAATTTTTAGAGCATCATTTTTTGATGTGTATGTTGCATCGACTACTCCATCTAAATTTTTTAACTCTTTTATCATCTGTTGTACGGTGTAGTACGGAGTGTCGTCTTTTAAATATGCGACTATGTCTACTTTTCTTGTTAGATCAGTTAAAGCTTCTTGCGTAACATAATTTACGCTTAAAATGATATTAAAAATAAAAACCAATATGCCCATAACCAAAATAGTGGCGCTTGTAAGATATTTGTTTCTCCACATATTGGAAAAACTTAAACGAAAAGCTCTTGTTATATTGTTTTTTACGTGATGTCTATGATTTTTCTTCTTCAATTTCTTCATTATGTAATTTTATTAGAGAAGATTTATATATATCTGGCTCATACGCATCCAGCCTGATAATTTTCGTGTCCATACTCTCATCGATTATCATCTTGTTTAGTTTATAAGTAAATACAAACTGATCGTAGCCAAGGGCGATTATACTTGGTCTGTATTTTTTTATTGCTTTGTATTTGTCATTATCGTATCCAAGAATTACTTTATCTGCAATTTGACTGTCTTTAACTTGTTGCATTCTTTGTCTTTCATCAAAACTTGGATATTGTCCTTTTACATTTTTAACGGTATTGTCGCGAGCTACTACAACTATTAACTGATTCCCAAGTTTACATGCTCGTTTTAAAAAAAATTCATGACCTGCATGAAAACCGTCAAATGTTCCGAAAGCCATAACAATTTTTAGATTCCCGTTTTCATTTGGCATTACATTCTGTCAGGTATAAATAAATTTAAATAAATGAGTGCTACAAGCAGGATAATAACTAGCAATACGATAATTATGTTTGCAATTTTATGATCTTTGTCCGAAGTTATGAAACTTATTTTAATATTCATGAATCCATAAATTGCCGCACTTAATATAAATGGTATTTCAAGAATATTTTTTATTGCATAAGAAATATTTACTGCATATCCATTAATAAGCATTAAATGGGCTATTATGTGGATTATTCCAATTGCGAAAAAGAAAACAAGTGCAACTTTCTGTATGTTTCTATCTGTGTTCATATGCGTATTATAGCAAGAGCACGAGTAAGAATAAATATTAACTTTTTTTAATCTTTCGGTTAAACTGTCCTTAGTGTACTTAAATTAAAATTTATGTTTTCACAAGATGATATAAAACATATAGCAAAACTTTCCAGACTAAAGCTCTCCGATAACGAAGCTAAGAAATTTTCGAGGCAGCTTTCAGACATTATAAAATATATTGAACAACTAAAAGAGGTTAATACGGATGGAGTTGAAGAAACTTCTCAAGTAACCGGTCTTAAAAATGTTACTCAAAGTGACGACATTAAGAGAAGGTGTGATGGGGAAGAGCTTCTTGAATGTTCTCCTCTACCTAAGGAAAGGCAGCAAATTCGTGTAAAATCTGTAATTAAAAAAGATTAATGGATATAAAAAATTTAAGTATAGAATCTGCACATAAAGGTCTTTTGGAAAAACGTTTTTCATGTATTGAGTTAACTGACGCTTTTTTAAATAAAGCTGGAAAAGAGAATGAAAGGCTTAATATTTATGTGACTATAACAGGTGAGGAAGCCAAGGAACAGGCTAAAATCGTTGATAATAAAATTGCACGCGGTGAAAGGATAGATTTATTGGAAGGTATTCCATGCGGAATTAAAGATTTAATGAATACGAAAGGAGTTTTAAGCACAAGCGGGTCGAAAATGCTTTCAAATTTTGTTCCTCCGTATGATGCTACGGTTGTAAAAAAACTTAAAAATTCCGGAATGGTGATGATAGGAAAAACCAATCTTGACGAGTTTGCATGTGGAGGATCAACTGAACATAGTTATTTTGGGCCTACAAGAAATCCTCATAATCCAGACTATACGGCAGGGGGGTCTTCCGGAGGTTCTGCGGCCGCAGTAGCTTCCGATACTTGTTTATATTCGCTCGGGACAGATACCGGAGGGTCAATTAGACAGCCGGCTTCATTTTGCGGAGTTCCAGGTTTAAAAGTAACATACGGACGTATTTCCAGAAGCGGAGTTACGGCGATGGCATCATCTTTGGATACAATTGGACCTTTCGCAAAAAGTGTTCGCGATATTGCAATTGTTATGAATTATATAGCCGGTAAAGATGTTAATGATTCTACAACTCCGAATGTTGTTGTCCCTAATTATCTCCAAGAAATCAATCAAAATATTAAAGGTCTTAAAATTGGTATGCCAAAGGAGTATTTTAACAATGGAATAGACAAAGAAGTTAAAAAGAGTGTTGAAGTGGCAATTAAGGTATTGGAATCACAAGGGGCATTTGTAGAACAGGTTTCTTTGCCTATGACAAAATATGCCATTGCCGTTTATTATATTGTTATGCCTGCTGAACTCTCCGCTAATTTGGCACGCTATGATTCAATTAGATTTGGCTTAAAACCGGAAGATAATGGTGAAAGTTTGGAAGATTATTATTTTAATTCTCGCGGAGAGGGATTTGGAGAAGAAATAAAAAGAAGAATAATGATTGGGAATTATGTTCTTTCCGCTGGATATTACGGTGCTTATTATAAAAAAGCGCAACGGGTCAGAACGAAAATTATTGAGGAATTTAATGAAATTTTCCAAAAAGTTGATGTTTTAATTGCTCCAACGGTTCCCGGACCTGCCTTTAAGCTTGGGGAGAAATTAGATGATCCTCTTCAGATGTACTTGGTTGACGCTTTAACGGTTCCAATGAATATAGCCGGTTTACCGGCTTTAAATGTTCCTTGTGGTATTACTTCAAAAGGGCTTCCGGTAGGTATGCAAATAATTGGTCCTCAATTTAGCGAGGGAAAACTTTTAAATATCGGAAATATTTACGAAAATTTATAACGATTTGGCGAAATCCCAAACCATTTTAAAGATTATCCTTTGCGTATCGGCTATTTCTTTGCTTTCGATAATCATTCCAATTAGTCCTTCTTTAAATGAGATAATTGATACTTTGTCATCATAAATATTTATTTCGTTTGAAAAATCATATTTTTTATGAGGGATTAATTTTATATCGCGATAATATTTTTTGTTTTCCGATTTTACTTGCAATCCGGCTTCATCAAGAGGGGATACTCCACGCAAAAATATCTTTTTTTTCGCTCTCTTTTTTACATAATCTTCATCGTATGTTGGCCAAAATCTACGAATTTCTGCGGAATTGGAAAAATTTGAGATATCGGTTTTGCTTGATAAAGTGTCTTCGTATATGTATTTAATTCCGTCTAGTCCTTCAAAATATCTAACACGTGGATGAACTGTTTCTCCATGCAGTCTTCTTAATGCCGGTAGTGATTTTTGAAAAGAATCAATTTTCTTTTTTGTATTTTGAAAGATTAAATCTGGTTTTGTGGGGCTAAAAAACTTAACTCCGTGTTTTGTTATAAAATGTATAAATCCCTTATGGATAAGTTTTTCGACTATGTCATATGTTGTTACGCGATTTATTTCCGCTCGTTTTGCGATTTTAGATATAACGGACTGTCCAAGCTCAAGATTTGCCAAATATACCTTGGCTTCTTTTTTCGTAAAACCTACTCCTACAAGAATATCTGTTATCATTTTAGTCAAGTTAAAAGTGTTGTAGAAAATTTCGACAATCTTATTGTACATACATTTGATTAATCGTAAATATAAACTTTAAATAATCTTGTATATTGTTTCTACAGCAAAAATATGAGGTTAGTTTTACTGTTGATCAAGGTAATGTTTGTTGTTTAACTTAATTTTGTATAATTATTAATCCCCATATCTCAATGTCTACAATTACGGAAGAAAAGACTATTGAAAAAAAATATGAGCCGATATCCAGAGTTAAACTTTCTAAACTACATAGAGATAATTCGGACCTTTTGAAAGAGGAAATATTTAATATTGTAGAAAAAGAGGGAGTTCGCTATATAAAACTTCAATTTACGGATGTAACAGGAGTAATCAAGGCTGTAACAATTCCGGTTGGCAAATTGAAGGATGCAATTGAACAAAATGTTTGGTTTGATGGTTCATCTATAGAAGGTTTTACCAGAATCTTTGAAAGTGATATGTATTTAAAACTTGATTTAAGCACTTTTACAATTATTCCTTGGTCACGCGAGAAAGGAAAGGTAACAGCTCGTTTTATTTGTGATGTTTATACTCCGAATGGGAATCCGTTTGAAGGTGATCCGCGTTATATCCTTAAAAAACAAATGGCTCGTGCGGAAAGGCTCGGTTATACATTTTATACCGGACCGGAACTCGAATTTTTTCTGTTTAAGAAAAACGATGGAGATATAAAACCTCTTCCTCACGATAAAGGTGGTTATTTTGATCTTTCCACCGATCTTGCCGTTGAAATTCGGAAAGAAATCACAGATGCTCTTTTGGAATTGGGAATAGATGTGGAAACGCTTCATCATGAAGTCGCGCAAGGACAACATGAAATAAATTTTAAATATTCCGATGCTCTTACTTGTGCTGACAATACGGTAACTTTTAAAACTGCTGTTAGGGCTGTTGCTCAAAAGTACGGTTTATATGCTACGTTTATGCCTAAGCCTGTTGCCGGAATTAATGGTTCGGGTATGCATGTTAATCAAAGTCTTTTTAAAGATGACTCAAATGCTTTTTTTGATGAAAATCATAATATTAAGCTTTCAAAAATTGCATTGAATTTTATTGCGGGACAATTAAAAAACATAGGGGCAATAACAGCTATTGCAAATCCTACAGTTAATTCTTACAAACGTTTGGTTGCCGGATATGAAGCTCCTGTTTATGTTGCATGGGGGCAAACAAACAGAAGTGCTTTAATAAGAATTCCGCGTTATACAAAAGGAAGAGAGTCTGCTACGAGATGTGAATTTAGAAGTCCGGATCCAAGCAGTAATCCATATCTTGCATTTGCTGTTATGCTTGCGGCTGGACTTGACGGCATAGAAAATAATTTAACTCCGCCGGATCCTGTGAATGAGGATATTTTTCATCTTGACGACAAGAAAGCTAAGGAACTTAAAATAAGGCATTTGCCCGATAATATGTGGGAAGCAATTAAAGATTTGGAAAAAAACGGTGTAATTAAAGATGCACTTGGAGAGCATATATTTAATGCTTTTACAAAAGCAAAAAGAGCGGAATGGCTGGATTATAAAACTTATGTGTCACAGTGGGAACACGATAAGTATTTTGTGCTTTAAGAATTTCTCTAAGCTATTTCGCAAACATTAAGAACAAATTTTTCAAGAGTGAGTAACATTTCTTTCTTGTCATCGGTCAGCATACGAATTTTTCCTGTTTTTATCCCAATATCAATTTGTAGTAGAGCCTCATAAATTTTACATAATGCATCTAAAGAAAAGTTGGGGCTCTGTTGCATTGCTGTGGAAATTGTATAAGGATGTTCTTTTATTTTTCCGATTATTTCCCTTTTGGAATTTCCACGGTTCATTAAATCTTTTACCTGAATCAAAATTCTAAAGTGTCTTACTATCATAAAAATTATTTTCATCATATCTTCTCCGCTTTCAAGAAGAATATCGAGTGTTTTTAGGGAGTCTTTTGCGTTGCGATGGGCAAGATAGTCGGTAAGTTTGAAAATCGAGGTGGTTAAATTTGGGTGAACCAAATCATCAATTACATTTTTTGTTATTTCATTTTCAAGTCCGTAAGTTTTTAGCTTTTCAAGCTCGTTACTTAAGTTCCAAAGATCAGAACCTGCCTGTTCACCTATATAAGAAGCAATTTGCGGTGTTAAAATAAGATTTATTTCTTGTGAATGTTTCTGAATCCATTTTGTTAATTCCGGTCCCATTAACGCTTTAAATTCTTCCGGATGGCCGACTTTATTTATTTTTTTATAAAGTGCCATTCTTTTATCCGGACTTCCATATTCAATAAATAAAATTACGCAAAAATTGGAGAGATCGGTTTCAAGAATATCGGCAACTTTCTTTTGTTCGTCTTTATTCCCTTTACTTAAGAAATCTTTAATTATTACAAGCCTTTTGTCGGCTAAAAACGGTGCTGATTGTATATTGCTTCTAAAATTGTTTGCAAGAAGGGTTTTGCCTTCCAAAACTTCAATATTTGTGTTGCCTCCATGTTTTTTTTCAAATTCGGTGCGCCAAAACATCATTTTATTGTGTGCACTGTAGGTATCGTCTCCAAAAAATAGATAGACTGCTTTTTTGTTTGACATACTTAAGACTAGATTACGGGGAGCAATTATAAATAAACTATGGCTATGTAGCAACCTGAATTTTGTATCTTTTACATATATTTTAAGGGCTTTTAGTGTCATATTTTGACCTTATAAAAAAAGCCCTGGATCTTAGTGACCCAAGGCTCTTTTAACTAGAATCTTTGCCACTAGAACGCTTTTTGCGTTACATCTACCAATTTATTTAGAAGTGGTGGTGTATTTAAATATATACGGTTATCAAATCTGATAAGTATTGCACCTTCTTCTTTTGTGGGATCTCCTGTTTTAACTCGGTATTTAAGGAGATGCTCTATGTCACCATAAATTGATCCGTAGTGTGTAAGTCTGTTTTCTGTGTTGTAATTAACGATATCTGGATTATCTACACAGAACTTAGATTGCTTTTGCGATCCTGTTTTTGGAGCTTCGCAAATTTGTCCGCCTCCTTTTTCTCCCTCTTGTACGAAGAAAATTGCATTTGTCTCCGAAACGTTTGGATCTACTACTATATTTCCTCCAATAACGATTACGGCTAGAGAAGGAACTTTGCGTGGATCCGTAAGAGATTCCGGATCTTTAAAGGTGAGATTCTTCTTAATGTAAACATTGTTATTTAAAACCACGATTGTCCTGGCTTTATTAGCAAATTCTCCACCAAGGATAAGCATGCCGTTGTCTTTAATGTAAACGTTGTTTGAGCTTTCCGGCAGGCTTGAACTTCCATTAATTGTATCGGTATTATTTAGATTTTTAGAATATCTTGAGAACAATTGGATGTTTCGCGCGAGGTTTTG
>JAGGUZ010000032.1 GCA_021158225.1 bacterium | reverse complement strand
GTTAAAGGATTACTTAAAGGGTTGTTAAGAAAGGTTATTAAAAGGTTGTTAAAGGGTTACTTAAAGGGTTGTTAAGAAAGGTTATTAAAAGGTTGTTAAAGGATTACTTAAAAAAGTTATTAAAAAGTTATGGCGACTTTAGCAAAAAACAAGAAGGCTTTCGCTGACTATGAAATTCTTGAGACTTATGAAGCGGGGCTAAAATTATTTGGTTCGGAAGTTAAATCTATTCGCTCCGGTCGCGCGAATTTAAAGGGTAGTTTTGTTGATTCTGATTCAAGTGGTGAAATGTGGGTTAATGAAATGCATGTTTCCCCTTATAAATTCGCGCATGACAGAGTTCTTAATCCGACACGAAAACGAAAACTTATTCTTCATAAGCGCGAGATAGAGAAAATTAATGCTGTTATTCGCCAAAAAGGCGTAGCGTGTATTCCTCTGGAGCTTTATTTAAAAGGGGGGCTTATTAAAATTAAAATTGCTCTTGTTCGTGGAAAGAAAAAATACGATCGTCGAGCGGAGCTAAAAAAACGCGCACAAAATTTAGAGGTTGCCAGAGCGCTTAAAAAGCACGTAAGATAGGCCTTGGGCAAATTAAGGTACTTAGTACTTCGAGGTACTAAGTACCTCCACTTACTTAGTACCTCATGGAAAATATTCATCAAAAATTAATATCCGGTATCCGCGATTTTTTCCATCTCGCAGAGCATAATAAAGCAGTGCTTGGTCTTTCCGGAGGTCTTGATTCGGCGGTAACTCTTAAACTGTCTGTCGATGCGCTTGGTCCGGAAAATGTGTCTGCAATTTTAATGCCGGAAAACGGAATAACGCGATCGGAAAATATCGCTCACGCAAAAGGTCTTTGCCAGTTCCTACGCGTGGAATATTATTATCAACCGATTAATTCGTTTATGATTGATTATTCCTCTCTTTCGTGGAAGCAAAACGAAGTGGCTTTTATTAATACAAAGGCTCGTATTCGTGCGACTATTCTTTATAATTATGCCAATACAAAGCACGCTTTGGTTGTTGGAACGTCAAATAAAAGCGAACTTATTCTTGGATATGGTACTAAGTACGGCGATCTTGCTTCCGATTTACTGCCACTGGGCGAACTTTATAAAACTCAAGTCAAGGAACTCGCCGAGTTTATGGGTCTTCCGAATGAGATTATTAAGAAAGAACCGTCTGCGGAATTATATCCAGGTCAGACCGACGAGCAAGAGCTGGGGGCGACATATAAAGAGCTCGATATTGTTTTAAAACAGCGCGATTTAGGCGAAGAGGCGCTAATAGGGAAGGGGATGAATCCGATGCTTGTTAGGAGTATTTTTAAAAGAATCAAAAACAATCAACATAAACTTTCCGCTCCACCGATAATCCAAATATTATGAAACAAGCTTTATTTGTAGGACGGTTTCAGCCGTTCCATCTTGGCCATCTTTCGGTTATAAAAAAGGCTCTCGAGGTTGAAGACAGGTTAATTATTGTAATAGGTAGCGCTGAGGAAAATCATGAATCTGCCAACCCTTTTACTGCTGGCGAGAGGTTTCAGATGATAGAGGCAACTTTGAATGCTGAAGGGATTTCGCATGATCGGCATGCGATTATTCCTATTCGAAATGTTGAAAATTTTATGCTTTGGACAACACATGTCGATCAATATATTCCGCCGGTTTATAAAATTTATACAGGTTCGGACATTGTTAAAGCGCTCTATAAAGAGCATGGTAAATATGAAGTTAAAGATATTGAGCTTGTTTCCGGTGTCTCTGGGACGCGAATTCGCGAGAAAATGCTTAAAGGCGATGATGAATGGAAACAGCTTGTTCATAAGACTGTTGCCGGTTTAATCGAGAAATGGGATGGAGTTAAGCGAATTCGTATGGTTTCGTAATTGCCGAGTAAGTAATACTTTAATACTTAATATGGGTAATAATATGAGTAATTAGGGTTTTGTTGAGGAGTGATAGGTACTTAGTACTTCGAGGTACTAAGTACCTATTAACAAAAATTTTAGAAATATTTTATTTTCTCGTGCGATACTTTTCGCATGCGTAAACCTAAAATACGAAAAAATATTGTGTATCATATCTATAATCGAGGTGTATCGAAGCGGAGAATTTTTAAAGAAGAACAAGATTACCGATTTTTTCTTCATAGGGTATCTCAATATAAGAAAAAATATGATGTAAAAATTGTTTCTTATTGTGTGATGCCTAATCATTTTCATCTTTTAGTAAGGAGTTCGTATAAAGATGAATGTATTTCAATGTTTATGAAGAGTTTACAGCTTTCTTATGCGCATTATTTCAATTTTAAATATAAGCATTCAGGACATGTTTTTGAAGGAACTTATAAAAATAAAGTGATAGATACGCTGACTTATCTCACAAGAATAATCGATTATATCGCAATGAATCCGGTGCGAAAAAAGCTAGTTAGTTCTCCTAAACAATGGCCATATTCGGGGTGAGGTACTAAGTACCTCGAAGTACTTAGTACCTCACCCGTACCTCACCCCGAAGTACCTCACACCAGCTTCACCTAACATCTCACCCATTGTCCCTAAAACTCTTTCCTGCTACAATACCTCCGATTTTAACAAAAAAATATGGGAATTAATCCATTGATTTTTAGGGCATACGATATTCGTGGAATTGCTCAAACAACTGAAGAGTTTGCCAGCGTAGATCTTACCCCTGAAATAGTTACGCTTATAGGGAAGGGAACCGGGACATATCTACAAAAAATTTCCGGAAAAAATTTAGTTGTTGCCAGAGATAATCGTCTGCATTCTCCCAAACTTCAAAAAGCTTTTATTGACGGGCTTTTATCGACCGGCTGTAATGTTACGAATATTGGGGAAGTTACTTCGCCGATGATGTATTATGCAGTTTGTAAATATGAGTTTGATGGAGGAGCAACAATCACGGCAAGTCATAATCCCAAAGAATATAACGGAGTTAAAATTGTTGGGAAAAGTGCGCATAGTATTTGTGGAGATGAGTTGCAGGAAGTCTTAAAAATCATTAACGACAAGGCGTTTTCAACTGGCGAAGGAAAGTACGTACAGCAAGATATTTCCTCTGATTATCAAACTGATATCTTATCGAAGGTGAAACTTGCAAAATCTCTAAAAATTGTTATCGATGCGGGTAATGGAATTGCCGGTAGATACGCTCCAAAACTTTTTAGGGCTATGGGATGCGATGTGACCGAGCTTTACTGTGAGCCGGATGGGAATTTCCCTAATCATGAAGCTAATCCCGAGGAGCTTAAAAACATGCAGGATTTAATCGCAAAAGTTAAAGAAACAAAGGCTGATATAGGGTTTGGATTTGATGGTGATGGGGATCGTGTTGGTGTGGTTGATGAAAAAGGTCACCATTATTCTGCGGATTATCTTCTTCTTCTCCTTGCCCGCGATTTGCTCACGCGCCTGCCCGATTCAAAAATTGTGTTTGATGTAAAAGTGTCGCAGACTTTAATTGACGATATTAAAAATCATGGGGGACAGCCAGTAATGTCAAAGACCGGTCATTCATTTATAGAAAGTAAAATGAAGGAGATTGGTGCGCCTTTGGCGGGGGAGGTTAGTGGTCATCTTTTCTTCGCCGAAAATTATTATGGCTTTGACGATGCCTTTTTAGGAGGTGCGAAGCTACTTGAAATCCTTTCTAAATCGGGGAAGACATTTTCTCATCTGTTTGATGATGTTCCGAGTACTTATACTACGCCGGAATTTAAGGCTCATACGCCGGATGATAAGAAATTTGATATTGTTAATAAGCTTGTTGAGTATTTTACGGAACATTATGACTGTATTACTTTGGATGGGGTTAGGGTTAACTTTTCTCCGAAGGCTTGGGGGGCGGTGCGAGCTTCCAATACAAGTCCAAATCTTACTTTAAGATTCGAAGCTGATTCGAAAGAGAAACTTAACGAGATTCAAAAGTTAATGGTTGAACAACTTAAGAAATTCCCTGAGGTTAGCCTAGATTGGTATGAAGTTTAACCGATAGGTACTTAGTACCTGTACCTATGAATTAACTGATAGGTACTTAGTACCTATGAAGCTTAGTACCTATGAAGTCTGGATTAGTATGAAGTTTAACCGATAGGTACTTAGTACCTGTACCTATGAATAGTAACTTATGAAAATAATCACAACTCACAAATACTGGAGATTGCTGGAGATGGTGCCGGGAATCCTCGCTTGGTCTGCAATTATTCTCCCCGTTATTATCGCTATTTATAATCCCATTGCGATTGCGATACTTGCGATTATATACGCGACTATTTGGCTTTTCCGCTCCATAGGGCTTAGTATAAATCTGTATAGAGGATATTTGCGAACGCAGGATGCTATGAATGTTAACTGGAATTATCTTCTTGATCTCGTGGAGCATACAAATAAAATTGATATGGCGGAAAAGGAGGCCAGAGGCACAAAACCTCTTCTTAAAGGCCAAAAAATCTTTTTTCTTGAAATTGAAAATTTAAAAAATCGAATTACATGGCTTAACAAAAATAGTCAGTATTTAAAACCGTCACAGATTTATCATGCAATTTTAATGGTTACTTACAAGGAGTCGTACGAGCTTGTTCGAGAGTCTGTTAAGTCATATATAGATAGCTTCTATCCATACAAAAAACCTATTTTAGTCTTGGGTGGTGAGGAAGGCGATAAAGAAAATTTTAAGATTATCTCGAAGAAAATCATCGATGAATTTGGTCATAAATTCCACAAAATTATAATCACCGTGCATCCTCAAAACTTGCCTGATGAAATTCCCGGGAAGAGCTCGAATGCAACTTTTGCCGCAAAGGAACTTAAAAAATATCTTGATCAAGAAAATATTGATTATCAAAAAGTAATTTTAAGTAATTTCGATGCCGATACGATTACTCATCCGAATTATTTTTCTGAACTTACTTTTAAATATCTTGTGACAAAAAATAGGACGCAAAAAGCATATCAACCTACACATATGTTTCATAACAACATCTGGGATGTTCCCGTGATGATTCGAATGGTGGCTTTGTCTTGCACTTTTTGGCGGATGGCGGAAAGTTTGGATAAGAAGAAATATAAAAGTTTTTCGAGTAGATCGATGGGGTTTCAGACAGCAATTGATACAAATTACTGGAATCCATCGATTATTCCGGAAGATTCGCGTCAATTTTGGACTGCTTTTATAAAATATAATGGGAAGCATACCGTTTCTTCAATCTATACGCCCGTTTACATGGATGCTGTTTTAGGTGATACATATATTGAAACTTTCAAAAGTCAGTATATACAGCTTAGAAGATGGGCGTGGGGAGTTGTCGATTTTCCTTTTATGGCTATAAATCTTTCTCGTAATCCGAACATTCCTTTATGGGAAAAAGTCAGTCGGATATTTTTCTTTCTTGAAAACGCTTTTTTTTGGGCAACCGGTCCATTGATTATTATGTTTGCAGGATGGCTCCCATCGCTAATGAATGCTAATTTTCGAAATTCCGTGCTTGCATATAATCTTCCGCAAATCACAAGTCAAATGCTTACGATTGCGGCAGTTGGAATTATTATGTGTGGAATTATAAGTTTAATTCTTGTACCTCGGAAGCATGAAAAACGCTCTGTTTTAGAGACATTATCACTTTTGCTTCAATGGATAATGGTTCCAATTACAAGTATTTTTTTAAGTGCTATTCCGGCACTCGATGCGCAGACCCGTCTTATGTTTGGAAAACACCTTGAATATAAAGTTACCAAGAAAACGCGTAAGTAGCTTACCTAGGTAACTTGATACTAAGTACTTAGTACTTAACACTCGGTAGCTTACCTAGGTAACTTGATACTAAGTACTTAGTACCTCGGAAGCTTAGTACCTCGGAAGTAGTATCTCGGAAGAAGTACCTCGGAAGCTTATCTGGGTACACTTAGAAGTTTCTAAATCCCAGCAAATCTGTTGGCGCAGGCAAATACTCAAAGTAAACAGCTTTGTCCTTATTAGTTATTTTTGGATTTGTGGCTACATTAGTTGAGGCTTTTCCGGAAAACACATTGGTTACCGGATTTTTTCTGTAGTAACTAAAGTAGTTAAAGTCATATAATCGTGCTATAGCGAAGTTTCGCGCATTTGCTCCTCCAAGATCAAGTCCATCTCCTCGAGACGGTTTAATATTTGTTGAGCATCCAAGACAGTTAAACGAAGCCAAATTTCCTTTCAAGTAAAATTGGTTTGGAAGTGCTACGGTAGGCTCTTTAAACGATCCACTGTCTGAACATCTTCCAGTTTCAACAAATCCTGGTTCACGCAAGCCGACTAAACTGTTGGAAGGCCCATAATTTCCCCAATAGTAGCAAACTCCATTGGTGTATCTAAAGATCGGTCCGTCAGAAAATATATGTACATTAACCATATCTGTAACATCGGAGTTAACATAAATTCGTCCGCCTTTTGTAGCTTGATTTGTATCGTCATCCGATTCAAAAACTATGAAGCCAAATGCCTGTCCGGTATCGATATTATCATTTATATATAAATCACCACCTTTAACTACGACGGTTATCGGTTTTCCAGGGGCTTTATTCGCAAGTGCACTAATGTCGTCAATCGTTACATCTTGATTGTTAAAATAATATAATTTTCCATCTTTAAAGCTGTTTCCCGACAAAATGGCCGAAGAGTTTATTGTAACCGGCGAAGTACTGGTGCTCGAGCTTAAACCTTTAATTAAACTACTTACATCTTTTAGAATTTGAGTTCGTAATGCATAAACAGCTACATCTCCAAATAACGGAACATTCGATCCTTGAACAACTTCTTTTGCTCCCGGTGAAAACACATTTCCGCTAATAATTTCGGCGACTTGTGTTTGAATTTCGGAATTAAATACTCGTGGCAATCCGTTACTAAAATATGAACTTGGTGGAGCGATAAATCCATGGTCGATAGTTACAACAGAATGAAGATATGCTCCCGGTAAAAATTCTTGTAAAGCATCTTCACTTGGAGCGTACGGAAGAGCAAAAATCGAATCTTCACTACCTGTATCCGTAAGAACCTTGGTACTGGAAAGAGTATTTGGATCCGCTTCCATATCACTAGAATTAACAAAGACATAATTAGCATCCGGTACACCGGAATCTAGGACAAGATGAACCGGCCAAGTTCCCGAGCTTGCATTTTGTTTAACCCTTATTTTAAATTCGTCCAATTTATTTCTAAGAGCCTGAATTACAGGCACTCCACTTGAATCGTCTCCCGGAGTCATCAAGTAATCCAATTTTGGGATATCAACTTGCGGTAAAAAATCCATTCTTCTCCCGCTTGTATATCCAAGAGGCTTTACTATCCTTGTCCAAGTTTCGCCTGTAGAAGGAATATTAACGGTAACAGTCGCCGAATTATAAATTAGGTCGTTTGCAGGACCGTTGCCACCTTCAACAAAATCTTTATAAAAGAAGTTATCATCTCCAGTATAGCAAGATCCATCTCCATCTCCATCGTAACAGTTTCCTCCATCTGTGGGCATAGTTGAAGTTACAAGCCCATAATAGGCACCGACAATACCTCCGGTTGTGGCAGGACCTTTAACACTTAAAACTTCTCCGGCATTATTTTTAACGCTCGGTTTAACAACAATGCCACCATTTCTATCACTTGAATCATTTGCCATATCATCTGTTTGATTAGACCCCACGGTATCTTTCCACTGTGTTTCTATATCAACAGTCGCCTCCGCACTATTTAGTATTGGATTACCGGCAATGTCGGCAACATAAACAAATAAATCATATCCGTTTCCACTTCCGGCAACCGGCATATTACTTTTTAAAGGAGGTCCGTTTTTTTCGTCTGCAGACAAATTTCCTCCGATTTCTCCTTTTGTCCATACTCCCCAATCCGTTTCCGTACTCGAAGTTCTCATCATAAGGTCAAGTATATTTGCACGAGAATTAGAATGTTGAAAATCGAACCAACCAACCGAATCTGCCCAAGCATAACCACTCATTACTCCCAAATCTTTTCCTATTCTCATATTCATTTGAACGCTGTAATCTATGGATCCGCACGCATATCCTTCATTAAGACCGTTTTCACATCCAAAACTAATCCATCCAATGTTATCGCTCCATGCCCATCCGGACATGTCTCCATGCTGAACATCCACTTTTACTCCGTATGGAATAGAACCACAATCCACGCCGTTGTTTTGTCCGTTCGTATCACAGTATAAACTTACATAACCAAGGTTTGTATCCCATACCCATCCGTGAAGTTCAAAATCTTGTAAATTACCATTTGTAACGACAGTATTTGGACCGCAAATTTCCGCTGCCAAATTTTCCGAAGGCGGTTCGTTGTCAAAATTCAGACAACCTTGATCTATATTACATGATCCTCCTGCAGTTCCTCTAAGATCGGCACATTGATAACTGTTTAATAAATTTAAAGTTGTTGATCCTGAAAACGATGGGGGAGGCGTTAAACTTCCTGCCGCATACGCATCCGCGATGGCGAAAACTCCTAAAATTATTATTGAGAAGGTGGCAACAACAAGCCATTGAGCTATTTGTTTCAAGGCTCTGGTTTGAAAATAGTGGATAATTGTTTTCATGGGAAAATTGGTTTTTGTATTTTTTCTCTTAATTTTACCACGAAAAACACAAAGTTTCAATTAATTCTCAGCTCCACAATCCATACAAACAACTTTACCTTTTTTTTCAACCATCAAGCCTCCGCATTTCTTACATTTATCGCCTGTAGGCTTATCCCAAGTGGCAAATTTACATTTTGGAAATTTATTACATCCATAAAATATTTTCCCAGTTCGTCTTGTATGTCTTTCCACTAGTTGCCCGGTTTTACATTTCGGGCATTTTATGCCGGTAAATTTAATAATCGGCTGAATGTTTTTACAATCCGGATTTGTACATCTGAGGAAATTTCCGTATCGTCCGGTTTTAATTTCCATTGGGGCTCCGCATTTTTCACATTTCTTATCCTTCAATTTTCTTTTTAGTTCCTCGTCGATTTTTGGCTCTTCCTTCTCGCTTTCATCTTTTTTAAGCGGTCTCGCATTTTTACATTTCGGATAATTTGAACAAGACAGAAATTTCCCATATCGTCCCAATTTAATTACCATTTTACTTCCACATTTCTCGCATATTTCATCTGATTTCTCATTTACAACATCTGATTTTTTAACGCTTTTTTCTTTCTCTTCAATAAGTTTATGAAAGGGAGTATAGAAACTCTTAATCAACGGAATCCATTTCTTTTTCCCGTTGGCGATAAGGTCCAAATCTTCTTCCATTTCCGCCGTGAATTTATAATCGACAATTTCCGGGAAATGCTTAACAAGAAAGTCGCTTACAACTTCTCCGGTATCTGTTGGTTTTAGCGCTTTTTTCTCTTTCTCGATATACCCGCGTGTTTGAATGGTACTTATTGTAGGAGCATATGTACTAGGTCTTCCAATCCCTTCGGACTCCAATTTTTTTACAAGTGATGCTTCCGTATATCTTGGAGGCGGTTGTGTAAAATGTTGAGTAGGATCGATTTTATTACATTTAAGATCTTCATTTTCTTTTAAAGGAGGAAGTAACTTTTCGTGTGATTGTTTATCTTTCGATTCGTCATCGGTACCTTCTATATAAAGTTTCATAAAACCGGGGAAGACGATTGTTTGTCCGGTTGCTTTAAATATATAAGGGAGTTTCTCCCCGTTTTTTCCGGATTCAATTAAAACTTCCAATCCTTTAAGTTTTGCCGTTGCCATTTGGCATGCGATCATTCTTTCCCATATCAATTTATATAATCTAAATTGATCACGATCCAAAAATGTTTTAGCAGTTTCCGGAGTTAATGATAAGTCTGTTGGTCTGATTGCTTCATGAGCTTCTTGAGCGCCTTTTGCTTTTTTATATACACGAGGTTTTTCCGTGATGTACTCTTTTCCATAAATTTTCTCGACAATTTTTTTTGCTTGTTTAAGGGCTTGAGAAGAAAGATTAAACGAATCTGTTCTCATGTAGGTTATAAGTCCGCCATGAACCTTGTCTGTTTTAACACCTTCATATAGTTGCTGAGCTATAACCATGGTTTTCTTAACGGAAAATCCAAGTTTTCTTGAAGCTTCTTGTTGTAATGTGGAGGTTATAAAAGGAGGTGATGGATTTCTTTTTGAGAGTTTCTCTTTTAATTTGGCAACTTTATATTCCGCACCGTCCAGTTCTTTTAGGATTTTATCTGATGACTTTTTATTATTTACTTCTTCTTTTTTTCCGTTGATTGTTGAAAGTAGAGCCTCGAATTTTTTATTGGCATCCCCGGTGAATGTACCTGTTATTTTCCAATATTCATCCGGTTTAAAAGCTTGAATTTCTCTTTCTCTCTCTACGATTAAACGGACAGCCACGCTTTGAACACGCCCTGCCGAAAGTCCGTAACGAATTTTTTTCCAAAGAAGAGGCGAAAGCTCATAACCCACCAATCTGTCCAAAACTCTTCTTGCTTGCTGAGCATCAACAAGATTTATATCGATTTCTCGCGGGTTTTTAATAGAGTTCAAAATTGCTGTTTTTGTAATCTCGTGAAAGACGATTCTTTTTATATCGCGCTTTTTAGGATCAAGTTTTAAGGCTTGCAATAAATGCCAGCCAATAGCTTCTCCTTCGCGGTCTTCATCAGTTGCGATCCAGATTGCGGTTCCGGATTTAATTTTCTTTTTCAGTCCGCTGACGATTTTTTTCTTATCTGTAGGGACAGTATAAGAAGGAGTAAAATTGTGCTCGATATCTATACCCATTCTCGATTTGGGCAAATCTCTAACATGTCCCATTGAAGCCATCACACTATAATCTTTTCCGAGATATTGTGAAATTGTTCTTGCTTTTGCAGGGGATTCAACGATAACCAAATTATCAGCCATGTAAATTTATTTTAGGTGCATACATCTTTTTAGTTAACACTGCTTTGCGGTTTGAGTCAAAAAATTTTCAAAAAGGAATTCATTTTACTCATGTTAGCTTGTTCTTAGATTTACAAAAAGTCTTGTTAACACTCATCTCTGATTCGCTTAAATTAAGGGAAAATCCGTCAATAATACGAAATAAAAGTCAAAAACACGCAACAGATAGTGGAATGGCTGGAATAAGCCAAAAAACAAGGTAAAATATGGATAAAGCGCTTTAAAAAGGGCATCGATTTTAAAAAAACGCTTGCAATTGAAGATGTAATGGATATAATGCAGGCGGCTTTAGGGCTTATAAACAATTTATTCTTAACCTCTCTTTGCTATGACAAAGCAAGACCTAGTGAACACAGCAGCTTCAAAAGCTGGTGTAACAAAAAAGGCAGCCGCAGAAGTACTAGACGCAGTACTAGCTGCAATAACAGCTAGCCTTAAAAAAGGACAGAATGTAACTATCACAGGATTTGGAACATTCCGTGTTTCAAAACGTGCTGCACGAACCGGTGTTAACCCACGAAACCCAAGTCAAAAAATTAAGATTCCTGCAATGAAATTGCCTGCTTTTAAAGCTGGAAAATCTCTTAAAGATGCTGTTAGATAGTAACGGCTTTCGTTTGAAGAATTAGAAAAACCCCGCCGTAAGGTGGGGTTTTTTTTACTGAGTTACCAAGTAACTTAGCGTCGATAATTTGGGTAAACCGTTTAGGTTGAGTTATCGGGTAACTTAAACTTTATGATACATAGCGTATCCATCTTCGTACTTTCCAATAATAACCTCGCGTCCTTCCGTTAGAAGGTTGTTTGCGTAGAGATATGATATATGTCCCAAGTGAACATCGGATGGGTTTTTGAATTTCCCGGAAACGAACGGTTGATATCCCGTAAGTTGCTCGGGTGTTCTGTATTTTCCTTTTTCGCACTCTTTGAGCATTTTATTTATGACTTCTTGATTTCTTTTCGGTATTTGATTGGGAAGATTGATACTTTCTCCCAATTTGCGCATTTCTTCCGCCGTGTTTTGCGGTTTTTGTTTTTCAAGATTGCGCTCGGTTTCTGCTGTACTTTGTGGTTGCGCAGGAAATCGTTCGTGTTCTCGGGTTGGACCTTTTTTATCTGACATATATTTTTGTTTTAAAGTTTTAAATTTCTATTTTCTTTTTATTATACCTAGAAATGGATAAAACTTCAAGAGATTTGCACGGTCCATAATGTTGCTTGATAAGCCGGCTTTAAAGACACTGAATTCAAATTGCGAAAATTCCAGCTGAAAAGTTTGAACCGAAAGAATGGTTGTCAAAAACACATTTCTCAATAGAAAGAAAATTCTTGCAAGTAAGATTGTTATGAAATTTGCAAAGGTGATAAGAAAAACGTAAAATCGGAGACAGATTTAAAAAGTTTCTCATGAAAGTACAACTTCTCTCTTTAAAAAAAGCTTGTTTGAATGCGATAAAAGAGGTGGAGACACTTCGTTCTCTTCAGGAAGTTGAAGTTAAATACATAGGGCGAAAAGGAGAACTTACCTCTATATTAAGGGGAGTTAAGGATCTTCCCGATAAGCAAAAACCGATTATCGGGAAACTTAGTAACAAGGTGAAGAACGAACTTGAAACTGCGTTTAAGGTGAAGATTGTTGAACTTGAAACCGCGGAGTTGAATAAAAAGCTTAAGGACGATAATTTTGATATTACAGTCCCGGGGCCGGATAATAATCTTGGGCATATTCATCCACTTTCGCAAGTTCAGAGAAAGGTTGAAAATATATTCGGTTCAATGGGATTTACTGTTATGGATGGGCCGGAAGTGGAAAGTGAATACTATAATTTTGAAGGACTTAATATCCCGTCTTGGCATCCTGCTCGTGATATGCAGGACACATTTTTTATTAAGGGGAAAAAAGATAAGAAACACGGGCGTATGGTTTTGCGCACGCATACATCTCCGGTTCAAGTTAGGACAATGGAAAAGTTCGGACCCCCTTTGCGTGTGATTGTACCAGGTAGAACTTTTAGATACGAAGCGACAGATGCTTCTCATGATACGACTTTTTATCAAGTTGAAGGATTTATGATAGACAAGGATATTTCAATTGCTCATTTAAAAGGAGTTTTGGCTCAATTCTTAAGCAGATTATTTGAAAAAGATGTTAAAGTGCGGATTCGTCCGGGGTATTTCCCATTTGTTGAGCCCGGATTGGAAGTTGATTTTTCGTGCTTGATATGTGGGGGAAAAGGATGCAGAGTTTGTAAGCATACAGGTTGGGTGGAATTTATGGGGGCAGGGATGATTCATGAGAATGTGTTGAAGGCCGGTGGTATCGATCCAAAAAAATGGCAAGGATGGGCATTTGGATTTGGGCTTACTCGTCTTGTAATGATGCGTCATGCTATTGATGATATAAGATTGCTTCTTGGAGGAGATCTTCGATTTATTAACCAATTTTAAAATGAAGACAAAAATCTTAGTGATATCTGCAGTTCTTGGTATTTTCATGTTTGCTGGGTGCAGTACTGCGCCGGGACAAGAACAGAAGGTGGAGGCTCAAAGTAAAACTGTTGTTCAACCAAAACAGGAGGAAGTGAAGATGAGTACAGAACAAGCTAAAACGAAAGATATTGTAAAATCTGAGTCAAATGAGATTGAGGCTACTGAATCAAAGGAGGTTACTCTTGCCAAGTGTCTTACGGAAAAAGGCGCAAAGCTTTATACGGCTTTATGGTGCGGACACTGTAAAAAACAAAAAGAGGCTTTTGGTGATGGGCTTGAATATTTGGATAATATAGATTGTGCCGAGGAAAAGGGATGGTCTCAAACTTGTAAGGATTTGGATATAATGGGAGTTCCCACTTGGATTTTTGCTGATGGAACCAGAAAAACCGGAGAAACATCGCTCCCGGACCTTGCGAAGAAAGCCGGTTGTACATATTAATAACAGATAATAAATGTTTGTTTCGCTCAATTGGATAAAAGATTTTGTGCCGTTAAAGGGGAAAATTAATCCGCTTGAACTTAGTGAACTTATAACAATCAGGACTGCCGAAGTTGAAGGATATAAAGATCTTGCGGAAAGTTTTAACAATATGGTGGTCGGGAAAATTAAATCAATTAAGCCTCATCCGGATGCGGATAGATTGACTATCACGCAAACCGATATAGGAGGTGTAAGTAATCAAATTGTTTGCGGAGCCGATAATATTTACGAAGGTATGTATGTTCCGGTAGCTTTGCCCGGCGCAAAGGTTAAGTGGCACGGAGAAGGAGACTTAGTGGAGTTAAAATCGGCAAAATTGCGCGGAGTTCAGAGCGACGGTATGCTTTGCGCCGGTGAGGAAATAGGACTCGGGAAAAAAGATAATGGGATTTATGACTTTAAAGGGCTTAATGTAAAGGAAGGGATGCCACTTGCCAAGGTCTTCAAGAAGGACGACATTGTTTTTGAGATAGATAATAAATCGCTTACTCATAGACCGGATCTTTGGGGGCATTATGGAATGGCAAGAGAGATCGCTGCAATTACCGGTAATGAGTTTAAAAAACTTGAACCTAAAGTTAAAATTCCAAAAACCGGAGATTCTCCGAATATAGAAGTTAAAGATTACGATCTTTGTCCACGTTATTGTGGGCTTATTATTAAAAATATTAAAGTTGAGTCTTCGCCTAAATGGATGCAAGACAGACTTCTTGCGGTTGGATACAGACCGATTTCAAACATAGTTGATGTTACAAATTATGTTATGGCAGAGCTTGGGCAACCTCTTCATGCTTTTGATAAGAATTTTATAAAAGGTGGAATTATTGTTAGAAGGGCTAATAAAAATGAGGAAATAACAACACTTGATGGGCAAAAAAGAAAGCTCGATACAAACATGCTTGTTATTGCGGATCACGAAAAAGCGGTTGCTATTGCCGGGATTATGGGTGGTGAAAATTCAGAAATCAACGACGAAACAACGGAAATAATTATTGAATCTGCAAATTTTAATCCGGAATCGATTAGAAAAAGTTCTGTTAGACTTGGATTAAGAACGGAAGCCGTGCAAAGATTCGAAAAAAGTTTAGATCCAAATCTTGCCGAACTCGCTATTAAAAGAACTGCGGAACTAATTCTCCAGCTTTGCCCTACGGCGAAGATTGCAGGACCGATTACCGATAAAAAAAGAGTAACATTAGAAGAACCGATTATAACTTTGGATAGCGATACGGTTTCTTCCAAGTTGGGAGTTCCAATTAGCGTTAAACAATGCGCAGACATTTTAAGATCTCTTGAATTTAAAGTTGTTAAGAAATCGGAAACCAAATTGCAAGTTACGGTTCCGTCGTTTAGAGCTACGAAAGATATAGATATCGAAGACGATCTTGTAGAGGAAATAGTTCGGCTTTACGGATACGAGAATATCAAACCAACGCTTCCGAGTTTACCGATTGAAGCTCCAATGGAAAACACGGAAAGGACAAGGAAGCATCACGCAAGAGATCTCCTTAGCTATGGTTTTGGCCTTTCGGAGATCTATAATTATTCGTTTTATGGTCAGGATGAAATTGAAAAATGCTTGATGAATGAAAAAGGTCATATTTTGCTTGAAAATCATTTGTCTCAGGATCAGACACATTTAAGAACAACACTTGTTCCGAATCTTTTAAAAAATGTCGTAAGCAATCTTCGATACAACTTGTCGCTTAAGTTTTATGAAATTGGCAGAACATACAAAGAGATTGGGGAATTTTTCCCGTTGGAAGAAAAATGGATCGGAGGGGTGGTTGTTAAGAAATCGGAATCATTTTACGAGACAAAATCAATTGCAGTGGAGTTTCTAAAAGAATTCTCAAAGTATAAAGTTGAAGTGAAACAAGTTAAAAACGTACTTCCTTATGCTCATCCTTCAAGGTGTGCAGATCTTATTGTGCGTGGAACCGCTGTCGGTACTATTTTTGAAGTGCATCCGCAAGTGCTCAAAAACTTTGATATAGAAGCCAAAGTTTCGATGTTCGAAATTAATTTCAGCAAGCTTGCCGGGATTTTGGAACCGCTTGTTAAATATGAAAAACTTCCGAAATTTCAAGGGCTTGATATTGATATTTCTGTTGTCGTCGATCTTCAAAAAACCGTTGCCGAGGTTGAAAAAGAAATTCGCAAGGCCGATAAAAATCTTATTAAAAGAGTTAAACTTTTTGATATTTATAAAGGAGAGCATATTGAAAAAGGTAAAAAAGCTTTTGCTTTTAGAGTGCTTCTTCAAGCCGATGATAAAACGCTAACGGACGAAGAGATGTCGGCGATACAAAAGAAAATTTTTCATAATATGGAAAAAATCGGTGGGACTATCAGAGGGAAATAAAAGAAAGCCCCCTCGCACAACACACACATAAATCCAATTGCTTGAGGGGGACAGGTTGAGGGGTTTTTGGCTGTTGCTAAGACAATTGTCTTTTACGACGCCTAAACCACGTTATTAATGTCCAGAGAAGAACCAATACCCAGAGAGTTGAAGGGTTCCCGCCTCCGGTGCTACATCCTCCGCTTTCTGGTGATAAACTGTTTCCTTCCGAATCTTCCCAGTCGTTTATATGACCGGTTTTCGTTAGAATAAGCATATCTCCTTCCAGCAAGTGGAATTCACGCCGAATACAGGTAACATTCTGTGACATCTCACATGCGACAACGGATGTGTCTCCCTCTTTCGAGAAGATGTAAGTGAGATTGTTCTCAACTATCACATCTGCTATTGCATTTGGCTCTACGAGATGCACTTGGTCTCCGAGCAGTCTGTAGGGCAATCCGGACGTATATACGCGGACCATTCCGTGTATAGTATTACCCTCTGTTTCGGTAGTGATGATTTCACCTTCATCCAAACGAATTTGGACTCCCGAGGCAAAACCGATTCTACATGGGGGATAATCTTCTCCCAAAGCTGTCATCCGAAAGCTGCCATCCGGAAGAAGCTCCACGCAATCGACTACATCACTATCTCCTCCATTTTTGAAAACGTGTGGAGTTTCACGTTTCACGACTACCGCAGACCTAATATTTTCAGACAGTTTAGGTTGTGCGGTTGCAGGGATTGCCAGAGTGGAAGCCCAGAGAACTGGTATCAGAAACTTTGGCGTCATAAAGACTCCTTTCTGGCCGCTCTTCTAGGCCGGACGCAATATACAAGCCGTGTGACTAGCGAGATGTGTGTTTATGGATTCTCGTTAAGCACACACTTGCATATTACAAAAAATCGTATTTGTTAATGAGCGCGCGCTTTTGATTGTCAAAAGCCAAAAAATTATACCGATGTATGTGAGAATTGCAATAGATTTACTTGACTTTTTTGCTTTTTTGTAGAGAATGTAAGGTACTTGAGCAGTATTTATGGAAAATGGAGATTTAGACTCACAATTAGAAGGAGATATTACTAACGAAAAGACAAAGAAGCTTTTCCTAGACGCTATTCGTTCTTTTGCGCATAAAACACATAGTCAAGTGCTTGCTTTAGGTATTATTGCCGGGCTAGCCGGTACTCCTGCATGTGGGTCTATGGATACGCAGAATGTTACTCAAGTTGAGCAACACGAGGATTGTAGCCCTTTTACGATATTCTTCTTAACTAATTTAAGCGACAAAAATACAGGTAAGTCGGTAGGTCTTAGTCTTAATTATCGTCTTCCGAAAAGTTTTAACGATGTCGTTATAAGACTTTTTGCAAAAGATGGAAGTTTAATTTATGAAGATTCTGAGAATTTATCTCAAGGTTCCGATAGAATTTTCTTTACCGAAGATGAAATTCCGGGAGCTGGCGATGCATATCGTGTAGCTGTAGAAATTGATGGGAAAACAGTATCCGGTGAACTGGATACTCATATCGATGACGATCCAATTGGACAGTAAGTCTATGAATGATATCCAAAAAAAGATAAGGGCCGTGCTTGCACGAAGGCAGAGAAATACAACCTCACATAGGAAAGTATCGCTCAAGAAGTTTTTGGTATATTCGCTTTTGGGGTTTCTTGGCTTGTTTCTTGCAGGTGTCATAATTCTTACGATTCTTATTGCAATTCTTAGTATCGGGCTTCCGGATGTGCATGATATTGATAAATTAAGTGTTGCTCAATCTACGACTATTTATGATAAAGATAATAATGTGCTTTATGTAAAACATGGTGATGAAAATCGTGAATATGTTCCTTACGATAAGATTTCAAAGCATCTGATTGATGCAACCGTAAGTATTGAAGATAAGGATTTTTGGCATCATAAAGGGTTTGACTTGCCGGCTATAATTAAGGCGGGAATGTATGAGGTGTTTGGGGTGGGGTCTAAGCGTGGAGGATCCACAATTACTCAGCAATATGTTAAAAATGCGTTTCTAACTTCGGAACATAGTTATACTCGTAAAATAAAGGAGCTTATTTTGGCTGTTCGTCTTGAGCAAGCATATAGTAAAAAAACTATTTTAGAGTTATATCTTAATAAGATTCCTTATGGGAATACGGCTTATGGAATTCAGAAGGCTGCGGAAATTTATTTTGGAAAAAATGCGCAAGATTTAGATATTGCGGAAAGTTCCATTTTGGCCGGACTTCCGCAAGCACCGAGTTATTATAATCCTTATGGTCCTCATCGGAATTCAGAGTTACTTGTTTCGGTTCAGAGTTTAATAGATAGAAATATTTACGATTCGGCTCGGCTTGATGTTGGAGTAGATTATAAACTTGGTTTAATCGGAAAAAATTATCAGATTGACGACGAACATCATATTTATATTCCCGGTCGTTCCGATTTGATTTTAAGAAAAATGGATCAAGACGGATATATTACGGATGAGGAAAAGAAAACGGCTTGGGAGAAACTGCAAAGTTTAACATTTGAAAAACATATTTCACGAATGAAAGCTCCGCATTTTGTTTTTTATGTAATTGAGCAATTGGAAGAAAAATATGGGAAGGAAGTGGTTGAGCAAGGTGGTCTTCAGGTATATACAACAATAGATCCTCAGTTACAAGAGATAGCAGAGCGTGTTGTGAAGGAAGGAGCGGATAAAAATATTACAAGGTTTAATGCTACAAATGCGGCTTTAGTGGCAATTGATCAAAAGACGGGAGAGATTCTTGCAATGGTTGGGTCAAAAGATTATTTCGATGAAGATATCGATGGGAATGTGAATATAGCTACAAGTTATAAACAACCCGGATCTTCTTTTAAGCCGTATGTTTATGCGCAAGCTTTTTACAATAGGTATGCTCCGGCTTCTGTTATTTATGATGTTAGAACACAGTTTGGAGGAGGTAAACCGCCGAACAATTATGATGGAGCTTTTAGAGGGCCGATGACCATGCGTGCGGCGTTGGCTCAATCAAGGAATATTCCTGCTATTAAGGCGTATTTTTTGGGCGGTGAGCAGGAGCCGATTTTGAATCTTGCAGAAAGAATGGGCATTAAATTTATTACAAAAGATAGAGATTACGGATGGCCTCTTGCTCTTGGTACTGCGGAAGTTAGGCTTTTGGATCATACGTCTGCTTTTGGAGTTTTTGGGAACGGAGGTAAACGTATGGCGCCTGTAAGTATTTTAAAAGTTAAAAATGCACAGGGAGATATATTGGAAGAAGTTGATCCAAATAAAAAACCGGAGGAAGTTTTAGATCCGCAAATAGCTTATTTGATTACGAGTATATTGTCAGATACAAGTGTTAGGTTGGGACCTAATTTAACTGTTCCGGGGCAAGTTAACGCTGCAAAAACGGGAACTTCAAATAAGAAAGTCGGGAATGTAAATATTCCAAGTAATCTTTGGACAATTGGATATACAACGCATATTGTTACAGGTGTTTGGGCCGGGAACAGTGACGATAGACAATCGGGGAATTTATATGCTACTGCAAATGGGTATGATGCCGCCGCTCCAATCTGGAAAAATTTTATGGTTGAGGCTCATAAAGTAAAAGATTGGGGATATGAAGAATTTCCAGTTCCCCAAGGTATTCAGACGGTTAGTGTTAGTGCGGCTACGGGGAAATTACCGGGAGCCAATATTCCGCCCGAAGGTCTTCGTAGTGATGTTTTTGCAAGTTTCGCTCTTCCAACCGAGGTGGATAATTCATTTGCCAAAGTTAAAATAGATACAAGGAATGGACTTCTTGCAAATGAGTGGTGTCCGGCGGATAAAGTTGAAGAAAAAACCTACAGACAACATCATGCCATTGTTCCTACTTTTGCCAGTTGGGAAGCAGGTGTGCAATCTTGGGCGACAGCCAGAGCTGCAAAGGAAGGCGAATCTTCAGTTGGAGTGCCTCCAACGGAGGTTAGTCCACTTTGCAACAAGAAACATTTTAATTCCGCGAGATCAATTAAAATTACGCAACCGAGCGGTTATGAAAAAATAGAAGTTGGAAATTTGAGTGTTAAAGTTAAAGAACAGTCTGATTTTCCAATAGAGAATGTTAAGTTTTATCTTGATGAGACTTTACAGTCTACAATAAGAGAAAAACCATATGTTGGGAATTTAAGGATTTCAAGGTTTTTAAAGCCCGGATCTGCACATACAATAAAAGCTGTGCTTACCGATATTTACGGATACACCGCACAATCTGCAATTCAAGTTCGCATAAAAGGAGCTCCGAAAGAAGAAGCAATCGTTCCTTTAGAACAGGAACCGGCTATAGCACCGTAGAAATAAAAAGCCCCGATCCTATTTCTACTAAACGGCTTTCAAGCTGAGGCGAGTTGAATATATATTTTTCATATTCTTTAAGAGCTTCGCGGTGGCTTATAGCATTATCTGCAATAATTATTCCTCCTTTTTTCATGTGGAAAAGGAATGTCTTAATATAAGAAACATATTCGATTTTTGTTGCGTCAAGAAAAAGCAAATCAATCATATTCGGAATTTCAATGTCTGGGGCATGCCCTTTAAATTGAGTGATGTACTTGGTAAGCCCGGCTTCCTGAAAGTGTTTTTTTGCTTTATTAAAGCGCTCATTATGTGATTCCATTGTGTACAGTTTCCCGTTTGTGGAAGATAACGCTTCAGCAATCCAAATTCCGGAATAGCCGATTGAAGTACCTATTTCCAGAACTCGTTTAACATTTTTTTTTCGAATTAATCGGTTTAAAAATTCACCCGTTTCATGTGAAATAATCCAGAATTGTTTTCCGGTTTCTTCAAGTTTCTTGAGTGTTTCTGCAATATTTTTATCCATGTAGCGGATACATCTCTTCTATACGGGTTTCTCCTCTAGTAATAAGGTATGATTGAGAACCATTTCCGTTCCCATTCTCATCTTCTTCTCTTGATCTTGCTATTACTGCAAGGGCTTTTCTTA
The DNA here is from genome assembly GCA_021158225.1 of bacterium. Taxonomy (GTDB): domain Bacteria; phylum Patescibacteriota; class Gracilibacteria; order UBA1369; family PNNO01; genus PNNO01. The sequence goes on along the minus strand of JAGGUZ010000032.1, from coordinate 5,697 downwards.
AAATCTCTCTTTGTATTTGTATTGTGTCTTCCGCTCTGAAACGAGGATTTTCCGCTCCTTCTTTTTCAAGAAGATGATTAAATAAATCTTCGGCTCTGGCTTGGCTTAGTTCAAGACCAAGACGTTGTCTTTTCTTATCAAGATGCGTGCTTGCACTTTTTAATAAACCTTTTTTAGGAAGTGTTCTTCCGAGTACGGCATATGCCATTTTTGCAAGACGTTCAAGATCTGAAACGGTAGTAATATTACAAAATTTAATCGGAGCCCCGTTTTCTACGAAGTTGATTATCTCCTCTGCACGAGTATTACTCATTTGAGGAGTATCAGGATAAGTTTCTAACATATTTAATTTATTTTAGAAATACAATACAATGTGAAATCTACTATTGTTTTTATATATCATCAAGTAATGATCGATAGTCAAATTTAAGAAATGGCTGTTAATTTTTTTTGTGGAGTTGTAGAATATAAAGGCTCACTTATTTTAGTTTATGAGAATTCCAGTCACACTTTTTATTGGAGAGAAAACATTTGTTGAAAAAGGTGATAAGAAGATGAAAACAGGATATAAAAGACATTATGAATCTGATTTTTTTAAGTATCTTGACAGCAGGGTAAAGTTTAACATTCAACATCTTTATCCATTAAAAGGGGATAAATATTCTGTTTTCAGGCATCTTGCAAATCATTTTATTCATCCTTTTAAGTTTCGCAAGGAATTTAAGAAGAATGTTGTTAAACATATTATGTTTGGGGAAGAAGCTTTTATGCTTAATTTTTTGTCGGGGGACAAGACGGTTGTAAGTTGCCTTGATGTTATTCCTTTGGCTATGCCGAAAGAAACAAGTTGGAAGTTTAGACTTTTTTTAAGATGGGCTTACAGAGGGATGAAAAAGGCTGATTATATTTTAGCGAATTCAAAATATACAAGAGATGATATTGTAAAATATTTAAAAATCGATAAAGAAAAGATATTTGTTGCTTATCCTGCGATTCAAGAGCAATTTAAGGTTCTAGAGTCGCCTCCGGAGTTGTTTTATAATTCTCACGGGCTTCTCGCGGACAAGAAGTATTTGCTTTATGTAGGAGCTTTGGATGCTCACAGGAAGAATTTAACTACGGCTTTGAAGGCGTTTAAAAAAGTCTATTTTGATAATCACGATGTACATTTTCTACTTGTCGGATATGCCAGTTTAAGGAGCAATTTACGCACTGTGAAGAAGGAAATTGATAAACTTGGATTGGCGGGCAAAGTTCATATTATTACGAATGTTCCGGATGAGGAGCTTGTTGCATTTTACAATCTTGCGAAAATTTTAATTTTTCCATCTTTGTATGAAGGTTTTGGTTTACCACCTTTAGAAGCTATGGCGTGTGGAACTCCCGTTATTGCTTCTAATGTTACTAGTATCCCCGAAGCGCTTGGTGATGCGGCTATTTTTGTTGATCCTCTAGATATTGATGGATTTGTGAATGGAATTAACAGGTTGCTTTTTGATGAAGAATTGTACGATAAAATGGTTGCCAGAGGGATGAGACAAGCGGAAAAATATACATGGAAACGGTATTGCGACGATACTTATAAAGTCTATGAAGCGATTTGGAAGTAGTTTTTGATGAAAGTTTTTAGCTCGTGGAAAGCTTTTCCTCTGTGGCTTATTTGGTTTTTCTCTTTTTCACTTAAGGATGCGTAAACTTTGTTTTTGCCGAGTGGTTTAAAACAAGAACTTAGCGGGATCCCCGGTTTTAGAGGTGCTTCCAAATCGCGCGTGATTATGCCTTTGGTTTCTCCTTTAAACATTACAACTTCTCCGCCTCCGTCCATAAACGCCGCGGCGCATACAAATTTGGCTGTGCGTTTTTCATCGGGAACATTTTCCATTACCTTCATAAAGTGTTTTATCCATTCTTCGTCGGTTGCGTGTTCTCCGGCTCCCCATCTTCTTGTTTTTACCCCCAGTTCGTCTTTAAGCGCATCGACAATAATTCCGGAATCTTCGCCGATTGTCGTCATGCCTATAAGTTCGTGATAGTGCATAGCTTTTAATTCCGCATTTTCTTCAAAGGTTTCTCCGTGTTCTTCAAAATAATCATTCTTAAGGTAAGAAGCGAATTTCTTAAGTTTAAGATGATAAAGATCCAGAGGCAATGAGCTTAAAACCTCTTGTATCTCGGTAAATTTACCTATGTTTTGCGTGGCTATAAGGATTTTGATTTTGTTGTTCATGAATCTATTTTACCACGGTTTTTGTGCGAAATTTTTTATATTTGGAGATTGTCCAATTATCTTTAATTTTATCAAAAAGGTACCATTTTGTAATTCCATCTTCGTCTATTTCAACTATAACTTGATTGTCACTAATATAATAAACGGTAGTCGAATCCGGGGTTTTTGAGCTGGTAAGTTTTGCAAGATTTTCTTTGTTAAAAGCGGATTGAGATTTTATAGTTTTGTCTTTGTGGATATATATCGGTGAGGTTGAAGTTTCCGTAGGTTTCTTGATAATGGGTAATGAAGAAGTGGTGATTTTAGTGGAGGTGCTTTCTGATACGGTATTTTCAGGTTTTACAGTGGATGTAGTTTCTTCAGGTTCCACAGTGGTTTCTTGTGAGGTAGCGGGTTCCTTTTGAGTGTTAGTTGTCGTTGTATCTGTAGTTTTTTGAGAGGTGGTGTCTGTTCCATCCATTATTACCGGGATGTCCTTTTGTGTATTTTGAGATACGGTATTTCTTGGTTTCACAGTTTCCGGTCCCACAGTGGTTTCTTGTGAGGTAGCGGGTTTTTCCCGAGTATCTTTAGATTTGGTATTTTCAGGCTCTACAGGTGCTTGTGTTTCTTGCGAAGTCGCAGTTGTGTTGTATTTGGTTTTCGGCAACTTGAAATCAGTTTCATTTTCTTGAATTTTATTAAGAGTTCTAGGAGGTTTTGTTTCCAATTTCGGAGCTGTTTTTACAAGCGGTCTATCGAAATCGGTTAATACCGGAGGTTTTGCCGGTGGAGTCGGACTAAAATCTTCTTTAGGGATTGAAACATTTAAATTTGTCGTGGCATAAAGAGCAAGCACAAGCGCAAGAAGCGATGCCGGAGCTCCAATAAGTTGGTATCGCCATTTATTCCAAAATGAATCTTGCTTATGCTCTTTTACATTTTTTATCTCATTAATTCTTGTTTGCAGTATGTTCTTGATTTTTGCTTTTTCGCTCTCATCAATTTGAATATTTTCTTCGTTTTTAACTTTAAAGAAGAGGTCTGTTATGTCGCTAAAATAATTTTTATTCATTAGATTGTTTTAAGTCATGTTTTGTTGGGAGGAAGCCTTTTGCCTTTTTTAATGTTCGAAAGACTTTTACTCCGATGTTTGAGATTGATAATCCCATAATTTCTGCGATTTCTATGTTGGAAAGCCCTTCAAAGAATTTAAGCCTAAGTATTTCGCGTTCGTCTTCTTCCAATTTTTCCATTATTGCGTTAATTTGGTCTTTTGCAAGTGAAGCATCGGTTAGTTCTTGCTGATCACGGTTTTTATCGGAGACATTTTTTGCTTCTTCAATTGGCACATAGTTGCTCTTCTCGGCTTTTCTATACCATTTAATCACATTATTATGCGCAATTTTATATAGCCACGAAGAGAACGGATACCCCTGCCATTTAAATGACTGTATGTGCGATAAAGCATCTATAAAAGTCTGACTTACCAGGTCGTGAGTTTCATCTTTGTTGCCTCCTGTCCGGCGATATACATATCTGTATATCTGATCGTAATATTTTGTATAGAGATCCATGAATTTTTCGGGATCTACTTTTGCCGTTTCAATGAGGCGTCTTTCTGATTCTAATTCGGTATTGTTTGGCACAATATAATTGGTTGATTGCGAAGGTTTAATTTATGCCAAAAATACCCCAAATTGTCAAGTTTTCCTTTTTACATATTTTATAATATACAAGCCGGTTTTTCATTACAAAAAGGCATTCTTGCATGAATGTGCGATTTTCTTTATAGTTTCATGTGAAATATATTTAATCAATTTTATATGGCAGACAATTTGACGGATCTTAAAGTAGGAAAGATTGTTAAGTTAAAAGGCGATCCATATTTGATTACATGGAGCGAATTTAAGCGTAAAGAAGCTCAAAAACCGGTTATGCGAACTAAACTTAAAAATGTAAAAACCGGAGCAACTTTAGATAAGACTTTTCTTGCCGGCGAGAGTTTTGAATTTGCGGATATTAAAAGGCAGAAATGTCAGTATTTATATACAACCGATGGTGAGGCTTATTTTATGAACGAAGAAACTTACGAGCAATTTGAGATGCCTTTGGATCAAATTGAAGGGGCGCTTTCGTATTTGATTGATGGAACAAGTGTTGATGGTGTTTTTTACGAGGGGAATATGATTTCAGTAGAGCTTCCGCCAAAAATGGTTTTTGAGGTTATTCAAACGATTCCGGGAGTAAAAGGAGATACTGCGTCGGGTGGAAGTAAGCCGGCCACGCTGGAAACCGGTTTGGTGGTAAAAGTTCCTTTGTTTATTAACGAGGGGGATAAAATACGCGTAAATACGACTACCGGTGAATATGTGGAGAGGGCTTAGGACTGCGGTGTGTGGGGTTTGGGTACGGGTTTGGGTACTAAGTACTTCGAGGTACTTAGTACCTCGAAGTACTTAGTACCTCCAAAGAGATTTCCCTACTTCGTCTTCATGTTAAAAATACCATCCCAATCAGCAGGAGGTGGATAATTGGTAAGAATATCACTGCGCTCTAAATAGAGTTTGCTAGGCCCATCGTCGGGATAAATTTGGAGAGCCTGCTTAAACATTTCTTGCGCTTCTTTAAAATTACGGTCCAAATACAAGTTGATACCGTCGTTATAAGTTTTTAATAACTTTATGCCGGTTTCGCTAACTTGGCCTTTGTGTGCTAAAAGTTCATAAACACGCACAGCCTCACGCTTTCCTTTAACTCGTAAGTAATCAAGATGTCTAAATTCAAAATAGTTTTTTACAAGTAGGTAAGTGTCCTCGGAAACCATTATTTTGGTGTTATATTCTTTATTCGCTCCCTCAAGTCGGGATCCTAAATTTACCTCGTCGCCCATTATTGTGTATTCAAAGCGCTTTTCCGACCCCACATTTCCAACTATGGCTATCCCGGTATTTATTCCTATTCGAAAATCCAATAAAGGTTTGCCTTCTTTTTTCCATTTTTTATGAAGTTGCGGAAGTATTGCGCGCATTTCAAGTGCAACATGGCAAGCTCGTTTTGCGTGGTCAACTTGGTTGATAGGCGCTCCAAAATAAGCTACAATTGCATCTCCAACATATTTATCCAGTGTGCCTTCGTACTTCATAATGATATTCGTCATTGTTCCAAGATATTCATTTATGAGCTCGATGAGTGTTTGCGGATCAAGTAGTTCTGAAATAGAAGTAAAACCAACAATGTCGGAAAAAAAGATTGTAATTTCCTTTTTTACTCCTCGGCGATGAAGAAGATGAGGATTCTTGAGAATTTCCTTCATCACATTTGGGCTTAGATATTTACCAAAAGCGTTTTGTACATATTGTCGTTGTTTAATCTCGGCAAAATATTTATAAAGAATGCTACTTATATAAATAAGCAAAAGAGTTATCGGAGGATAAATCATATTGAGGATTATGCCGTTTGAGTAGGCTATGTGGGCTACTCCGTAATAT
>JAGGUZ010000024.1 GCA_021158225.1 bacterium | reverse complement strand
TGCAATTAAAGAAAGTGTTTCTCCACTCTTAACTATGTGCGTAATTTTATCCGTCATTTCACTTCTATCAGCTTGACCTGTCTGAGGATTTATCGGAATCAAAAAACCGGAATCATCGGCAATTATATTTGAAGATATTTGCGGATAATCCATTTGTGCGACCGCAAAATTAGCATCTGAAAACGCTATATTGGGCGTAAATGAAGTAATAATTACAAAAAAAGCCATGAACCCAAGCGCCCTTTTTAGAATATGCACTTGAGAGACAGGCTTATACGAACCAACTGACCGCTTAACGGTTAGAGGTTTCTTAATAAATGAAACAAGCGTAGAACCTATGGAACCAAGCTTATTGAAGTTTTTTCTATGCCTCAATTTCCTTGCGATTCTGTTTACTGCAATTTTTCCGGTATATGTATTTATAAGATTGTTTTCCTTGTATTAACATCGAGATTGAATTCCGTCACTTAGACCTACGTTTACATTCGATGTGGCAGACAGCGCCTTGTAATTAAGAATGACAATAATTAGTTCCAGCTTCCATGTAAACTCACGGTAGCCGAGTCTACTTAAACAAGCAAGTAATTGTCAAGCGATTTATTTTCAGACCTATGTAATTATATATGGCATCCGATAAGCAAAGAAAGGTTTATACTTGACATTTCTCGTGAACATTTTATTGTTTTTTGTGCGATTTTTATAATTTTCAATACAAATAGGTTTTTTTTGGCTAACAGTCGCTTTTTATAGACAACATATAGAAAGTAATCAATTAAAAATTCAAATTATCAACATTTTTAAAAATATTTGACCATTTGGCTATTTATTTTATAATTATAAGTCTTCTTGCAAAAAATCCATAATAAGTATTATAATAGGCAAAATATGAAATTCCTAAGTTATGCCATCTATAAAAGATTACAAAATCGCAACACTTGGAAGCCACAGTGCTCTTCAAATCCTAAAAGGAGCTAAGGATGAAGGATTTGATACCATCTGTATTTGCATGAAAGGAAGAAGTAAGCCGTATGAAAGTTACGGCGTGGCGGACAATATAATCGAAATTGAAAACTTTGATGAATTCTTTGGATTACAAGAAGAACTTATCAAACAAAATGCGATTATGATTCCACACGGATCTTTTGTTACATACATCGGTCCACAAAGCATGAAGAAATTAAAAGTCATGCATTACGGCACAAAAGGAATTTTAGAATTCGAATCAGACAGAGACAAGGAAAGACTTTGGCTACTTGATGCCGGATGTAAGATGCCACGCATCTTCGACAAACCTGAAGACATAGATGTTCCGGTTATAGTTAAATTCCACGGAGCACAAGGAGGCAAAGGGTATTTCGTCGCAAAATCAACTAAAGATTTTTATGAAGGAATTAAAGACTATCCCGGAAATAAGAAATATGTATTACAGGAATATATAGTGGGTGTTCCAATGTATACTCATTTTTTCTATTCACCGATTACAGAAGAACTTGAAGTTATGAGTTTTGATAAACGATACGAATCGAACGCCGATTCAATCGGAAGAATTTCAGCTCAAGATCAGCTTGATGCAGACATAAGAACCTCCTATACAATTACAGGAAATATTCCCCTTGTTATAAGAGAATCCATTCTTCCCCAAGTGTTTGAGATGGGAGAGAATGTAGTTAAAGCTTCACAAAAACTGGTCGGGAAAGGACTATACGGACCTTTTTGTCTGGAGGCGATTATCGATCCGAATTTGAATTTTTATGTTTTTGAAATTTCAGCAAGAATAGTTGCAGGAACAAATCCTTTTATTAACGGATCACCTTATACATGGCTTAAATATAATGAACCAATGAGTACTGGACGAAGGATAGCAAGAGATATTAAGATGGCAATCGAGCAAGACAGACTCGATGATGTACTCGGTTAACAAATTTTACTTATGATTACTCAACAAACTATAAAACCTGTAGTTGAAGGTTACGATTTAAACAACATTACTATAGGTGTACTTGGTGGACACTCTGCTTTGGATGTATGTACAGGAGCAAAAAAGCTCGGGTTCAAAACATTGGCTGTTTGTAAAAAAGGACGAGAAAAAACATATGACAAATATTACAAAACCCGTGACGGAAAGGGATGTATCGATGAAACGATTATCGTTAACAAATTCTCCGATATCGTTAACGAAGATATTCAGGAGGAACTTAGAAAAAGAAATACTATCTTCATCCACAATAGATATTTTTGGGTTTATTTTAAAGATTTTGATCTTGTAGAGAAACGATTTAATGTTCCAATTTACGGCAACAGGATTCTTGTAAAACTTGAAGAAAGAGACCAACCGAATAATCAATACGAACTTCTTGAGAAAGCGGGAATTAGAATTCCGAGAATTATTAGGAAAGGAAACAGTGGCATGAACGAAAAACAGCTAAGGAAAGCTTTGAATAAACATTTTGTTGATGAAAAAGGAGGACCACTTCTTATTAAAGTTAATGAGGCTATCAGAGGATATGAAAGAGCATTTTTTACAATTACAAAGACAGATGATTTCTTTTCAACGAGCAAGGATATGATGGGAAAAGGCCTTATTGTTCAGGCTGATTTAGATAATGCCGTTATTGAAGAATTTATTATAGGAGCACAAGTAAATTTTAATTTTTTCTATTCATCGCTAACAGGTGAACTCGAGCTTATGGGAACAGATACCAGAAGACAAACTGGGCTAGATGGATTTTTAAGACTAGACGCAAAAATTCAAATGACATTACTTAATAACGGATACAAGCCAAAAATGATTGAGATGGGACACATTGCCTGTACAGTTAAAGAATCTATTTTGGAAAAAGCATTTGCTGCCGGCGAAAAATTTGTTGCCACACTTAAAAAAGAAGTTGCACCTGGAATGATTGGACCGTTTGCATTACAGGGCGCGGTATCAGCCGAACATGGAAAAGAAGAAATCGTAATATTTGATGTTAGCATGCGAATTCCCGGATCGCCCGGAACTCCATTTACTCCATACTCTGGATATTTATACGGACAAAGCATAAGCTACGGGCAAAGAATTGCCATGGAAATTAATGACGCAATCAAAGCAGGTAAATTGGCAGAAATCGTAACTTAAATTACATATGAAAGTATTGCTACTCGCCGCTGGAAAAAGCGAGCGAATGCAACCAATCCCAGACAAGAATTTTTTAATGTTTTTGGGAAAGCCGTTAATCGTTCATCAAATAGAGTCTTTAATAAAAGCAGGTTTTGATGATTTTATTGTAATTGGTGGTTCCCATAATTTGGACAAATTAAAAGAGCTAGAGTTTAAAAATATTAATTATCAAATTATAGAGCAAAAAAATCTTGACGAAGGAATGGCCGGAGCAATTATTGCCTGTGAAGAAGTCGTTGGAAATGATCTCGTTTGCATTGTAAGTTCAAATGACATAGTCGATGAGAAAGCTTACGAACTGATTGTTAATACCGTAAATGACGAAAATGTTGATAGTGTGATTGTCGGTAAAAAAGTTAAAAAATATTTTCCGGGCGGATATTTGAAAATTGATTCAGAGGGTTTTATTACTTCTGTAATCGAAAAACCCGGAGAAGGAAACGAACCGAGCAATCTTGTTAATATCGTTATCCACTGTCATAAAAATCCAAAAAAACTTATTGAAGAATTAAAAAAAATTTCGAGCAACAAAGATGATAGATACGAAGTTGCTTTAGATTCTTTAATAAAAGGTGGATTGAAGATAAAAGCAGTAGAGTTTGATGGCTATTGGCAGCCAATTAAATTCCCATGGCATGTTTTTGATGTAATGAAATATTTTTTTAAAAACATGGAGAGCACAATTTCAAAAGATGCACAAATTGCGGATACGGCAGTGATAAAAGGTAATGTGATTATTAAAGAAGGTGTAAGAATTTTTGATCATGCTACTATTAACGGTCCTTGCTATATTGGCAAAAATGTAGTTGTTGCAAACAATTCTTTGGTACGAGATTCAATGATTAACGAAGGATGTGTTATCGGGTATTCAACAGAGATTGCGCGATCATCCATCGGGAAAAACGTCTGGACACACGCAAATTACATAGGAGATAGCATAATTTCGGACAATTGCTCATTTGGAAGCGGAACAGTTACAGGGAACTTAAGACTCGACGAAAAAAATATCTCGGTAAACATAAAAGGAGAGAAAATATCAAGTGAAACAAACAAATTCGGCCTTATTACAGGAGAAAACATTAGATGCGGAATAAACACAAGCTTTATGCCCGGCGTAAAAATAGGGAGCAATTGCGTAATTGGAGCCGGACTGGTTATTCCTTACGACATAGAAGAGAATAAATTTGTCAAAGGCAATGTAAAATTGGAAATTCGAGAAAACAAAGCTAAGTTGGAAAAGGATGCAAGAAATAAAATGAGAGGAAAAATTTAGAATCAATAATTTTGACATGAATCCATTTATTATAAATATTGCAATAATAACTCTGCTGGATCTTTCCGGAACGCTTTGTGCAAAATTCTACAGCATCAATAAAAACCCGCTACTACTAATAGCTACAATCATGCTTTTTGGTAGTGCGGGATATGTATTCGCAAAATCACTCAAATACGAGGGAATGGCAATTACAAACATCTTGTGGATAGCACTATCAGTTGTTGCAGTAACAATACTTGGCTACTTCATATTCAAAGAAGAGATATCCAATATTCAACTTACCGGCATTGGAGTAATAATAATCGGTCTTATATTGATAAATCTGAAATAAAAAATGTCATTTTTGTAAAACACATTTTTTACCTCTTTTTTCGTGTTTTTAAAATATAAACTTCAGTACTTTTTGTACAATTGCACAACGCTTATTCCTTGAAATTGATCCAAAAATCCATTATCACTTGTGCAACAGCTATACTTGAAATAAGAAATGACATACCCAAAAATACTTACAGATAAAGAAAGATTACTTAAAGCAATCCAAATGAGGCGCGACATCGTCGAGATGGTTCACAGCGCTCAATCCGGACATCCGGGAGGATCCCTATCATCCGTAGAAATTCTTATAACCTTATATTATGAATTTCTTAAACATGACTCGGACAACCCAAAATGGCCAGAGCGTGATCGTATGATTTTTTGTAAAGCACATATCACTCCGGCAATTTATTCGATTCTTGCAAGAACGGGATATTTCGATCCGGCAACATTAACTACTTTTAGACATTTTGGTTCCGATCTTCAGGGACATCCTTATAGATTTCACCCAAAAGGATTAGAAATGTCTGGCGGATCACTCGGTCAAAATCTTTCAATTACTCAAGGAATAGCTCTTGGATTAAAAACTCAGGGCAAATCAAATAGAGTATATGGACTTTCCAGTGAAGGAGATCTCCAGGAAGGAAATTCTTGGGAAGCAATTATGTCTGCAGCTCACTACAGGCTTGATAATTTGATACTTTTTGTCGATTACAACAAACTTCAAATAGATGGTAATTGCGAAGATGTAATGGGTGTTGCTCCTCTCGATAAGAAATTTGAAAGCTTTAATTGGCATGTTTTAAGAGTAAAAGACGGTCATAATTTTAAACAAATCAGGAAAGCAATTCAAAAAGCTTTAACTCTTACAGGAAAACCGACTGTTATTATTTGCGATACGATTAAAGGAAAAGGAATTTCATATATGGAAAATAAAGCTGAATGGCATGGAAAAGCACCTAATGATGAGCAACTCGCACAAGCAATGAAAGATCTTGATGAACAAGAGAAAAATGTAAATAAAAAATATTCTTAAAATTTACAAGAAATGGCTGAAAGGCAGATGATGTTAACAAGGCAAGGGTGGTCAGACGCGCTATTGGAACTGGGCGAGAAAAACCCAAATGTTGTCGTTCTGGATGCCGATCTTGCTAAATCGACTCTTACGATAAATTTTAAAAACAAGTACCCGAAGAGATTTTTTGATATGGGAATTGCGGAACAAAATATGATTAATACAGCCGGAGGGCTTTCGCTCACCGGACTTATTCCTTTTGTATCAACATATGGAGTCTTTGTTTCCGGACGAGCTTGGGAGCAAATTAGAACAAGTATTTGTTACGGACAACTAAATGTAAAACTCGGAGGTGCTCACGGAGGAATTTCCGTAGGACAAGATGGAGCAACTCATCAAGCACTTGAAGAAATCGCCATTATGAGGGTTATTCCAAACATGACTGTTTTAGTTCCATCGGATTATTACGAGACAAAAAAAGCCGTACTCGCGGCCGCAGAAATAAACGGCCCAGTTTATATAAGATTCGGACGAGAAAAAGTTCCGGTTGTTACAAATGAAGAATCAAAATTCGAAGTTGGAAAAGCAAATATAATGAAAGAAGGGAACGATGTAACGATTATTGCATGTGGCACAATGGTTGCAGAAAGTTTAGATGCTTCGGAAGAACTCGCAAAAGAAGGGATAAATGCGGAAGTAATTAACCTTCATACAATAAAACCAATAGATAAAGAAACGCTTATTAATTCGGTTAAGAAAACAGGATGTCTTGTTACTGCCGAAGAACATCAAATGGCTGGCGGAATGGGAAGCGCGGTGTTTGAGGTATTAATGCAAGATCATCCTGTACCTGCCGAAATGGTAGGTATAAACGATACTTTTGGTGAATCCGGACAACCTCGTGAGCTTATGGAAAAATATGGAATAACTTCCAAAGAAATTATCGAACAAGCAAAGGAAGTGCTTAACCGGAAAACTTAATTCTACTCTTTAACATAACCACAGGCTATGAAACCCTTCTCAAAAAGAATGCCACACCTCGGCACAGAGAACGCTTTTTCCGTAATAGGTAAAGCAAAAAAATTCGAACAAGAAGTTCTTGCTCCAAAAGGCGAAAAACTCGTATATCTTCAAATCGGCGAGCCCGGATTTAACACTCCGGACAACATAAATCATGCCGCTATAAAAGCCATAAATGATAATCAAACTCATTATACCGCCACAACCGGAATACAACCACTACGTGAAGCTGTTGCAAAAATTTCATCAAATTATTCGGCTGTACCTTACAAAGCTTCAGATGTAATTATCCTCCCCGGAGGAAAACCGGTTATGTTTTATATGATAAACGCTTTGATAGATGAGGGAGATGAAGTAATTGTCCCTAATCCATCATATCCGATTTACGGGTCTGTAACTGAATATTTGGGAGGAAAAATGGTGCCGATTCAATTAAGAGAAGATCGTAATTTTAATTTTACGGCTGAAGATTTAAGAGCTCTTATCACTCCAAAAACTAAAATGATTATTCTTAACTCTCCACAAAATCCAACCGGTGGAGTTTATACAAAAGAACTTATTGAGGAAATAGCACAAATAGCTATTGAAAATGATTTATGGGTCTTATCGGATGAGATTTATGACAGAATGGTTCATGAAGGAGAGCATATTTCAATTACCAGCGTTCCGGGAATGCAAGAAAGAACCGTTATGCTAAACGGATGCTCAAAAACATACGCTATGACAGGCTACAGAGTAGGATGGGCTGTTACAAGCAACAAAGAAATGGCAGAATACATCGAGAAGTTAGCTTGTAATGATGTTTCTTGTACAAGTACAATCGCGCAATATGCAGCCCTAGAAGCAATTACCGGTCCACAAGACCAAGTTGATTATATGCTTGATGAATATAAAAAAAGACGAGATTTAATGGTTTCTCTTGTAAACGAAATTCCTGGAATACATTGCCACTCACCAAAAGGAGCATTTTATTTGATGGTAAATGTAAGAGAACTTTTAGATAAATTGTCTATTTCCGCAGACGAACTTTGCGACAGAATTATGAAAGAAGCTCATGTGCTTATTCTTCCGGGAACCGTATTCGGTCTTTTTGGAGATGATTTTGTGCGATTCTCGTATGTATCCACAGAAGATGATATTAAAGAAGGGCTTGCACGCATAAAAACTTTTATAGAAAGTATTTCTTAACACCCTTCCGAATGGTAAATATCTACGTTACACGCAGAATCCCGGAAAAAGGACTTCAAATGCTAAAAAATGCATTTGGGGAGAACTCGGTTGAAGTTAACCCAGATGACAGAGTGCTGAATTACGATGAATTAATGGAAAAAGTAAAAGGGCGAGATGCTATTTTAAGCCTTCTTACAGACAAAATGGACGATAAGGTTATGGATGCTGCGGGACCAAATTGTAAAATAATTTCCAATTACGCTGTTGGGTATAATAATATTGATACTAATGCCGCTTCGGAAAGAAATATCATAGTAACAAACACGCCCGGTGTTCTAACCAATGCAACAGCTGATATGGCTATCGCACTTATATTTGCAGTCGCAAGACGTGTTACGGAAGGAGACAGATTTATGAGAGAACACAAATATAAAGGGTGGGCTCCAATGCTCTTACTTGGCAAGCAAATAACAGGAAAGACCCTCGGGATTATCGGAGCTGGAAGAATCGGGCAAGCAATAGGTAAAAAAATGTATAAAGGGTTTGGTATGAATATTTTGTATTTTGACAGAAGTACAAAAGACGAATTCGAAAAAGAAACAGGAGCAAAAAAAGTTGATTTGGAAACTCTTTGTAAAGAAAGTAATTTCATATCTATAAACCTTAATTATACACCGGAAACTCATCATCTTATTAATGAAAAAGTTTTTAATATGATGCACAAAGATACAGTCTTGGTTAATACGGCTCGAGGACAAATAATAGATGAAAAAGCTCTTGTTAAAGCTCTTCGGGAAAAGAAAATTTTTGGAGCCGGTTTGGATGTTTATGAAAATGAACCCGCTATGGCACACAGTCTTGAAACTCTCGACAATGCTGTTTTAGCACCACATCTTGGATCTGCAACAGCTGAAGCCAGAACAAAAATGTCTGAAATTGCAGCTCAAAATATTATTGATGCTTTACAAGCCCGCAAGCCTAAGTATGTTGTTAACTAATAGTAAATGCTACTGGATATCGCTAAGTGTGTTCTTGAAAAAATTGATCCGTTTTTGCTTGTAAAAGATTATTTGGAGACTCTTGATATAGGTGGATATACGAATTTGTATGTTGTAGGTACTGGGAAAGGAGCTGCTCGAATGGCAGAAGCTGTTGAAGAGCATTTTGACGACGACATTAAAGACGGGCTGGTTATTATTCCGGAAAATGAGAAAACCCCAAACTTGGCCTTTATTAAATACACTTACGCAACCCATCCATATCCAAATAACAATGGAATGGAAGGAGCTAAGAAAATTTTAGAGATAGCAAATAATGCAGAAGAAGGTGATTTAATTATTTCACTTATTTCAGGAGGAGGATCTGCTTTAATGTGCTTACCTGTTGAAGGGATTTCTTTAGAAGAAAAAATTGATACAACCACTTTGCTAATTAACTCAGGTGCAAATATTAATGAGATTAATACTGTTCGAAAGCATATTTCACAAATTAAAGGAGGATTCTTGGCGCAAGCAATTTATCCGGCAAGGTGTATAAATATCGTCATTTCGGATGTAATTGGTGATGATTTAAGTACTATTGCTTCCGGACCCCTTTCCCCCGATGATACAACTTTTAAAGATGCTGTTGCAGTTTTAGAGAAATACGCGCTAACCGAGAATGTACCTCAAACAGTTCTTAATTATCTTAAAGGTGGAAATACAGAAACGATTAAATCAGGACAAGGAATTTTCGAAGGAGTTGATACGACTATCTTAGCCAATCATCAAACTGTCGCCAATTTTGCTAAAAGATGCTGTGAGGATAGTGGATTAAATACAGAAATTCTTGCTACGGATTTGTCCGGAGAATGTCGTGACAAAGCCATCGACACCCTTAAACAAGTTGTCGATCCGGAAAAAGTTTACATAATCACAGGCGAAACAACTGTAACAATCAAAGGAAAAGGAATGGGCGGACGCAATCAAGAGTTCGTACTTTCCGCCTTAAACGAAATCGATTCAAATTTAAAATGGAAAAACTTTACAGTGCTCGCCATAGGAACCGACGGCGTAGACGGAATTTGTCCACAAAAAACCGCTGGAGCAGTGGGAACTCCGAGAACACTAGCTAAAGCCAAAGAATTAGGATTATCGATGGTGAAATTTTTAGACAACAACGACTCTTATCACTTTTTCGAAAAAACAAACGACCTAATAGTTACCGGCCCAACAGGAACAAACCTGGGGGATTTGATGTTGATACGAAGAAGTTGAATCCTCTCAAAAGGAAATTTGTTAAACATGCTTCCGCCCCAAGACTGGATTTTTATAACAAATCGGCTTATTTTAAATAAAAATTGTTCGTAACACATCAAAAACTGTGCTCGTTATGTTTCTTAGCAAACTTCTTACTCCCCTCTCGCAAACCTTCTAATAACCTCCGGGTACAATAGCTTCTCTTGGGCTTGCACCTTTCCTTTCAAACTCTCTGGAGTTTCTCCTTCCTCAAGGAGAACATCTGCTTGCGCGATAATTGGTCCTTCGTCAACACCTTCCGTTACGTAATGAATTGTGCAACCTGACTCTTTTTCTCCATTTTCGATTACAGCTTTGTGAACATTTAGATTCATAGCTCCTAGACCTGCATATTTTTTCATATTGATTGCCGGATGAACATTTATGATTTTCCCTTCAAACTCTCTTACAAACCATGAAGATAGAATGCGCATATAACCTATTAAACAAATTAAATCCACTCCTTTCTCTTTTAAAATAACCGCCATTTCTTTATCAAATTCTTCGCGGGTTTTATCTCTTGGACTTACAAAAACCGTATCATATCCTTGTTCTTTCGCCCTTTCAAGTGCATATGCTGATTTTCTGTTACTAATAACAACACTCAACTCTATTCCTTCCATCTTTCCAGCCTTCATTTCATCTATAATCGCCTGTAAATCGGTTCCGTTTGTTGATGAAAGTACTGCAATTTTATACATATTCTTATTTTTTAGATGCAAACTTTATAAACTCGTCACTATACATACCGTAGAAAAGGTCTGACTTCAATTGTATTACAGATTTCCTCTCCCGTTTATTAATAAAATCCACCGGAGCATCTTTTATTACAGCAAACGGCTTCTTCTCGTTTGTTTCGCCCATAAGGATTAAAGCCGCAGTAGCAAGACTATCCGCTAATGCCCGCCTTGTTACCCTCATCTTGTTCCCATAAATATCCTTTTTATTTCGACAATCATCAATGCCTTTAAATCCGAAGTGTCCGATTGAAATGCCGTGAACTCCCGGACGAAGCGGAGCACAAGTGGAATCGGCAATAATTATTCCAAGCTTTTTAAGTTTAAAATGTTTTCGAAGTTTTTTCTGAATACTTTGAGCCTCTTTATATGGATTGCGTGGCCAAAGCACAACCTTTCCTTTTGGAACATTAGACTGATCGACCCCCGCGTTTGGTATTAAATGTCCATCTTTAAAAGTAAGCCAACAAAAGTTTGTAGGAAACAGAGCCTTCCCCTCCTTTTGAATTAAACTCTTAAGATCACCTTTTTTATAGTCTGTTCCTTTTATTTCAACCACTCTTCCTTGCGAAAGTGCCACTATTTTAGACGCAATTACGATAATATCTTTCTCCTTTAATACAATTTTTTGCTTTTTTAGCGATTCAATTAAAATCGAGACAATATTGTCTTTTTCTTTTACTACTCTAGTTTTTACCCCTGTTATCTCCAAATTAGACAAGTTATTGAATATACGTCCATAGTAATATTTTGACACTTACAGCCTATTTTTATATACTGATATGAAACATTGATATTGATAGTATAAATGTATCGTTAGATCTCAGAACCTTGAAAATCAGACTCGTAAAAAGCATAGCAGAAAATGTGCAATGAATGAAATTAAGCTTTTCAATTATTTCCATGTTCTGCTCTGTAATGGTCCTTTATTGACCAACTGGACCGCTTACTTTTGTCTGGTGCCATTCTCCTGCGACTCCTAGTAGTCCTTGTAATGACACACCCACAGACGGTCGGTGGCTTGACTAAAAATATTGCCAAAGCACAGCAGAATCAAAAAACATTTGGTCACCGTAAAACAAAAACAAAATTCCGCCTAAATTCTCAGCGGCATACAAAAACAAAATGCAGTTGATAGAATGGAATTTCTCCCCCCACTAATATATCTGTGGGGGTTTTTGTTTAGTTAAAAATCAAAGTCTGCAATTATGCAAAAAGACAAAAAGATGTTTTACAAAATCCCCTCAAAGTGAACTATGAATTCTCCTCTAATGGCTGAACTTGTGGACTGTTTTGCAATAGAAATGTATTCCCCGGTTGATCTTTTGTAACAGATGTTTGGACAACCGGCTTCAATGAGACAGGAGCCTCTTTTTGCGAAGAAACATTAGTGGGATCTTGTGCTTTAGCTTTATCTTCAAGCCATTTCGGATTTTCTTTCATCATTTTTTCAGCTTGAACTTCCTGCTCCGCTTTAGCATCTTTATCAAAAATAACAGTCGTAATAGGAAATGGGATGTTAATACCAACTTGGTCAAAAAATTTCTTTATATTCACAGCCAAAGTGCTTCTTATACTAAGCCATCCTCCACGAGATTCAACCCATGCACGTACTGCAAGATTAATAGAACTGTCTGCAAACTCCATTACAATAACAACCGGTTTAGGCTCTATTAAGACCCCTTTTGTAGCTTTAAGAGCCTTATAACAAACCTCGACCGCCTTATTAAGATCTGTTCCATATTCAACACCAACCGCTATTTCTATTCTTCTAAATGGATTACTTGTATAACTAATAACCTGCTTTGAAAACAAGTCTGAATTAGGAACAACAACCATGGTTCCATCTAGGGCCTGAAGTATTGTTGCTCTAGTTTGAATTTCAATTATTTTTCCGATAGTACCATCAATCTTAATAAAATCACCAATAGTAAAATGTTTTTGAGCCAGAATCATAACTCCGGCAAGAAAATTAATAATAATATCTTTAAGTGCAAAACCAACTCCAAAACCGGCAGCAGCTATAATAGCTGTTAAATCAATTCCGGCAATGTTAAGTGAAATCGTTGCCCCAATAATGATTGTAGCTGTAGATGCTGTTCTTCCGGCTAAAATTTGCATTTCTTTGTGCTCTTCAAACTTATCGGCCATTCTCCCTTCAACAATTTTTTTAATAGCTTTAGCCATAATATAAAAAAGCACAAATACAACAAATGCAGCAATAAAAGCCGGGATTTTAACTACAAAAAAATCAAACAAACCTGTAAGTTGAGTTTGAGTTTCTCCTGTTACATTACTTCCAACCTGTGCAAGTGCTGTCGGGATAAACCAATTAGTCATTCTTTGTTTTTTATATTTTTCATATAATTATACCAAAAAACAGGTACTTTTTCAATAAAGATGTAGTAAAATAGAAATATGGATATTTATGGAATATTAGCATTTCCGGTTTATCATTCGTTATCTCCAACAATGCATAACGCCGGATTTAAAGCCCTCGGTATAAACGCAAAATATGATTTTTTTGAAATACAACCAAAAGACTTGAGGGCTTTCATCAAAAAAGTTCGCACAGAAAAGATCAAAGGACTAAGTGTTTCTAATCCGCACAAACAAACCATAATTCCTCTTCTTGACAGCATTAGTGAAGTTGCAAAATCAATAGGAGCAGTTAATACGGTATATTGGAAAAACAACAAATTACTTGGCACAAACGCCGATTGGATTGGAGTCAGACAAGCATTGCTTGAAAAAACTTCGATTAAAAACAAAAACGCTACCGTTCTTGGTGCCGGAGGAGCAAGTAGAGCTGCAATTTATGCACTTAAACAAGGTAACGCCAATCAAATAACAATTCTTAACAGAACAATTGCGCATGCAGAAATTTTAGCAAAAGAATTTAATTGTAAATATGGAGGTTTAAAAGATTTTTCCCCTGAAAATACGGATATTGTTATACAAGCAACATCAGCGGGACTTAATCAAAAAAATGATATACAAATTATTCCAAAATATTCGTTGCGCAAAAAAATGACAATTATGGAAATGATCTATAAACCGCTTAAAACTAAAATAGTCAAAGATGCCGAGGAAATAGGAGCATCTGTAATTACAGGAGAAAGAATGCTTCTTCACCAAGGCATATTTGCTTTTCAACTTTGGACATCACAAAAAGCACCTTTTGGCATAATGGAGAAAGCACTTAACGAGAAACTTTACTGATCATCTTTTCTTAGAAAATCAACACCTTCCGTATCTTTTGGCTCTGGAGCCACAACCTCAACTTCATCGGTAGTTTCATGTACTCCGTAATCTTTTGCATATTCCTGTGTAGTCGCCAAATAATCAACACCCCATACGGAGACAACCCACGCGTAAATCATACCGACAAGACCAAACATAAATCCTATTCCACCCCATAAAAGCGGTAATGCCAAAAATAAAAGTGCAAGCACACTTCCTGTCGTTTGATAAATAATAGAACTAAAAACAATAGCTAGCAACACAGCGAAAATAACGCTGTATACACCAAGTAAAGCATATCTATAATTTGATATTATCTCAAAAACAAGTGCACTTGCAAGCACCGAAAGCGCCATTTGCAAACCGGCCGTAAAAGAGACAAATCCAATTCCGATGTTTGTCGAAAATAAATAAATCGGTACAAGTAAAACAAAAATTACAATATTTAACACAAAGATCTGAAAAAGCGATGTTGTTACTTTTTTATATCTTTCACCCTGCGTAAAAGAAATAAAAAGTGGTGAAAATATATTCGATACCAATAACGACACAAATACCATCGCCATTATTACAACCGTAAATAGCGATGTTACATCAGCCTCCTCACCGCTCTGAACAAGAGCTTGCTGAAGTATGGAACTGCTAAGCATGTAGATGATAAGAAGTACTATTGTTCCGGCAATCCCACCACCAAGACCGGCAATTGTACGAGTAATCAGTGACAGAAAAGTAAATTTAGGTGCACTATCTACAGTATTTTGTTGATCCATAAATGCTTTTTTTAATAATGAGTTTGCTTTGCTCACACTAACTCGCAATAAGTTTTCGCTTGCGCAGAGTGCTCGCGCAGAGGCAGAGTTTTGCCTTGCGCGACTCTAAACTCTTTTTATTTTACCATAAAATATGGCAATAAGGAAGATGCCAATAACAATAAAACTATCCGCAACATTAAAAACCGGATAACTCCAAAAAGACAAATAATCTATAACGGCATGATAAAGTATTCTATCCACATAATTACTCATAGCTCCTCCAACAACAAAACCAAGCGTTATCAATACGAAATTCTTATTCATCTGCAAATAATCAAACGCAAATTTCAGCCCGACAATAATCAACAAAGGAGTCAGTACAATTTGTACGATATAAGGTAATTGAATACTAAACGCTATCCCGGGATTCTCTTGAACACTAATAGCAAAAATATTCGGAATAATCTCAAAATTTTCATTCGACATGCCAATAAAATATACTTTTGCAATTCTATCTATTACAAAAGTAAAAACCGCAACCAGCACAAAAACTCCTATATATCTCCATGTAATATTTTTCATAGCAAGCATAACTATAGCATGAAATATTGCTTACAAACACATAATTAATGTACTATTGCCAAGCTTATAAGACATTTAAATAAATGCAGAAAACCAAAGCTGACACAATACTATTCGTTCTTACTCTTGCACTTCTTCTTTTTGGAGTTGTTATGATTACAAGTATCGGAGTTCCAAAATCAATTCAGCTTTCCGCGCCAAATATTTTATACCCGAATTGCGGACAAGAAGGAGTCGATTGTTACTTATTATTTCGAAATCATGTAACAAGAGTGATTATCGGCTTAATAGCTCTTCTTATCTGCGCAAAAATACCATACAAATTTTGGCGAAAAATAGCATTGCCGATGTTTACAATTATTATGTTCTTGCTTTTGTTCGTACTTGTTTTTGGCTCAAACTTAAATACTTTTGCAAGAAGCTGGCTTGTCATTTTTAACACATCACTTCAACCATCGGAATTTGCAAAATTGGCTTTAATATTCTATTTAGCTTTATGGATGGATGAAAAAACAAAAGATGTGGGGAGTTTCCAATACGGATTTATCCCGTTTTCAATTATTTCCGGACTTATAATTTTACCGGTAATACTTCAACCCGACCTTGGATCAACTTTAGTTTTAGTATCAATCGCTGTATCAATTTACTTTGTTGCCGGAGCACGAATAAAACACCTCGCCCTTGGAGCACTTATAGCTTTTCTATTCTCTGTTATGGTTGTTACCAATGTTAGTCATGTTAGAGAAAGATTCCTTGCATATATATCTCTTGATAAAGATTGTGTAGAAGACTACTGCTGGCAATCAGAACAAGCTAATATTGCAGTAGGTAGCGGAGGATTATGGGGTAAAGGCCTTACTCAAGGAGTCCAAAAGTCATACTGGCTCCCACAAGCTTCCGATGACTTTATTTTTGCCGCATCGGCAGAAGAACTTGGATTTTTAAGGATTTTTCTGGTTGTAATAGTTTATGCCATTATTGCATATAGAGGGTATAAAATAGCAAATACGGCTCCTGACAGATTTTCCATGCTTCTTGCTGTTGGAATAACAACATGGATTACAGCTCAAGCGTTCATTAATATCAGTGTTAATACGGCTCTTCTACCCGTCACAGGAGTTACACTTCCTCTAATCAGTTATGGTGGATCATCCATTTTAACCACACTTATCGGAATAGGAATTCTTCTTAATATTTCAAAACATACAACTTCTTATGAAACGCATCGTTTTCACGGGAGGAGGAACGGGAGGGCACGTCATCCCGAATATCGCCTTAATTAATAAACTGCGACACAAATATCCGGATATTAATATTTTATATATCGGGTCTAAAAACGGACCTGAGTCTAAAATAATCCCACAAAGTGATCTCGCATACAAAAGTATTGCAACAGGCAAACTAAGAAGATATTTCTCATTTAAAAATTTTATAGATATTTTTAAAATCCCGTTTGGAATTATTCAAGCTTTTTTCGCTTTAAAATCTTTTAAGCCACATGTTGTATTCAGCAAGGGCGGATATGTAAGTATTCCGGTTATGTTCGCGGCCAGATTACTTAAAATACCTACAATACTGCATGAATCCGATATAACTCCCGGACTCGCTAATAAAATAGGAGCAAAGAAAGCAGATGTACTTTGTTTATCTCATACCGAAAGTCAAAAATATTTTACATATCATAAAAATAAAATAGTAACAGGTAACCCGGTAAGGGAATTCATATTTAACGGGAACCAAGAACAGGCATATAACTTAACAAGGTTTTCTCCCGATATACCCACAATACTTGTTATGGGAGGAAGCCAAGGAGCGGAACATATAAATAAAGAAATCTTGCTTTCCGCAAACCAAATATTATCTCATTATCAATTAATTCACATAACCGGTAAAGGTAAATTACCAAACACATCCGCTATCACTAAAAAATATCGATCAAGATATAAAGCATACGAATATGTAAATGAACAACTTCCCCATTTTTATCAAATTACAGATCTTGTAATTGCAAGATCCGGAGCAAATACTTTAGCGGAGATTGATGCGCTTCAAATTCCGGCAATACTTATTCCAATAGGCAAAAACGCAAGTCGAGGCGAGCAACTTCTAAATGCGTTTGCGTATCAAAAAAACCATAGTAAGACTGTCATAATAGAAGATGAACTTCTAACTCACAAAGAACTTATTCATGCAATAAATAAGATTCTTCCATGGCAAAATTATGTTCCTGGGAAGAAAAAAATTCCAAAAGAAAGCCAAGGAGTTAAAAATATTCTTAAAGTGTTGGATAAATATCTTTGACATTCTTGCTTTTTTAAAAAACGAAAATGTTGACTTTTTCGCATTTCGTTATATTATATGAATGTTAGGGTATTCTAACCACACAGTCATGATACTCGTGTGGATCACCGCAATTATGGGCATAGTATCAGCTATATTTTGTTTGATAAATATCAAGCTACTTTATCAGTATATAAATCGATACCGTTTTAACGAATCGAAATATACTCTACTTTTTGGATTTATCAGATTAAGATACATAGCCGGAGCATACATTATATTCTCACTTATGTTTGCGGTATTCTCAACCATATTCATAATCTATACAATTTTATGAATGAACATGGAAACAGAAATAAGCATTTTAAAGGACAACTCGACAGTGAAATAATCGAGTGCTTTTATCGCAAACACTGGATCGTTCTAGCTAAGATTACGATTGAATTTATTCTGTTTATTGCAGTTTTAATATTTACAGGAATACACTTTGATGGACTTTACAGTTTCTTCTCAAAAAATTCTTTTTTTGTAGCATTTCTAGCATTATCGATAGTTAGTTTATTTACTATATTTATTCATAAATTCTTCCTTAGACTAGTACGCTATTATTTAGACATAACTGTTTTTACCAACTACCGTATAGTTGATGTGGATAAATCTCTCTATTTAAGAAATTCAAAAAACGCAATCGATCTTTCAAAAATACAAGACATACAAAAATCACAATACGGTATTGTAAAGAAATTATTAAACTTTGGAGAATTAATTATAACTTTATCATCAGTTTCAACGACAAAAGTATTAACATTCGTACCCAATCCAGATTATCATTTTAGAAAAATCAATAGATTAAAACGAAAAATAGAAGCTAGGAAAGAAAATACATCAAGACGCATAAACAGAGAAAATCCGATAAGAAATGACATTAAAACAAAAAATATTATAAACCAAATTAACCCGGTTACGGAAAGTTCAAATTCAGGATTGTCATAAACAGATAAAAATTGCTAAACTAAATGTATGGGAAATATTATTTTTGTCAGTATCGGCATCGGCATAGTCCTAATTTTTTTTTGGAGTATATCTATAATTCATATGCGAACAATTCGTGATGAGATAAATACAAGATGGTATAATCTTGCGGATAAGTTGCAATATAGACAAGATCTTATCCCGAATTTAATAGAAACAATCAGACTTCATACGCCCGAAGACAAGAAAGTCGAGTATGAAAAGCTTATTCAAAAAACAATTCAAACAAGAAGTATTTCCGAGAAGACCCCCAATCCGGGAAGTGAGAAAATAATAATCGAACATGATTTATCTGATTGTGTAAACAAGTTGCTGGATCTTGCTATAGGAAATTCTCAACTTGCGGAAGATACAAATTTCTTGGAATTAAAAAAACAATTAAAAGATATTTGGAAAGAATTAAACAATATGTCTGACGAATACAACAATAGAGTTAGAAGTCATAATCGTTTAATACGAAAAATATATAATCTAATTCCGGCCTTATTAATGCGATATTCCAAGAAAAAAATATTCGAATTTGAGTAATTTTTAAAAAAAGTCTTGACGGTGAGCGCAGACTCACCTATTATGTGAGCACACACTCACCTTTTTAAGATGAAGTTTCTTACACCAAAACAAGATGCTGTACTTAAATACATAGAAAAGTATCAGCTTAAACACGGCGCATCACCTACCATCAGGGAAATGCGGGAGCGGTTTCATGTAAATTCTGATAACAGTATTTTAAAGCATTTAAAAGCCTTGGAAGAAAAAGGATATATTAAAAAAGATGATACTCCTCGCGGTATTAAAATATTGGATAGCGTTAAAAGAAGACTCGAATCAGAATCCGTCAAACTGCCACTTCTTGGTTTTGTCCCAGCCGGTGGACCGATATTAACGGAAGAATATATCGATTCTTGGTACGATGTAGGACCTGATATTGCCAAGAAACAAGAAGGATTCTTTTTACTTAAGGTTATAGGTGACAGCATGATAAACGCAGGAATATTCGAAGGAGATATTGTTGTTGTTGATTCAGAAAAAACTCCAAGAAACGGTAATATCGTAGTTGCACTTGTAGATAATCAAAATACTGTTAAGCGTTACAGCGTTTCCGATGGAGTTAAATATCTAAAAGCGGAAAACCCAGAATATAGCGACATATATCCGGAACATGAACTGATAATACAGGGAACCGTAACCGGACTTATTAGATATTATCATTAAAATTAGGAAAAATTAGTTCTTGGATGGAAAATTTTCAAATTCCATCAACTTTTTAATCAAACCTTTAAATATTCAAATAACCAAAATAACAATGAATATTCGTATCGCAAGAAAGCCAAGATTATGGTTTATAAAACCGTTCCCAACAAATTTTAAAAAAAGATCCTTGTTTCAAAAAAGTAAATCTTGGGTCAAATCATTTAAAAAACCTTGTTATAAAATGGACGGTCAAATCGCAATGTGGTAGTTTTTAACTTGCACGTTGCGCCGACGTAGCTCAGTTGGTAGAGCAATGCTTTCGTAAAGCAGAGGTCACGGGTTCAACTCCCGTCGTCGGCTCCAGTGAGCACATATTCACAAGTAGACATAAACTCCGAAGTCCGCTATAGTTTAATCCATCTAGGGATTATTTATGGTGCTTTTTATGGCTACACCAATGATAAAACAATATAATGAGATTAAAAGTAAACATGCCGATTGCATTTTGTTTTTCAGGCTTGGGGATTTTTATGAAATGTTCGGAGAAGATGCAATAAAAGCGTCAAAACTTTTGAATATAACTCTAACAGCTCGCAATAAAGGAGACGGCAAAGTTCCAATGTGCGGAGTTCCTCATCATGCTGCGGAAAATTATATTGCAAAACTTACAAAATTCGGCGAGAAAGTAGCTATTTGCGATCAAGTAAGCGATCCCAATTTACCCGGAATAGTTGAACGAGAAGTTACAAAAATAATCACACCCGGTACAACTTTTAACGACAATGTACTGGATATGAAAACAAATAATTTTGTTATGAGTGTTATTAAAGGCAAAAGAGGTTTTGGACTCTCTTATGCGGATTTAACAACAGGAGAGTTTGCAGCAACGCAAATTTTAGATTTTATGGAATTACTTACCGAAATCTCAAAAATTTCTCCGGCGGAATGTATTTTATCTCCGGAATTTTATGAATCAGAAGAAGGAAATCAGCTTAAAAATCATTTTGAATCCGTTTGCTTTTTCCCTTTTGAAAGTTTTAGAGATGCAAAAAATCTTTTAATAAACCATTTTAATGTGAATTCTTTACATGGATTTGGCATAGAAGAATATCCACTTGCAATAAAGAGCTCGGGAGTACTACTGAATTATTTGCAGGAAACTCAAAAAACAAAGCTTCCTCATTTACATACGATTAGATATCTTTCCACAAGTAAATACATGCCAATTGATGAGTCCACATTAAGGAATTTAGAACTACTTAGAACTCTGCGATATCAAGAAAAAGAAGGATCTTTAATTTCCGTTATCGATAAGAGTAATACTCCCATGGGCGCCAGAATGCTTAGATTTTGGCTTACACATCCGCTTTTAGATAAAAACGAAATAGAGGACAGATTAAGTGGCGTAGAGAAATTTCTCGAAAATCATATATTACAGCAATCGATCGAAGAATTGCTTAAAAATATTACGGATATAGAACGTCTTATTTCAAAATTAAGTGTTGGGACAGGCAACGCCAGAGATTTACTTGCACTTAAAGAATCTCTTAAATATTTGCCGGAATTTAAGAAAGTTCTATCTACTGTAAATTCAAATATTCTTAAAAAAACTCACGATTCATTTATTGATATGTCTGCGCTGGTTGAAATTATTGAAAGTTCTATAGATCCGGAAGCAAAATTGCCCATTAAAGACGGGAATATAATAAAAAGCGGGTACAACAAAGAACTCGATGAACTTAAATCAATAAGCAGGGAAGGTAAAACATTTATTAAGAATTTACAGAAAAAAGAAATTGAAAGAACGGGAATTTCTTCAATGAAAGTGAAATATAATAAGGTATTTGGCTATTTTATTGAAATAAGTAAA
The DNA here is from genome assembly GCA_021158225.1 of bacterium. Lineage (GTDB taxonomy): Bacteria > Patescibacteriota > Gracilibacteria > UBA1369 > PNNO01 > PNNO01. The sequence goes on along the minus strand of JAGGUZ010000024.1, from coordinate 28,911 downwards.
ACAAATTTAAAACTGGTTCCAGATAATTATATTCGCAAACAAACACTTGTAAATGCGGAACGTTTTATAACACCGGAACTCAAAGAATATGAAGAAAAAATTCTTGGTGCCGAAGAAAAAATTATTAAACTTGAATATGAGCTGTTCCAAAAAATTCGAGATAAAACAGTTAGCTACATAACCGACATACTGCATAATGCTAAGTTGATAGCTATATTAGACGTTCTTGTCTCTTTTGCATCCGTTGCTAAATATAACAATTATAGCCGTCCTGAGATTACACAAACCAATGGTATTAAAATTGTTGCCGGACGACATCCGGTTATTGAACAAATGACATTTGCGTCGAGTTTTATTCCAAACGACATCACACTAGACAATGTAGACAATCGACTTTTACTGATTACAGGACCAAATATGGGAGGTAAGTCGACAATATTAAGACAGACAGCCTTAATAGTTCTACTCGCTCATATTGGAAGTTTCGTACCGGCCGAAAGTGCGTCCATACAACTTGTAGACAGAATTTTTACAAGAGTTGGAGCATCCGATAATCTTATAAAAGGACAAAGTACTTTTATGGTGGAAATGCAGGAAGCTGCATTTATTTTAAACAACGCGACACATAAAAGTTTAATTATTCTCGACGAAATAGGACGCGGAACTTCAACTTATGATGGGGTTAGTATTGCTTGGGCGATAACCGAATATATACATAATCATGTTAAAGCAAAAACTTTATTCGCGACACATTATCATGAACTGATTTCAGTTGTCGACAATCTTCCTCATGCACAAAATTATAGCGTAGCCGTTAAAGAAAAATCCGATGGCGTGATTTTTCTATATAAATTACAGAAAAAAAGTATTGATAAAAGTTATGGGATAGAAGTCGCAAAAAGAGCTGGTCTCCCAAATGAAATCATCGAAAAATCATCACAAATATTAAGTGATCTTGAGGAAGAAGTTGTTGAAAAAGGAATCCAAAGAAGACTTGACGACCCAAAAAAGAAAAGATCCGAGGACCAAATGGATTTATTTGGAAATTCTGCTTTGTTGGAAGAATTCGAAAGAAAAACAAAAGGTCTTAAGTTGTTAAAAGAGAAATTGGACAATCTTGATATAGACAAACTGACTCCTCTTGAAGCACTAAACAAACTCAATGAACTTAAGAAAAAATAACCGCTTATTATGTCTATAATAAAAGTACTACCTAAACATTTGGTTAATCAGATTGCCGCAGGCGAAGTTATAGAAAGACCGTCTTCCGTTGTTAAGGAACTATTGGAAAATTCAATTGATGCGGATGCCACCTCGATTACACTCGAAATTATTGGAGCGGGAGATGAGCTTATTAAAGTTACCGATAATGGCAAAGGAATGGACAAAACAGATGCAAGACTGGCTTTTGAAAGGCATGCTACAAGCAAAATCGAGATACAGGATGACTTATTTAACATACATACTCTTGGCTTTAGAGGTGAAGCATTGGCAAGTATAGCTTCCGTTTCTATAATGAATTTAAAAACAAAAAAGAAAGAAAAATTGCTTGGTACAAATGTGAATGTTATTGCCGGCGCAATTGAAACTTTGGAAGATTATAACTTTCATAACGGCACAAGTATTGAAATAAAAAAATTATTTTTTAATACGCCGGCAAGAAAAAAATATTTAAAAAGTTTATCAACAGAATATCAATCTATCGTAAAAATCTTTCAAGATATAGCACTTATTAATCCGGATATACATTTTAAGCTCGTTCACGATAACAAAATTGTTGCCGACTATCCAAAAACCGACAATTTTATAGAGAGAATTTCAAGCACGCTTGGAAAATATACAGCAGATAATTGTATCCCAATCTTTTATAAAAGCAGTGAAATATCAATAAACGGATTTATAGGCAAGCCGGAACTGGCCAGAAAAGGAAATAAACATCAGCACTTATATGTAAATGGGCGGGCGATAACACATTCTCTTTTTAATTATGCATTAGCGGAAAGTTATCATTCTCTTTTAATGGATGGGAAAAAACCGTTTTTTATTATTGATATTAAAATCGCGCCACACCTTATAGATGTTAATGTTCACCCGAGAAAACTCGAAATAAGATTTGTAAATCAAAGCCAATTATTTTCAATCTTAAGAAAATCTACCGAAAAAACTCTTGAGAAGAATATATTAATGCCATCTCTTGTAATCGATAATAATTTTGAAACGAACAGTCAAAACCCCTCTGCGCAAACTCCCGCCCCGTTTGTTTACGACTACTCAAGACCAGCTAAAGTAAATAAATATTCATATAAAAAAGAGGAGGCCGAAGCTTTAAGCATGATCCCAATAGCACAAATTGCGAAATCTTATATCTTGGCTGAAAATAACGAAGGTCTTATTCTCATCGATCAACATGCCGCACATGAACGAGTTAGATTTGAAGAATTAATGAATCAATTTGAAGCATCATCTCAAAAAAAACAGCAATTACTTCTTCCTCTTACAATAGAATTTTCGCCACTTGAATATGAAATTTTCAAGCAACACAAAGAAACTTTCGCAAGGCTGGGATTCGAAATAGAAGTGTTCGGCAAAAATACTTTTATAATTCACAGTGTTCCATCTATTGTTGCAAATCAAAATATCGAAGAAATTGTTCTTAATGTTATAAGCGATTTATCAGAAAATAAACAAACTCGTGCAACAAAAAATCCGCATGAAAAAGTAATAGAATATATGTCATGTCGAAGTGCTATTAAATTCGGGAAAGATCTTAGTATAGATGAAATGGCAGCTCTTATTAGGCAACTGGACAAACTTAAAAGACCATACACTTGTCCACATGGACGTCCATCTATGATAAAACTTTCATTTGATGAACTTGAAAAAAGATTTAAACGAAAGTAAATCCACTTAAATTCCCCAAAGCGATGAGAAATACAAATCCGTTTTTAATGATGTTTTGTATTCAAATGCTTTTCCATTTGTATATATAACCTCCTCCGGATAACTTCTGTAATTATTCACCGATGAATCGGCAATAATTTTTTTAACAAACGAAACATCATTTAAAGCCCCAGGTTGTTTTTGAACGGTAAGATTATATTCATCAGCAATACGCAAATCAAGTTTATAAGGAAGTTTATATGTAATCGTTACCACAGATTCCTGTCCCGGCGGTACGCTTAATGTAAAATACATATAGCTCTTGTCCGTGTCTTTATCGTAGCCTACTGTCACCGCATCTTCAGATACACCTATTACATTTTCAAGTTCACTCCCTTTTGGAACAAGTATTTTAATAACAGATTTATTCTCACCAGCACCAAGAATATCTTCAAGCCACTTTGGAATATCATTATAATTAAAAGCCGAAAGTTGACTCTTCCACTCCAAAACAACATTAGAATTGAATGTATTGGATCGCTTATAAGTTACGACATCTCTAATCTCGCCCCGTTTATCAATAATTGTCTCATGTAAAATACTCGAATCCATATATCTGTCACTTTTATTTCCACCAACACTTATAGAAACAAGATTAAAATAATCTTCATCTTTCATGATTTTTTTAATACGCCCACTTACGCCTATATCGTCAAAAAATTTTTGAACTTTCTCATCTTTGGACCAAGCCATAATATCTTTGTCTCTAATTTGATTTCCAATAAGAGTAAACAAACTTTTTATAGATGCATTTTTGCTTAAAGCTTCACGCAAAGAAGGGACAATCCGCCCAATAACAGCCTTTGGATTGTTTTTTCCTTCAAGTTTCGACTCGACAATATATGTAAGAATTGTTTGATAATTGCTATCCGTTAATTCCCCACTTAATCCTTCCACGGATAACGGACCTGTTATACCAAGAAGATCTTTTAAAATACTTTGATTAATTGCAATAACAGTATCAACCCCTGGTCCACCTTCTTTCTCTAAAAACCATGCTATCTTTTTTGCGGAAACAGCAAAATCCGGGGAATAATTTGCATCCCTCATACGCCAATTATCCGTAAGTGCATCAATTTCTTTCGGTGCGTCAATATGATCTTGAAGTTGCCCATCATAATCATAGACATCATGAAAATCCGCTTTGGTTATGTGCCCGTCATTAATGTCCACTATCAAGAAACTACCTATAAAACCACCAGTCGGACGCGACTCTGAATTGTTTTGAAGGAGAATTAGGTATCTATGAGGATAACGATCACCAAGCATAGATAAAATTGCAGGTACCCTAACTTCCATTTCCATCAAAGTATCAATAAGTTTATTTAACTGACTCGCCAATACTTTAAATCTCCCATTCAGATTCTTAGGTAAAATTTTCTGCGCCAATTTAACTTCCGCTAAAGCATTATCAAAAAGCTCCAATGCCGACTTTAATTTTTCCGTTAAAGAAACGGGGTTGGTCGACAATTGCCCATCATGTTTAATGTTATCTTGCATAAATAAAATAGGGATCTCTTGCATAGCACTGGCCCCTTGCGAAAAATACGAAGCAGCTGACGATATATGCTCTCCAGCTTCCAAAACACTATAAGCACTTCCGGCAAAACTATCTTTATTTGATACAAGTCCATGATTCTTAATAAACCAAACATTATCTTGAGCTTGTTTAAAAGCAAAACTAGCTGAATCAAAATATTGAACCGCACCACCGAAATTCGCATTAATAGCATCCTTTCCCCCTTCAACAAATCTATCAAATCCCTGAAAAGCATCTACTTCCGTATCGGATGCAATTGAGAATAACTGAAAACCTATTTGCGCAATGTTAAACATAAACACAATAAAAAACCCTACCAAAAGCATTCTTATAAATTCTTTATTGGGTTTTTTTATAATTCCTTCTGTCTCATCTTTTACAAAAAACAAATATTCATCAGATTTTTTTATTTTTTTGTTAGTCAATTTTTTAGTGCGCCTAGAACTCTCTTCAAGTTGAATTACCAAAGTTTTTTTTGAATCGCGATTTTTTATGTCACGAACAAGAGGCATTAATCGATTTTTATGTAATACATTGAAGAAATCCCATCTCTAAAATAATTTGTTCCCATACTCACAGCTTTAAACGGCTCAATAAATTTGCTAAAAGATTCCGGCAACCAATTTGTTTTATCAAGCAGATAGTTGATATTGAAATAAATAACTTCATCCGTAGTGCGTATAATCGGCGAAATCGATTCCCTAAAAATAGAACTATTTTTAATGCTATTCCCCGAATCGGAAAATAAATCTATAGCTAAGTGAATTTGATTTTGTTGCGTTGTAATTACAAGAACATTATCTAAAAATACATAATAAATTCCCCAAGGTTGAGTACCAACTGTTAGAACATTAATTTCATATCCATGATAGTCTTCCGTGGACCGTATTATCTCTTCGGGAACAGTTTGAATCTCTTGCATCGTTGTACCATCTTCAAGCTCAACATTAACAACTTTTGGAGCAAGAATAGCTCCTTTTCTTATAAAGCTATCAACAATACTTTCAAATTTATCTCTATCACGCAGAGAATCGGAAAGTTTAAGTATAACGGAAAAAGCTTCCCCTTTGTCATTTTTATTTATTGCAAAAGCGTATTCTCCTTGAAGCAACGGATACACATCTTCCGTAAGGTCTATTTCAGGCCCCAAATACTTATTTTTTTGCGCTTCAAGCATTCCTTCAAAAATCAAATATGACACCTCTCCACCCGCACTCATTATATCTTCATATCTATGAATCTGCTTTTGAAGATCAAGTCCTCCGGAATAAAAAACCAAATCCTTAGATATGTAGTTAAGAAGTTTTGCTCTGAATTTTGTATCAAAATTGATAAAATTCTTGCCGGAAACATAATTCTCATCCAACGACATAAACGTTTGCACCGCAATATTTCCATTTTCCATAAGTCCGGTTATCCCAAAAGCTTTATAAAGTTTTAAAAAAGGTTCAAAAGCAAGGAGTTCACGTCCTTTTTCGCTCATAAAAGTTTCATTATTTTTAAGCACGTTAATAAGTTTTTCCACATCCACATAACCAAACATCAATGTATTTATAGGTAAATTCTGACTAATCTTTTTATATAAATCGTTAGAAATTAATTGATTGTTATGTTTCTTACAAGCATCAACAACAACCTGCAATGCATTCTCATTATCAGACACCACAAGATAGCTGTTTATAAACATAAAATTATATGTTTGACTAAGCGAATATCTGTAAATTTTAACTCCTTTATAATCATCGCTTAACAAATAATCTTCTTTGCTTTGCAATCCTCTCGACTTAAGAAAATCAAGCGTTTTCGCCTTATCTTTCACTTCAGCAAACAACAAAATATCCGTTTGCCCTTTTCCCTTCGATTTCTCAAGCAGAGCCACTCCAACCTGTCTACCTAACCAAGGTGATATATCTTTATCAAAATTTGTTTCAAAAGTTTCATTAATTAGAAGTTTTAACGACTCCGGATGGTACAAATCGTAATTATTAAGCCTTTCATAAAATTTTTGAACTTGCTCATGATTTGAATTTGTACTTACTTGCATAAGAGCAACAACATTATCTTTTGGAAGCATCGTAGCAAGATCTTGAGGCCTAAACACTCGTGAGATTATGTAGAAAACAATAAAAACCAAGAGAAACACCCCAATAAGTCCAATTATCAAACCAATTGCCTTACGAGTAAAAATTCCCGTATTTTTTTTAGTCATATATAATTATTAATAGGGTTATTTCGCCATTATACTATCGCAAATTTTATTGTTTTTAACAAGAAAATTTCATACAATACACTAAACTTATAATAAACATTAAGGTTATGAGAGCAAATCAATTACGCAAACAATTCATTGATTTTTTTGTAGACAAACATAAACATAAACAAATAAACGGAGCATCTTTAATCCCGGAGAACGATCCAACCGTACTTTTTACAACTGCAGGAATGCATCCTTTGGTCCCTTATTTATACGGAGAAAAACATCCTCAGGGGAACAGACTTGTAGATATACAAAAATGTGTAAGAACCGATGACATCGATGAAGTTGGCGATACAACCCATTTAACTTTCTTTGAAATGATGGGAAATTGGTCGCTTGGAGATTATTTTAAAGAAGAGGCCATTAGGATGAGTTATGAATTTCTTACCTCTTCAATTGAAGATGGAGGTCTTGGACTTAACCCGAAGAGACTATCTGTTAGTTGTTTTACAGGTGACGAAAAAGCCACAAGCACATGGGAGAAGCTTGGTTTTAGAAGAGTTAAGGACGGAGAACCACTTGCCAGCGGACTTATATATTTTTATGGGAAAAAAGAAAACTGGTGGGGCCCTGCCGGACAAACAGGTCCATGCGGTCCAGACACGGAAATGTTTTACGATACAGGTAAACAAAAATGCCCAAAGTGTGATGAACTTGGAGTATCTTGCGATTGCGGGAAATTTGTTGAAATTTGGAATGATGTCTTTATGCAATACGATAAACAAGAAGACGGAACTTTTAAGCCTCTTTCTCAAAAAAACGTTGATACAGGATTCGGATTTGAACGTGGACTTGCCATTTTGAACAATGTTGAAACACCTTTTGAAACAGAGCTGTTTATAGACGCACTTAAAAAAATTCGAGAACTTGCCGGAGAAATAAGTAAAACGGATTTTATAGAATCTCAAAGAATTATTGCCGATCACTTACGTGCTGCAACATTTATTTTGGGAGATCCATACGGCATTGCTCCCTCAAATACAGACCAAGGTTATGTACTCAGAAGACTAATTAGAAGAGCAATTAGACACGGTAAAAAAATAGGGATAGAAAATAAATTCACCGCGGAAATTGCAAAGATTTATATAGATTACTACAAAGATGTATACCCGGAACTTAATGAATTTAAAGAGAAAATTATTAACGAACTAAAAAAAGAAGAAGAAAAATTCAGTAAAACTCTCTTACAAGGAGAAAAAGAATTTGAAAAACTTTTACCGAATTTAATGAAAGAAAAAAATCCTATGCTCCCTGGAAGGATAGCGTTTAAACTGTACGATACATATGGATTTCCAATTGAAATGACTCAAGAACTCGCCAAGGAAAATAAGATTTTAGTAGACATGGATGGATATAAAAAAGCTTTTGAAAAACACCAAGAGCTTTCCAGAGTCGGAGCTGAAAAAAAATTCTCCGGTGGACTTGCCGACCACAGCGAACAAACAACAAAGTTGCACACGGCAACACATCTTTTAGATCAAGCATTGCGAAATGTTTTAGGTCCGCATGTTAAACAAAAAGGATCAAATATAACCGTTGACCGGCTTAGGTTTGACTTTTCACACCCGGATAAAATGACACCCGAACAAATTAAAGAAGTTGAATATATAGTCAACGAGCAAATTAAAAAAGGTCTTGATGTTACTTATGAAGAAATGACAGTCGATGAAGCAAAAAAACGTGGTGCAATAGGTCTTTTTGAATCTAAATACGGCGAAAAAGTAAAAGTTTATAAAATAGGAGACTTTAGCATGGAAATCTGCGGAGGTCCTCATGTAAAAAACACTCGTGATCTTGGAAAGTTCAGAATCAAAAAAGAGCAAAGTTCAAGCGCCGGAGTAAGAAGGATTAAAGCTGTTCTTGAATAAGAGTTCCTTCAAGTTGCCATTCTCTACCTCTATCCACATGTATCTTTTGAAGCGTGCCGGTTAAATTCTTTTCGGAATCAAAAACAACTGTTTTAAAATGTTCACTCCTTCCTTCACAAATTCCGTTTTCACACTTTTCCACAAGAACCTCAACATCTTTTCCTTCGAAAACTTTATGTCCTTTAAGAGCCGATCTTTTTAATACCTCATTTAATCTGTGCCATCTTTCACTTTTAATATTAACCGGCACATCATCTTCCATATATTGACTCGCAAAAGTTCCTTTACGAGTTGAATATTGAGCCAAATAGCACATATCCCACTCTATATCTTCAAATAATTTGTATGTATCCATAAATTCTTCTTCTGTTTCCCCACAGAAACCAACGATAATATCTGTAGAAATAGCTATTCCCGGAACTGCTTTTCTAAGCTTTTTAATAAGATCTCTGTACCAATCGGCCGTGTAATGCCTATTCATTCTTTTAAGCATTTCATCGCTTCCGGATTGAACAGGTAAGTGTAAATAAGGCATTAGTGTTTCCAATCTCGCCATCGCAGATATTAACTCATCCGATAAATCTTTTGGATGATTCGATGTAAAACGAAGCCTCTTTAACCCTTTTGACTTAAGAGCATCAACTTGTTCCAACAAACGAACAAAAGGCATGTCAACATCTTTAAATTCATTTGTCTTTTTGTCTAGATTAGAAAGTCCGTATGAGTTTACATTCTGCCCTAAAAGAGTAATTTCCAGACATCCGTTTTTAACCAAATTGTCACACTCTTTGACTACATCATCCATTGGTCTGCTTTTCTCTCTTTTTCTGCTGTACGGAACAATACAGTAAGTACAAAAATTATCACAACCCGTCCCAATAGGAACAAATGCCTGCGCCTTATTTGTATATACCGGATTAATTTTAAAATAATTTTTAATATTTGCTTCAGGAGGTTCGTTAAGTTTAATATCCGGCCATAATTCATTTATAATTCCCGGTAATTTCGGCAAATCTTCAATCCTAAAAACAAAATCATTTCGGCTAACCCTATTTATAAGTTTATCTTTTTCTTCAGATTTCTTTGTTGATGTTTTACGAACCATACATCCGGTTATTCCCGCTATTAAATGTGGCCTTTTCTTGCGTAATTTCCCGATATTTATCATCTGCCCGAATACTCTGTCTTCCGCTTTTTGCCTTACCGAACAAGTATTAAAAATAACTAAGTCGGCATCTTCCATTTTATTTACTTTTGTTAACCCCATATTCTGTAAAACCCTATCGATTCTTTCCGAATCGGAATAGTTCATTTGGCACCCCAAGGTTTGTATATAATATTTTCTTTGCATAACAAAAATATCTTCAGGTCACAAAACTACCAGAATAAATAAAAAATGTCTATCAAAGACAAGCTTTAGTAAAAACAAAACAAATCCTATATAAAGGGAAGCGGGCCTTACGGCCCACAAGTATCAGTGAAGAAACTAATGAACTATAAGAACCCGCTAAAGGGGGTTAGAACCATCAGATACACGAGGTATCCAAGGATTCAAGGAATGATTCCGAATGCTCTTTTTATAGAAGGATCACGAGGATCCATTTATATAGAGAGCAAGAGAATCAAGAGGTGTAACATTAATTCCATTAACACGAGGCTAATAAAATCACTGTTACGCTAATATGATAACATATTCTTTTTTAAAAAGCAAGTACTTTGTGGAAAAATTATCAAGAATTAAACTTAAAACTGGGGCTATTTAATAAAATGGTGTCCCCAGGCGGAATCGAACCACCATTTAGAGCTTAGGAAGCCCTCGTTCTATCCATTAAACTATGGAGACACATCTAATAGAACAAACTCAGTCTTTTCTTCCGGAAGTTGTGCTTTACCGGATATAGTCAATTTCTCTTCTTTTCGCGGATCAGTAATCCCAAGCTGTTTAAGTAGAACATCAACTTCACTGCCTTTGTAATTCATCGGAATAACAATTCGAGGATCAATAGCTTCTATAATTTCGTGAGCTTTCTTTGAATCAAGAGCTTCTTTCCCGGCGGCAGGAACCATTAAAACATCGACATTCCCGATTTTTTCCATTGTCTCTTCGTCAACTTCACCTCCAAGAGTACCAAGATGACACATTCTTATTCCGTCAACAATAAAACTGAAAAGTATAATCTTTCCTCCAGTTTTATCGTTTTCCAATACTTGTTTTGAATAAGAAGGAATCGCAACAATTGCGACACCTTGAATTTCATATTCTCCCGGCCAATTTACTTTTTTAGCTTTATCCGCCCCTTTTCGTAAAACAGCCGTTCCATCGTAATCTCCAGTCAACAAAACAGTATCAGCTTTTACCTCTTCTAGTATATGATCGGATTTTTCATATGGATCAATAACAATTGTTGTATCTTTACCCTTTATTGTGAAACATCGTTCTCCATGCCATGTGATTTCCATAGTATATCGGTTAAATTAAAAGGAGTTTGCCTTCGCTTATACCGGCTTACTCTTAAGCTCGCAAAGAATCTCACAAAGCTCATCTCCGGGACAAATTGTACTCGATTTTTACCAATAAGGCAAAAGCTTGAGTTTTTTTAGGTTTAGTATTACGGTTACTTAGGTGTTTCAAATTATAATCTCCTTATTATTATGGCTATAATTAAAGATGTTCATGCACGTCAAGTCCTTGATTCACGTGGTAATCCAACTGTCGAGGTCGATATTTTCAGTGAAGATAATTTTGCTCGCGCAATTGTTCCAAGCGGAGCTTCAACCGGAATTCATGAAGCTGTTGAACTTAGAGATGAAGATCCATCGAAATATCTAGGAAAAGGAGTTCTAAAAGCTGTATCAAATGTAAATGATATAATAAAACCATCTGTGCTAGGGCACGATATTTACGATCAAGAAGGATTGGACAAAAAATTAATTGAACTTGATGGGACAGAAAACAAAGGCAGATTGGGAGCAAATGCAATTCTGGGCATATCTCTTGCTTGCGCTCGCTTGGCAGCAAATTCAAAAGGACAATTCCTTTTTGAATATTTAAATCCGGATGCAAAAAGAATGCCAACACCAATGATGAATATTATGAACGGTGGAAAACATGCTGATAGTGGTCTTGATATACAAGAATTTATAATTATGCCTACTGGAGCAAGTTCGTTTAGCGAAGGACTCAGATGGGGATCTGAAATTTTTCACACACTTAAAGGTATATTAAAAGAACATAAATTGGGAACAGGAGTAGGAGACGAAGGAGGATTTGCGCCTAATCTCCCACATAATGAAGCGGCTTTTGATTTAATCGTTGAAGCCATTGGAAAAGCCGGCTATAAAGCGGGAGAAAATATCATGCTTGCTATCGATCCGGCAGCAAGTGAATTTTACAACAAAGAAAAGGCTAAATATATGATTAAAGTTGACGGAACGCCTCAAGAATTAAATAGTCATGAAATGATTGATTACTATGATAAATTACTTGCAAAATATCCGCTTGTTTCAATCGAAGACGGTCTTGCAGAAGATGATTGGGACGGATGGGTTATCCAACAAGAAAGACAAGGAAGTAAGATACAAATCGTTGGAGATGATCTTTTCGTAACAAATGTAAAGAGACTTAAAAAAGGTATTGATATGAAAGCGGCAAATTCAATTTTAATTAAATTAAATCAAATCGGGACATTAACCGAAACCATAGAAACAGTTAAAACAGCAAAAGAGGCCAAATGGACATCGGTTGTTTCGCACAGAAGCGGAGAAACCGAAGACACAACAATCGCAGATTTTGTTGTTGCAATGGAGACCGGACAAATTAAAACAGGATCGCTTTGTAGAACGGAAAGAATTTCAAAATACAACCAATTACTTCGCATTGAAGAACACTTGGGAAACAAAGCTATATATACAGGAACATTAGATTAACTTGTGCTAAGAACAGTTTTATACATATAATTGCAAATGACTGTAAAAAATTGTGCAAATGAAATCAGGGAAACTATTAAAACGCAGTCATATTCGCAAAGTTTTTCCTATACGGGATCGTAATTCTCATAAAGGTTTAAATGGGAAAGTCCTGATTGTAGGGGGAAGCATTGAGTATTATGGCGCACCACTTTTAAGTGCACTCGGGGCTCTTTATTCGGGAGCGGATCTTGTGTATTTGTTTGTACCTGAATCAAATTTTGATGTTACAAGAAGTCTTTATCCTGATTTTATCGTTAAAAAATTTCCCGGACAATATTTAACACATGCAGGTGTTAGAGAGATATTGGAATTTTCAACAAAATGCGACAGCGTTCTTATAGGTCCTGGAATGTATGACAGAGAAGTTACGGTAAGAGCCATATTGGAGCTTATAGAGGGACTTCAAATCCCGACAGTTCTTGATTCAACAGCGATAGAAGTTTTAAAACATGTTAAAGAAGTTCCTTTAAGCCAGCCTATTGTTGTATGCCCACATAAAAATGAATTCGAGAATTTGACACTAAAAACCCTTAAAGACTTACACGGAACCGAAGAATTAGTTAAATTTGTACGGACAATAGCCACAGAGATGAAAATTTCCATATTGCTAAAAAGTCCAATCGATATAATTGCTTCATCGGATGGAGATATTACATTTAACGGGAATGGGAACGCCGGACTTACCGTAGGTGGAAGCGGAGATGTTCTTGCCGGTGTAATTGCATCTATGATTGCCCAAGGAGCAACACCTTATGAAGCATGTAAAATAGGTGCATTCGTTGTAGGCTACACGGGAGATTACTTATACAAACAAAAAGATTACTGTTTTAGCGCAACAGATTTAGCACTTGAACTTCCATTTGCAATTAAACAAATTCTTCGGTAGCATGCGTTCCCTTACTTCTGCTCATTGAAAGGAGACCAAGAATGCAAGAGATCGCTTTTAATTTCGCACTCATCGGTCTTGTCGCCTTTATGGCGAGCCTCCCTATCTTTGTGTTTCTAGATAGATTGATAGCGTGGGGCGCTGTGATTATCGGGCTCAACTTTCTTATACAAAGCTATATGCTTGTAAAGGATGTCCCGAGCCAATACTTGTTTATCCCAAATATCGGGATATTAGTGTATTTTTTGCTTTTTCCGTTGTTCAACAAGACTAGCAAAAACAAGCAGGAGTAGTTTCCCCCGCTAAAGTCCATTGCTCTTAGCGGGGCTTTTTTTTACAATAGACAAGTAAACTTATAAAAACTTTTTATGGCTATAGCAATCATTGTCGCTGGAGGAAATAGTAAAAGAATGGAAGGAAAAACTCCAAAATTACTGCTTCCGATTTCTGGAAAACCCGTTTTATACCATACAATCAGCAATTTTTACGATCATCCGGAAATAGAAAATTTAATTCTTGTTGTTAATAAAAAAATCAATAAAGACGCAAAAAAAATAGTACGAACTTTTTTCTCGTCGAAAAAAAACAGAGTAAAAATTGTTATTGGAGGTAAATCCAGAGCACAAAGTGTTCTTGCAGGAATAAATTATTGTAAAAAATATTTAAAATCTAAGAAAAAAGATATTTTGGTTATTCATAACGGAGCAAATCCAATAGTACATTTTGATGAGATTTCTTTATGCATTAAAAAAGCGAAAAAAACAGGCGCCTGCACGGTTATAGAACCTTTAACTTCAACTCTAAAAGAAATAAGCAAAAAATATATTGTAAAAACTCACGATAGAAATAAATTTGCGAAGGCTCAAACACCTCAATGTTTTATATATGAAAAATTTATTGAAGCTTTAGTTAAAGTCGGCAGTAAATATGCTGATATGACTGACGAATCATCACTTTTTGAAACCGCAGGAATGAAGGTTTCTCATATCCCTGCCTCTTTAAATAATATAAAAATAACCACACAAACCGACTATGAACAGGTAAAGCATATTCTTGGAGATCTCCCCGACGACTATATAGTAGGACTTGGACAAGACAGCCATGAATTTAGTAATAAAAAAGGACTTACACTCGGTGGAATTTTCATACCGGATGAAAAAAGAATGAAAGCAAACTCGGACGGGGATGTTATTGTTCACGCCATTTGCAATGGACTCTTGCAAGCAATAGGAGAAAAATCTCTTGGAGCTTTTGCAAACAATTGGTGCAAAAAAAAGAAAATTAGAAACAGCATAATTTACCTTGAAAAAATTGTTAAGAAAGTCCGTAGAAAAAAATATAAAGTAAATAACATAGGCGTTATGATTGAAGCAAAACACCCTAAAATAGATTTATACAGCAAAAAAATGCGCGAAAAAATTGCCAAGGCATGCGATATTCCAATACAAAGAGTTGGCATTACGGCAACAAGCGGAGAAAATTTAACTCCATTTGGCAAAGGCAAGGCAATACAAGCATACAGTATAGTAACAATAAAAAAAGCGTGATATTTAAATCATATGCAAAAGTAAATCTTGCACTTGATATCCTTGGACAAGATAAAAACGGATATCATTTTATTAAAACCATTTTGCAAAAAATTCCACTTTACGATGAAATTTCCATTGAAGAATCGACAAAAAACTCAGTAATTTTTGAAGGAGAAGAAGCTAATCTTATCAACCCTAAAAAAAACACAATTACATCCGTAATAAAACAATTAAAATTATTAAAAAAATATAAAATAATTATTAAAAAAAATATTCCGATTGGTGCCGGACTTGGAGGAGGGAGCAGTAACGCAGGAACAATATTAAGAGCTTTAAATAAAATTGAGAATCTTGGTTTTTCAAGCGATAAGCTAAGGGAAATAGGCAGTAATATAGGAATAGATGTGCCATTTTTTATCGAACCCGGTACGGCACTCGGAGAACATTACGGCGAAAAGATTACAATCCTGCCAAATATAAAATTAGAAAGTTTTTATAAAATTTTAATAATCCCAAAAGAGAGAAAAAAAACTAAAAATATGTATAAAAATTTAGATTTATCTCTATGCGGGAAACAAATAAATAAAACAAATAAAATGATAGAAGAAATAAAATCGGGAAATTTTAATAAAACCTCGGAATTAATGCATAACGATTTCGGAAAAACTCCAAAAAACCAAGTTTTATGCGGAAGTGGAACAGCAATTTTTACAATCTCTAATAATCCGTTCGATTTAAAAGAGCTTTCCCAAGAGTCACCGAGTCGGCATATTCTAAGTCTGCCCCAATAGGCAACCCTCTTGCTATTCTGGTAATAGCGATATTTTTGCCTTCCAAATATTTTTGGATATAAAGCGCTGTAGCTTCACCTTCCAAACTTGGATTTGTTGCAAGCACAATCTCCTTAATTTCCGGATGCCTATCCAAGCGATTAAATAGTTCAGCTATTTTAAGCTGATCCGCAGAGACCCCATCAATTGGAGATAAAACTCCATGAAGCACATGATAAAGTCCTTTATATTTACCTGTTTTCTCGATCGCAACAACATCAAGCACTTCTTCGACTACACAAACTTTTGTCTTATCGCGAGACTCATCACTGCAGATATTGCATGGTGATGTTTCTGTCACATACCAACATTCCTCACAAAAAGAAAGTCCGTCTTTAAGTGACAGAAGGGCTTCCCCAAGAGGTTTTATTCTTGAATTCGGAGATCTTAACAAATGTACAGCAAGCCTTTGAGCAGTTTTCGGACCTATCCCGGGAAGCTTTGCAAGCTCATCAATCAATTTTTGCAGTGAAGATGGAAGCATATTAACGTTCAATATGTCTTAAAAATTCTGTTCTTGTGTTCATATTGCTTTTAAAAAGTCCGGTTAAAGCCGATGTTGTAACAACCGTATTTTGCTTTTCAATTCCTCTTGCCATCATACAAAGATGTTTTGCTTCAAGAATTACTCCAACACCCTTTGGCTTTAAAAGTTTATCCATAGTATCCGCAATTTGAGAAGTAAGTCTTTCTTGATTTTGCAATCTCCTCGCAAATATTTCTACAATCCTGGGCAATTTTGAAATACCCGCAATTTTTCCGTTAGGGATATATCCAATATGAGCCTTCCCGTAAAAAGGAAGAATGTGATGTTCGCATGTGCTGTAAAATTCAATATCTTTTACAACAATCATCTCGTCATAATTTTCATCATCAAAAACTCTCATTACATCTTCAGGTTTTTTCCCATAACCGGAATAAAGTTTTTCACACGCGGTAGCAAAACGATTTGGCGTATCTAAAAGACCTTCTCTTGTTAAATCATCATCAAGCGCCAATAAAAAATCCTTGCCTACATTCTTTAATTTTTCTATATCCATAATTTTCATTTAAAATATTAAAACCGAGTTACATTGTGCCAGAGCAAACCAATTTTTACCAGATTTTTATTTCCACGAGAAGCTATGGTATCATTTCCACATGAAAATTTACACCAAAACCGGCGACGATGGAACCACTTTATTATGCAATGGGAAACGAGTTCCAAAAAACTCTATTCGTGTCTGTGCGCATGGAGATATAGATGAGCTCAACTCCTCAATCGGACTTGCAATTTCTTTTTCAAAAGATGAAAATTTAAAAAATATTTTACAAGACATACAGCGCGACCTTTTTTTATTATCATCCTATATTTCTTTATGTGACAAAAAACTACCAAAATTCGATAATAGCAAAATAGCAAAACTTGAACTGATTATAGATGAGACAAATGCTTTGCTGATGCCACTTGAAAATTTTATAATCCCAGGTGGAACAACTTTAGCAAGCACATTACATTTAGCAAGAACAATATGTAGAAGAGCGGAAAGAACATGCATAGATCTCGCAAAAAACGAGGATATTTTTAAACTTGCAATCCCTTATTTAAACAGACTTTCAGACTTGCTTTTTATGCTCGCAAGAAAAGCGAATAACGATATAGACATTATTGTCTAAGCTTTTATTTTAACAACTTTCTTTTTTTGAAGTTGCTTATTTATAACCGGAGCAATCATCAAATAAACAATCAATCCAAGTGAAATATATCCAACAATAAGATTCTTAAACGGGAAAATAAAAAGAAATGCGACTATACCGACAACAAATTCCAAAATAAGAGGCATAAAACTTAAAGTCTCCTTTGCTTTATTAAATTGTGCGTAGATAGCAAGAATTACAAAACCTATAAAAAGTGGCTGAAGCAAGGCATTATCCATGAACCCTCCAAGTCCTATTGCAATAACAAAATCGACTACATATGGTGTATGAAGCCCTAAAAGACCTATAAGGATTAGAATAATATTAGCAGAAATGGATAAGTATTTTTTCATTGTGATTATTTGTTAAGACAACTAAGATAATAGCATATTTTTTAGTGTACTTTTAAGCTTTTTAAGTCCGGCTCGCTTAATAGGAGACCCTTTGTATTTTTCGGCAAACTCATCCTCCGTCATATTTTCAATTTCATTAGCACATAAATTAGGACCAGCGCGATAATCTAAAAATTCTTTTATATCGGTTTGTTTCGCACGACAATTATGAGGACAAACATTCTGACAAATATCACATCCGAAAACATTATCGTTCACATTTACAGATACATCGCCTTTCTTCTCGATGGTTTGATAAGAAATACATTTATTCGCATCAAGAACATACGGCTTTCCCAAAGCCTTCGTAGGACACGCATCCAGACATCTGGTACACGACCCGCAAGACATATTTATCGGCTTGGGATTATCATAATCAAGCTCTAATGTAGTAATAATTTCAGCAAGAAAAACCCACGACCCATATTCTTTTGTAATAAGCATTGTGTTTTTCCCTATAAAACCAAGCCCGGCTTTTGCGGCAAACGCTCTCTCCAGTAATGAACCCGCATCACTATATAACTTGAAATCTTTTTTCGTTAAACTCTTTAATGAATTTTCGATAATAAATCTTCTTAATTTTTTTAATTTTTTTTCTATAACACCGTGATAATCTTTTCCCCATGCATACCTGGCAACCATTGCATCCTTTGAATTATTTTTTCGCTCTTGATAATAATTCATAGCAAGACAAATAATGCTTTTCGCTTTCGGTAAGCTTTTTTTCGGATCCGCTCTCTTGGAAAATTCCTTTTTCATGTATTCAAGATCGGCGGAATAACCACTTTTAATCCACTCGGTTAAATACTTTTCGTCTTCTTTTAACCATTCAGCCGGAATAATTGAAACAAGATGAAACCCAAGCTCTTTTGCAAATTTTTTTATTTCCTCGTTCATAGTTTCAAATATACATAACCTTGATTGACTGTGCCACCTTGAGTTACCATTGCTTGGCACTAATTTGAAGATCATGAAAAAAATTCTATTTGCACTTTTGTTAGCCGTTATTATAACTCCAACCGCTTTTGCTAAAGCAGATCCGCTTAACCTACCGGTAAGACAAAGTCATGCAGAAGGACAAGTTAATGAAATTAGCGAGCAAGAAGTTCAAATAAGCCACGACGACCCGCTCTATAACCCAGCAAAAGGAGATCCTCAATTTCATACAACTCAGAATGTTACTTACGAAGTGCTTGAAGGAGAATACAAAGGATCTATTTTTAAAGCCGTGAACGATCTAACAGGACAAATTTATGATGTACATCTAAAAAAAGGGGATAAAGTTATGCTCCTTTTAAAGACATATAAAGATGGAACTTTTGATGGTTACGCAATAGACTTTATAAGAAATAACACAATGATAATTTTTGGTCTGTTGTTCGGGATTGGGCTTATTCTTATAGGGAAATTAAAAGGTCTTAAAGCACTTATAAGTTTGGTTATTACTGTAGCAGCAATATTTTTTATACTTATTCCCTTTACCCTTCAAGGATACGACCCCCTTTGGCTATCCATATTAATATCCATCGCAGTTACATTTGTTACAATATATCTTATTGCCGGATTTAATAAAAAAGCTCTTAGTGCAATTATAGGAACAATAATTGGTGTTTTATGTGCGGCCGCAATTGCATATATTGTTGGGAAAATGGGATTATTAACCGGACTTTCAGGCGAAAACGCAAGGATACTCTATATAAATAGGCCGGATCTTAATTTTACTCACATCTTTTTTGCAAGCATTATAATCGGAGCACTTGGCGCCGTAATGGATGTTGGCATGTCAATAGCTTCATCAATTAATGAGATACATCAGGCTAACAAAAACGCCACAAGGATTGAATTGTTTCAATCCGGCATGCAAGTTGGAAAAGATATAATGGGAACAATGTCTAACACTCTTATTCTTGCCTATGTTGGAAGCTCATTACCTTTAGTGCTTTTATTCTCTTTAAATAATTTTACTTTAATGCATATAATAAATTTCGACTTTATTGCGGCAGAAATAGTAAGATCAATTTCCGGTAGTTTCGGCTTACTCTTCGCAATTCCAATTACCGCATTAGTTAGTTCCTTCCTCATGCACAGGAAGAGTTAAATTTGGGTTAAGCTCTTTAATTTTCTCCTCGGTATCTTTATAAGGATTGCGTATTTTCAATACTTTTTGATATTGCTCGTATGCTTCATCATATCTCTTGTAAAACTCAAGCATTTCAGCTTTCTTATATACATATAACGGATTGTTTCTTGTCCTTTTAATAGCATCTTCAAGAGATTGGATTGCTATATCTTTATAAATATTCGACAAGTTCGTATCACGATACGCCACCTCCACAGCCAATCTGGAATAAATCAATCCCCTGTTCATATGTAAATGTGGCAATAAATCGTTTAAATCTAAACTTTTTTGATAATTCGCTAAGCCCTCAAGCAAATAAGGTTCTTGTGCGCCTTCAGGCATATCAATTCCAAGTTTGAATAAGAAATCACCATATCCTTCATAATACTGAGAAATATACGGCATATACAAAATAGCCTTTTTGTAATGCGAAAATGCATCCTCGATATTATTAGATTTGGCCTGCTCGTAATGATATTCAGCAACCAATGAAAAGAAAGAAAAGACAGAGCCTACAATAACAAAAATCAAAATCAAAATTACACCGATACTTCTTACGATCAAACCGATTTTATACTCTTTGGGAGTTTTATTTATATGTGAAACGGAAAGAAGCAATCCAAGAAGCGTATAAAAAACAAACAATATAGATACAACACCAAAACTAACAAAAACCTGGACAAGATAAACCGTAATGCCCATTGCAATAGAATATGCAAGAACTTGATCTTTTGTATTATTCATAGACTTTTTCGTATAAACAAAAGTCATTATTATCATCAGCAAATAAGCAAACAAACCTACAAGTCCTTGCGTAGACGCAATTGTTAAATATTCGTTATGAGCCGATTGAGGAGTAATAACATCTTGTCTGTCATCCGGCGTTACAAAATCAGTTCGCCTGTATTTATTGTAAACATCTCTGTAAGTTGACAACCCATATCCAAAAATCGGCTTATCCTTAATCATTTCAAAACTACTAAACCACCAACTTATGCGATCCGGTATATTACCTTCCTCTATGTAATTAACGGTGGAAATTGACCTGCTTATAATCGGGAGAGACCTTATTTGCGTTCTAAAAATAAGCCCAGCAATAAACAAAATTGTTATGATAAATAAAATAAATTTGCCATATTGCTTGAGATCCTTTTTAAACCTACGAGTTCTAAGCCCGTAGATAAGCCAGAGAATAACCACTACAATAACAGCAAAAACACCTCCACGACTACCCGTTAAAACAAGTGCGATCGCTAATAAAATTAAAGCCATCCAATAAAGAACTTTGCGCCATCCAAACGAAGAAATACGAATTAATCCGATAAGAATTACAAAATTAATACCAAGATAAGCAGCAGTATGATTACTATGACCTATTGTAGCAAAAGCCCTTTTTAAAGGATCTTGAGTCCAATAAAAAATATTCACGAACAAATCCGAATATTGAAGGATCCCATATACGGAAACCAAAACCGCTGTCACAATTGATATATTCAATACATTTAAAATCTTTTTCCGTGTATTTATTTTTAGAAAGACAATATAGCTCCAGAGCAAAAGATTCAACACAGTAACAATACCAACAAATCTTCCATAAATTCCAAAAATACTATCCCAAACATTTATTGAAAAAACAGTATTTAATATGGAAACAAAACCATATAAAACAAAAAACCATAAAGCAAAAGACCATTTTATTTTAACTTTTTTATTTAATAAAAGTTTTAGCGCAAAAAGCACAAGTATTACCAAAGTAACAGCCCTAAATACATATAACTTCGGTGTTGTAAAAACGGAAGCAAGTTGTGGCACAAAAACAATCGGGACAAGAAAGACAGAAATATATATAAGCCATTCTATTAAATCATCAATTAAATTTTGATTTTTAGTTTGCATATAATTTTTATTATCTCGGTAAAATATATCACAAAATTCCTTAAAACGCCCCTTTACCGGTAATAACCGCTTGTACTGTTTTAAAAATTATTACCATATCAAGAAGCAATGACTGATTCTGAATATAGTAGAAATCATATTCCAGGTTTTCATGAAGCGGTAAATCCTTTCTTCCCAAAATCTGCCAAAGACCTGTTAATCCCGGTTTAACTTCAAGTCTTTTTCTTTGCCATTTAGAATAATTTTTCACTATAAAAGGCATTTCCGGACGCGGACCAACCAAAGACATTTCCCCTTTTAATATATTTATAAATTGCGGGAGTTCATCAAGAGAAGTTCTTCGTAAAAATTTTCCAATTTTAGTTATGCGTTTGTCATTTGCATTCTGTGGGGCTTTTTCATATAAACTGACACTTTTTCCCATTGTACGAAATTTATACATGTTAAAAATTTTTCCGTTTTTCCCAACCCTTTTTTGCTTAAACAAAGCCTTTCCGGGAGAATCAAGTCTTATCACCACAACTATAATCAGCCAAATCGGAAGCAAAATAACAAGCCCAATAATCGAAAAACCAATGTCGATTAATCGTTTAACAAATTTATACCATCCGAACGCCTTTTTAGGACTTACATCAATAGTTGGAATTCCTTCAATCTGATTTATATCAATTTTACCGGCAAGAATTTCGTATAAACTCGAAACAAGTTTGAATTTAACTTTTAATTGTTCACAATCAACCATTAACTCAAGCGTTCTTTCATATGGAATTGTTGAATCAGCCACATAAACAACATCTATGTTATGAAGTTTTATATGCAAAATAAGATCGTCTAAACGCCCTAGAATCTGGACACCAGCTTTCTGTTTATTAACATTGTCATCAATAAAACCGATTATTTTATATCCGAAATCTTTATATTTTCCCAATTGCTCGGCAAGTTTTCTTCCAGGCTTACCGGCACCAATAATCAAAATATTGGTTACCCCTTTCCCATGTTTGATAAGCCATTTTCGTAATATGCGAACACACACTCTTCCAATGTTCAGAAAAAAAATAGCTGAAAAAATAAAAATAGTGATAAAACCCCGCGAATAATCATATTTATATAAAAAAGATCCCGCCATAAGAAGAACAGCAGACATTAATATAGCTTTGGTAACAGTATAAATTTCACTCATTCCGTTTATACGAATTTTTTGTTCGTATAAACCAAAAAAATAAAAAACAATTACAAGTATTAAAAATGAAACCGGCATTGCCATTATATAAACCTCAATCGGCTGGATACCACCTGCAACAGCATTCCTAATAAAATACGCACAGAAAAATGCGAATACGAAAAAGATAAGATCCGAGAACGCAAGTGCCAAAACAGCAAGCCTTTTTTGATTAATAAGTCGGAGGAAACTTCGCATAAATATATAAACTTTTTGATTTATAATAAAGGTACCTACTATTATTACTGCGAATAAACCACTTTCGCATTTCAAGCCTTGAAACTCTTTTCCTTTTCTTAATTTTTCCACGCTTCTTAATCGCCTTCGGGATTTGGCTTAAATATCTTAAATAATGTGAGACACCCCCTTCAATAAAAAAGGTTTTTTTACAAAATCTTTTTTTTGTAATAAGCCAAAAATCATGCATTATCGTAAGAAAAAACTCGTTCTTAATTATCATTAACCTTTCGTTTTTTATAAACGCAAGACGCTCTTTTTTTTGAGACTCGCTTAATGCTGCTTTCTTACCTGAATCAACTAAATGATAAGAAATTAATTCGGGCAAAAAATAAACTTTCCATCCGAACAGATTTAATCTCCAACACAAATCAACATCTTCAAGATATAAAAAGAAATTCTCATCAAAATATTCATCATCAATTTTTACATCTTCAAGAGCGTCTTTTCTATACATCGCACAAATATTTCTCACACTGAAAATCTGCTCCGAATCTTCAAACTGACCTTCGTCTCTTACTCCTCTCGCGCTCAATATTTCCCTATCCACAACAGAAAAAATACCAACAGAATCAAGATAAGGAGTCTTGCCAGATTGATTAAAATTATATTTGTAAATTTTACCCATAATCGCGGCAATCCGCTTATTATATTCCATTTTTTTGTAAGCTTTTTCCAGATAATCTTTTTCTAAAATTACATCGGTACTCATCACAAGAACATACTTACCGGAACAATATTTAATTCCTTGATTAAGTGCGACCGCAACACCGACATTTTTCATATTTCTTAATGTACTAACCCACCTGTAATTTCGTTGAATAAGCCTTATACTTCCATCAAAAGATCCATTGTTAATAAAAATAACTTCCACTTTTTCAGGAGAATAAAAAGTTTGATGCTCGATTGATTTAAGACATGCATCAAGGTATTTTTTGGATTTATATCCAACAATAATAATAGATATTTCAGGATGTGTACTTTCCATAAGTCCAGTTTAACATAAACTGGATTTTGTTTCAGCAGTTTGCTAGTATTCTGCGTGCTTAACAAAAAATAATGAGTAAATATTTTTTTACTTCAGAATCCGTTACAAGCGGTCATCCGGACAAACTTGCCGATCAGATTTCTGATGCAGTTCTGGACGCTATTTTGGAACAAGATCCGTATGGGCGTGTTGCATGTGAAACACTTGTAACAACCGGATTAATTTTTATCGCCGGTGAAATTTCAACGGATTGTTATGTAGATATTCAATCAATCGCGCGCAGTGTTGTTAAAGATATTGGATACACAAGAGCCAAATATGGGTTTGATTATGAGACTTGTAGCGTTTTAACTTCAATTCATGAACAGAGTCCGAACATCGCCGTCGGAGTTAATAAAAAACATATTATCGATAAAGATCTTGGTGCGGGTGATCAAGGAATAATGTTTGGATTTGCCTGTAATGAAACAAAAGAATTGATGCCACTCCCTATTTCTCTTGCTCATAAGTTGGCGATGCAACTTGAAAAAGTTCGTAAAGACAAAACACTTGCGTACTTAAGACCTGACGGAAAAACGCAAGTAACAATTGAATATGAAGACGACAAGCCGAAAAGAATCGACCAAATAGTTGTATCTACTCAGCATAATCCCGATATCGATCAAAAACAAATTAAAGAAGATATTAAAAAATATGTCATTAATCCAATATGTGAAGATTTGGTGGATAAAAATACAAAATATTACATTAATCCTACAGGAATTTTTGTTATTGGCGGACCGATGGGAGACAGTGGGCTTACCGGCAGAAAAATAATCGTCGACACATATGGCGGATATGCACCACACGGAGGAGGATGTTTTTCCGGCAAAGACCCTACAAAAGTTGATAGAAGTGCAACATATATGGCAAGGTATGTCGCTAAAAATATTGTAGCTGCCGGTTTAGCCGACAAGTGTGAAATTCAGCTTTCTTATGCCATCGGAGTTACTCATCCTTTATCGCTAAAAATTAATTGTTTCGGAACGGAAAAAATTGATGTAGCAAAAATCGAAGAACTTGTTTGGCTAAATTTTGATTTAACTCCGGCTGGAATTATCAGCAGTTTAAATTTATTAAGACCAATTTACAGTAAAACAGCCGCATACGGACATTTTGGACGAGAAGATGACGATTTTACCTGGGAAAAAACAGATAAAGCAGATGTTTTACGCAAAGAAGCATTTAAATAGAGTATGTGCGGAATGTGCGAGGGGTGTTGTATGTGCGGAATGTGCGGAGAATGTTGTATGTGCGATAAATATACTTTAAATAATACAAACATGGATGACAAAGAAAGCCTTATCGAGCAAGGCAAAAAAAACATCGAGCTTGCATGTGAACATATGGGAGCTTTAATGAAAATTAAAGAACGATTTGAAAAAGAAAAGCCACTTAAAGGATTGCGTATAGGAATGGCTCTTCATGTTACAAAAGAGACGGCAAATTTGGTTGAGACTTTAATTGCCGGAGGAGCCGAGGTTGCAATTACAGGTTGCAATCCGCTTTCTACACAGGACGATGTTGCTGAGGCGATGAGAGCCAATGGAATTAAAACATACGGATATAAAGGAGAAAGCTCAGAAGAATATTATAAATTTTTGAATAATGTTTTGGATATCAAACCGCACATAACAATCGATGACGGATGCGATTTGATTACGGAAATTCACACAAAAAGAACCGACCTTTTAGAAGATATGGTTGGAGGATGCGAAGAAACAACTACCGGGATAGTTCGTCTAAACGCAATGGAAAAAGATGGAGCTTTGCGCGTACCGATTATTGCCGTAAACGACAACAAAACAAAGCATTTGATGGATAATTATTACGGAACCGGACAATCTACGATTGACGGGATTATACGCGCAACCAATATTTTATTTAGCGGAAAAACGGTTGTTGTAGCCGGATACGGCAGTTGCGGAAAAGGAGTTGCAATGAGAGCAAAAGGGCTCGGCGCCAATGTGATTGTTACAGAAGTTGATGCATTTTCAGCGTTGCAGGCTAAAATGGACGGCTTTAGAGTTATGAAAATGGAAAATGCGGCAAAAGTAGGCGATATTTTTGTTACCGTTACAGGAGACAAGCATGTTATACGAGAAGAACATGTGCGTGTTATGAAAGATGGCGCGATTTTGGCAAATTCGGGTCATTTTGACATTGAAATCGATGTAAAGGGAATTAAGTCGGCCAGCACCGATCAAACGCTTATAAGGCCGTTTATGAAACGTTATACGCTTAATAATGGTCGTAGCATTTATATACTTGCCGACGGAAGGTTAGTAAATTTAAGTGCGGCTGAGGGGCATCCGAGTGAAGTAATGTCTATGAGCTTCTGCGGGCAAGCGCTTGCGTGTGAATATTTGGTGAAGAATCGCGGGAAGTTGGACGCGCAAGTGCATATGCTTCCGGAGGAAATAGATGACTCGATCGCGAGACTGCAACTTGATACAATGGGAGTTGAAATTGATAAGCTCACGCCGGAGCAAGTTGAGTACTTGGAGTCATGGCAGGAGGGGACTAAGTAGTACCCGGGTACTCGTAGAATAGCTCGGCAACATCTGCGCGCTTCATCCCTGCACCAAAGTCTTCGTAAACCACCAAACCATTCTCCGTAGCATAATCCACATATGTCTGATACCAAGCGCTACCTTCAGCAGAATCTGCAAGCTCAGCACCGGCTGTTTCGAGGAAGATTTTCATCATCTCCACATAATTCACAGTATCGCCCGGCCTAAAAGTGCCGTCGGGATAACCTTCTATAATGCCGGCAGTCTTTGCCGTGTTTAAATAAGGCATATACCACAATCCAATTTCAACATCGCTAAAGCCAAGATCGCCATTATTATCTGAAGATATTTTATAATTGAATCCTTCAGTAATAACCTTAACGGTTTCCGCACGATTTATTTCCGTATCAATACCAAATGTTCCATCCGGATATCCCTCAAAAATCCCTTGAGCCTTTACATATTTAATTGCCGGACAATGTGGATCGTCAACGGCAACATCAGAAAAACCCGCACATCCTTCTTCCATGCCATAATCAACCGTAACTTCACGCAAAACAGGTGTAACAGAAGAATCCGCACCGGACATCTCAACTTTCCATCGCAAATCATGTCCGGGATTCAAGAAAGTGTGTTTAACACCAAGTTCCACAGATTCATAATTTTCCCCATCGGCAGTCATATAAAAATCCATTGTTCCACTATTTAAATCGCCATCGGCACTTAAAGTAGCCTCAACAATAGAGTAATTATCAGCAAACTGCTCCGTTAACAAATTCTTGGAAGTAGCAGTCCCTTCGGTAATATAAGAAGTAGTCGTATCAACTCCACTCATATAATTTTTAAACTCATCCGTTAAATCATAATCACGATATAAAGTTCCGCCATTTGTAACATAAAAACTTTTCTGACTTCCATCAAGCACAAAATCATAATCGGAAATGGCTGAAACATAAGAAGAATCATAATCAAGATGAGACCACGAGGTTCCATCAGTATAAGTTATATAAAATCCAAGATCGGTTAAAATAATATAATCAACCGAATAAATTTGGCTTATTTCAGGCGGAAGATCAAAATCAAAAAAGCTCAGCCCGGTAGTTGAATAATGAATCTTGTTATCATCGGTTAGAACCATTAAATGCCCGCTTGTTAAAGTTTTTTGCTTTATTTCAAAATCTTTTATTGGAGAGTCAAACTTTTTTTCAAGCCAACTACTTCCAAAATTCTCCGTTTTTAAAAGCGTATCTCCATTTACTACATAAAACACAGAATCACTAGGATTGGTTCTTACATAACGAAAGTTTTTAACGGAACTGGGAGATGTGCTTTCTATAAGTCGTGTAACACTACCGGACGCCATACTTTTTCTATAAAGACCACTTTCAGTAATAAAATAGAGTTGATTATTTTGACTATAATTCGGACCAAAATCGGCAAAAAGAATATCTTCATTGATTTCCGGAGTTACATCTGTCCAGGAATCTCCATTGTTATACGACATATAAATTTTACTTTTATCGTAAGCAAGCATCATTAAGTTGGTGGAGTATTTACCATCAAATTTTATTTCTGTTAACCCTTTTGGAAAAAGTTCGCTTAGTGAATCATGTTTGCTCCAAGAAGCGTTATACTGACGATTTATATAAATACCGTCCGATGTACTTAAATACATATCTCTCCATGTTGGAAAATGTGGATTGATAAAAAGCTTTTGAGCTATGAGCCCACTCTGATCAAGCTCCAGTTGTTCTCCTCTAATAGCAGTTCCATCAAAAGCATTAATTTGATCGGAAAGGGAATTATTAACCGTAAAAGCATTTACGCTTGATACAAACAGCAATGTGGTAATTATTGCCAAAGTTATTTTCTTCATTTGAGTATTGTTAACAAATCAGCTTCTTACAGCTTACAATACGAAGGCATAAAAATAAAGAGAGTATAAAAAAAACCCCCCGCCTTTAGGGCGAGGGGTTTTCGATTAATTCAATGTGAACATTAAATTAAGTCAT
>JAGGUZ010000012.1 GCA_021158225.1 bacterium | reverse complement strand
TAATAAAGTATACCACTTGTTAAGAAACACATAAGTAAGAAAGAGAAGAACGACTTAATCGGCTCGTCTTTCCAATCCTGAGAACCGAAAGCGAAACGTACTATAAAAGAATATATATAGAGTATAAAACCTCCGATAGCGAACGAAATTAAGTAATCAAATGCTGACATATTTTTTTTGTTATTTTACAGCTAAATCATACACCTTGAGCCTTTCATCATAAATGCTATAATCAATGCACTGGGTGTGCTCCTCTAGCACTTCTCAACACAACCAATTCGCTCACTAACTTTACGGCATACTGTAGCGAAAAACGCCCTTCAATACATACATAAGATACATGGTAAGGGTGGGGTCATGGGTTCAATCCCCATCGACGGCTCCAGTAAGTTATATTGCTATTAATGTCTGCGTACTTGCATAAAGTTTATAAAGTTTTTATTGACTTTTTTATTAATCGTAGTAATATGAGTTATGGAATATGTTTCATAACTTGATTTGTTTGTGCCACGGCCAAGAAAAAGAAGAATGGTAAGAGGCTCATATGAAGAGCATTACTTTAAGCCAAGAGGAGTTGCTCTTTCATCGCTTGAAGAAATAATTCTTACTTTTGATGAAATTGAAGCTCTAAAATATGTAGATTTTGAAGGTCTGACTATGGACGAAGCGGCAAAAAATATGGACATATCAAAACCAACGTTTTGCCGAATGGCAAACAGGGCACGCAAAAAAGTTGCGGATGCACTTATAAACGGAAAGGTAATTAATTTACAAAGTTATAATTTAACCAACAATATTATGCCAAACAGAGATGGAACAGGACCTCAAGGAAAAGGTCCACAAACAGGTCGCGGAATGGGGAACTGTAAAGGTTCAAATTCCGGAAATAATGCAGGTGCTCCCGGAAGAGGGCTAGGCCGAGGAACAGGTAGAGGAGCTGGTAGAGGAAGAGGTCTCGGTAGAGGAAGGTAGAAAAACCCGTTAAGGTTTGTCAAAATCATTAACCTGTTTCTCTTAATAACAAAAGCGACTATCAGAATTGATAGTCGCTTATTGTCCCTCAATATATATACTACTTTTCGAATTGTTATTTTTGGCCTCTACGAGCTCCGGCATGATTGCATTGTCTTTTAGTATGAGCTCCGGCACCTTGCGCCGGTCTTTTAGGGAGGCCGAGTTCTTGTCTTAATTGTTCGGCTTTATCTGTGTCTCCTGCTTGCATTGCTTCGTGCATATCAACAAAGGTGTTGAAATTTCCTTCATTAATATCCTGTAAGATTGGTGGCATCATTGCTTTGTACCAAGCATTATAGTCTCTGTTTTTAATGGCATCACGGACTTCTTGTCTCATTTGACGCTTGTGCATTCTTCCTTTTATATTTCTTGCTATCGGACCTAATTTTATTCCCAGCTGGTTAGCAATTTCTTTTACTTTATCCATATCTCCGGCTTGTTTCGCTTGATACATTTCGTTTAAGAGATGAAAGTTGTCGGCATTAATATTTTCAAGCTTTTTTGCCGCATTTGGATGGGTTTGTGTTAAGGTTTTCCAAGCTTCATAATCGTTGTCTTCAATTGCTTGGCGGACTTCTTGCAATTGTCCATTGCCACCGGCTCTTTGAGGAGCTACTTCGTGTGATGCGGCCGCTGCTACATTAACGACTGCAAGTGCTGCTACCACTGCAAGTGTGGTAAGTATGTGTGATTTTTTCATTTACACTGTTGGTTAAAGAATAAAAGGTGTAAAAGAGTGAAGCCTCGAGCGCTTTCACTTAGTACTACAACCGTGCTTGGAAATTTATTTCAATTTTTCTATTTTGATATGAAATCCTCTTATCATTTTGGTTGCGGGACGGATTCCATCGGCTTCAAAAGAGTTTTGTCCGGTTCTTTCTCCGGTAACAATTACAAGATCTCCCACTTGTGGTTTTTTTATGAATCTGGGCATTTTTGCATCTGTTATATCCACTTGCCATCTTTTGCCGGAAAAATCATCAAGTAACATAAAAGAGGTTTTCTTTATATCGATAATTCTTCCGGGTAGAATTCCATGTTCCGGAGTTTGCCAGATTCTTTCTCGCGATTCTCTGTATTGGGCGTAAGGAGCAACATTTTCGCGCAGAATTTTTTCCATTCCTTCAGCTGATTTTGTTGCGAATAGGACGCTTCCTACAAGAAGTGAAGCGATAATGCTTATTAATACAATGATGGATGGTTTTAATCGGTATCCTTTAAATGTGTGTTTGTAGACCAAAGTTGCTAGGAATATCATTAAGCCGGTTACGATTATCCACATATAAGGCAGGACATAAATAAAGCTGTGGAGTCCGCCTCCGATTCGTGGGACTATTTCCCAGTCGGTTGAAAATATGTGAAAAAGTATTAGTCCTGTTGCAAGGCTTCCAAACAAAATTGCAAAACCAAACATCACAAAAAGTCCGATATTCAAGAGAATAAATTGCCACTTTGGGATTGGCTTGATATGCTTTTCGTCGATTTCCTTAAGGATGTTTTTACTTATGTCGCTCATGCGAATTGTTAGTTATAATTGCGAATTTTTTTAATTTTAATTTAGCTCTTGATAGCAAGGTTCCTATTGTTGCTTTTGGTTTTTTTAAGATATCGCTGATTTCCTGATAGTCTTTATCTTCCAAATAGTAAAGAATTAGTACATCTTGATATTTTTTCGGAAGTTTTTTAATTGCTTTTCGAATTTGAGTAGCGAGTTCTTTTGTTGCAGTTTCTTCTTGAATATCTGTCTCGCTTCCCAAAATGTTAATGAGATTTTCGGTTTCCGTGTCATCGGTCTCAATCGGGATTGTCTCTTTTTCCTTTCTTATATGGTTGATTGATTCATTGTGAGTGATTCTATACGCCCAACTGGAAAATTTTAGCGATTGGTCGAACTTGTTTAGATTTCGGTATATTTTAATGAACGTTTCTTGAAGAATATCTTCCGCTTGGTTATTATAATGACCGGTTATTCTTTTTATATAACGAAGAAGTTTTTGCTCATATCGTTCTACCAAGATTGCAAATTTGTTTTTGTCTTTAAGACTTTCTTTAACTAATTGTTCGTCAGATAGTTTCATTTGTATACAAAAAATCTAAGGGAGTATGCCCGTATTATACTACAAGTTTAATTGGAGGTTTATTTCAGAGTCAAAAAAGCTGCACTATATAGTGCAGCTTTTTTGCCCCACGCTTACTCAATAATCTCACTTATGCTTACAGTATTCGGAGCACTTATGTTGGCGATTTCCGGGTCGTCAAACATCTCAATTTTTGCAGGGTCTGCGTAGAATTTTCCCGGTGTAATAACTTTTGCGTAATATGTTCTTGTTAAACCGGTTGAGTTAGGATTTTTATAATATCTAAAATGAATTTCTTGATTATAAATTTCATTGGCATGCCCGATATATCTATTATCTCCGTATTCAGAGAACCCAATTGGTTTTTCCAGTACCTGCAAACCGCTTGGAACAATGTCAACAATATGGTAGCTCTTATCATCCGGCAAAGAATCATCAATAGAAAAATTCAAAGTTACTCTTACTATATCATCCACATGCATTTCCGTTCGCGCTTTATCTCCAACAATCTCGTATTTTCTTGTAATCCCCAAGCGTTTATCTTGCTTGAATTCAGATGGGGCAACCGCCTTTTCGTAAAATACAACAGCCGACAAATCACCTTTAATATTATCGATTTGAATTCCTTTTGTTCCGTTAACCAGCGCACTAAACACCTTGCATCCTCCAAGAGTTTTGTTCTCATCTAAGTTACCCGCTTTAACATTAAAGCTTACATTCCTGCTGTCTGCATGTGCGAGCCCTTCTTTAACATATATAAGCAAGTAAAGATTAGAAAGCTCGTCTGAGTCTGCATAAGTAACAACATTTTTCCAGTGCTCGGAGGCTTGGTCTTTATATTGAAGTGAAGCTGCGAGTATAGTTGCAAGTTCATTCTCGTGCACTTGTGTTTTATCGATCTCCTTAATTGCTTTGTTGTACATTTTAGTGGCATCGTCCTTGCTTCCAAGTGTTTCAAATGCAAGTCCTATATATAACTTGTCGAGCGTTGAAAGTTTCTCTTCGTCTTGAATTGATTGAAGGCTTGTTAAAACAGGTTCATGCATACTCGCAAGACCAAGAAGCGATAGAGTTATTTCTTCAAGATTGCTGTCTTTGTCCATGTAGTATGTTTCAAAATAACTCTTAAGATCTTGATTTCCGTAATTGTCGTTAAAGGCTACAGTAAGAGCTGAAAGTTCAAGATTGCTGTCCGCATAAGGAAGAATGGCTAATCCTCCGTCAGTTTGTTTATATTCAGTCAAATCCGTATCGTAATGAGGAGTGAAATCTTGATTGAAATATTGATTAAGAAGTTTTATAGCACCTTTCTCACCAAGCCGTTTTTCGAATCGTTCGCCATGTGAATAATACAAATTAAGCAGTGATCCATAGTAGCTACTTACTCCTGAATCCATTAAATAAACAGTGGCATATCCACTATTCGGAAGAGTGATGTCGTCTCCGCTTTTAACATCTGCAATTGTTTTTACTATACTTTTATTTAAGCGTGAGTCTCTTACCAAAATGTCTTCCGATAGCGTGTCTTTTTTCCCGTTTGCCGAAGTGTCCAATTGAATTGTATGTACACCTTTTGTTAACTTTGGAATAGGTTGATAATTTGCGATATACGCTTTTCCATCAATTTCACGCGGAGTCTTAAGTCCAAGGCTTTCCGCTTTTAACTTAAATGAAACTTTGTCATCGGTTGATAAACTTTCCCCAAATGCTCGTACTCCGATTTTCGGTGAATCTTTTACGGAATACTCTTTATTCATAACAAGGTCTCCGAATAGAGGTAGGGTTACTTTAACAGCTCCGGAACCTACTCCCACTTGAATTTTGTCGGTATTAACCGCTGTTGCCATAACTCGCCATGTGGTGATGTTATCCGGTACTTGAAATTCAACATTTGCTTTTCCGTTCCCATCTGTGGTTACCGATTTGAATATAGCCGTATCTTCAAAGTCGTTTCTTACTCCGTCTCCTCCTTTATCGTTATGAACATATATATTGTCGGCAATATAAGTATGATATTTCTCGACTTCAAAGTTATATACATAAACAGTTTGAGCTATAGTTTTTATAGATGTTACCGGAATATCTTCACCATCTTTTCCAAGAAGAGTGTCTCCTATTTTGATATTCTCAGCCAAGTTCCATTTGCCGTTTATTAAAAGAACATGATCTTTGGTTACTTTTAATTCTTCATTAATTATCATGTGCTCGGCTGATAGATGTTTAACGGTATTTATTACATTTGCAGATACCATAATATTGGAGAATGGTGATTTTCTTGTTCTGATGATGTCTCCTTTTCGTATATCTTCAATCGCCTTATAAGTTCCGTCAGCCATTAGAATTTGAGTCCCTTGCGCAAAGCATCCACCCATATCTCCGGCGGTTTGAATTTCCGGATTATCGTGAGAATTGTAAGTACTTAGTACGCCGTCTTGCGGTGGTGTGTAAATTCTTGACATAGGATTAATAACATCATCGTAAACCGCTTTATAATAAGCTTCGTCTACGAGATTTAAATTAACTTCGGCTTGTACCGGTTTGTCATCTTTATTAACAACTTCCATTGAAAGTTTTACTTTTTCTCCCGGTTCATATGAATCTTTATCGGTATTTATATTTACTTTAAGTTCTTTTGAAGATGTGTCCAAGCCGGCATAATCTTCCCATCCGACGATGTAATTGTCTCCGTTAAACCAAACGCTACTTACACTTACTCCCGGAACATGTTTTTCTCCAAAAACGAAGGAATAATAAGCGTTATTTTCGATAGAATAATCAAGTAGACCGTTACTGTATTGAAGGAATAGGACTTTTCCTCCTTTTAGGTCGGCAAGAGGGGCATCTCCGTTTGTTATAGCTACTTCAACCGTATCGTTGATATTAAATCGGTTTAGTCCGTTTGAATTGTTATTCATAATTTCGGTTCTGTAGTAATCCGTTTCTCTATCGCTGGAATTGTAGGCGTATGCAGTATAATGAGCTTTTTTCCCATTATCGTCGGAAGTGGATAATTTAATCATGTAGTACTTATTCGGATTCATTTTAAATGTATATTTTGCATGTCCATTGGAGTCTGTTTCAATCGTAAAATCTTTAAATGGTTTTTCCCGCATTTTATATCGATATCTTTTGACAACTTTTTTCTTTATGAAATCGTAATATTGTCCGTTTTCGATTTTTTCCCAGAATCTTTCCGTAACAACTCCTTTAACGCTTCTTCCGTTTGCCGGTTTGCCAAGATAGTCATTGTAAGAAGTTCCGGTTTCGTTGTTTAATTTGTCCAGGTCAATTTGATTAACGGAGATGTTTAAAGTTGCTGAATCGGTATCGGTTTCCGTTTGTGAAATAATATTAAGATGAGATCTAAATACACGCACATTATCTTCTCCGAAAATTTGGCTGTCTTCTCCTACCAATGGGCGTAATAATAAAGAATTTGAAGTTGTGTCGTAGCAGTAACTTGAACTGTCTTCACAAGAATGAATAAGTGTTGCTTTTTGATCAACTGAAGCTTCCCCTTTCTTGTCTGTTGTTACTGTTTTTTCTCCGTTGGTAAGAACATCGTTATCGTAATAACTAAGTTTTAAATTTGGCATTGGGGTTCCGTCGAAAAATTCGGTTTTTATGTTGTAATGAATGTTTTCTCCAGCGTAATATGCGTTTTTATCGGCCGAGATTTTAATGTTGTAAGTTGGTTTTTTATAGGTTTGAACTTGTATAGATTGTTGCATTAAATAAGTGTCGCCGTCGTAAAGAGACAGGTAGTAATATCCGGCAGGCATATCGGTTAAATTAACACTTCCCGAAAAGGTATTGTTAGATTCTATTTTAAAATCGACATTTTCAACAAATGTTTCGTTCCAAGATCGTGTTAGTTTAAGAGTTAAATCTTTTGCCGGAGTTGCATCGCTTGTTCTTGGTTTTATCAATCCCCAGAATTGAATTTTATCCGTAGGGAGATAAATTGGTCTGTCGGTATTAATTAACGCCCAATAATTATCAATTGTGGCTTCCGCACCACTAACGGAAAGTTCGGTGGTAAGTGATTTGCCATCAGGAGAATTAATAGTGATGTTATAATATCCGGATTCTTTTGGGGTAAGAGTGAATTTTGCAATACCTTGTTTGTCGGTTTTTGCGGTTTCACCAGTTTCAACAATTTTAACATTCGCATTTGCTATGGGTTTGCCTGTTTTTATATCGTTTACCCATACAAGAGAATCTTTTCTTGTGACTGTTATATAGGCCGAGAGATCTGTAATTTGGAGTAAGGCTTGCGTTATGCGGTTATTCATATTTACCTGAATAAGATAGTATCCATTTTTAAGATCCAGATCCGGAAGATAAATATAATGTTGCCAATTGATTTGTCCTATTTGTCCTTCAACTTGTGTAATGTTCTTTAATTTTGAAGTGTCGATTTTATAATTTGAACGAGTTGCACTTGCCCAAGTTGGAATTTCACGTTTTTCGTTCTCAACAGATAAATATGCTTTTTGATCTGCGAATTTATATATGTCTGTTGTTGCCGTTATTTCCTCGGTTTTAGTGTCGTTGCTGTAGTTTGTTACATATCCTTTTAATGCAATCGGTTTTTGGGTTCCAACTTCATAAAAATTTTCATTGAAATGGAAGATGGAATAAGATTCCTTTGCATTAACGGTTTCGAATTGAAAGGTTTCCCCTTCTAACAGTGTTTTATCGGATCCTTCCAATGGGAGTCCTTCTTTAACAGTTACGGTGTAGATTGTTCCGAGTTTTAAATTCTCAAGAGGAACAAAGACAAGAGTTCTTTGATGTTTCTCAAAATCTCCTTTTATTGCAGGCGAAATAGTTATGTAACTCTTTGCCTGTTCAAGGTTGAATTGCTCATGAGAAAAATTAATTTCGATTCCGGAAGTTATAGGTACTCCGGCTGTTTTATCTCTCGGAAGAGTCCCTGTTATTTTAAAATTGTCTTTTACCTGATATGCCCAACTAAATTCTTCAGGTCCGTTTTGGTTATTGCTTATTATGCTAAAAGTATAGACTGTATTTGGATCCAGAGGTTTTGCGGATTTTACTTCATATTTTCCTTTTTCCGTTTTTGTAACATTAAAGTCAATGTCCGGAGTTGATTTTAGATTTGCTTCTATAGTTTTAGCTTCCAAATCTTTTGTTGAGGTGAGTGTAAATGTTGTGTTTGTATCAATTCCCGTGCTGTCTTGGTTTGACGGTGTCATTTCGAAATTTGCATGCGCTATATTTTGATGCATTCCGACCCCGCTTTTTAAGAGGTTTTGAAGATTTGGTCCAACGAGGACTGCGATAATTGTTAATACGGCTACGGCACTTGCCCATGCTATTTTTTTTGGGGCAAAAAGCCATGCAAAGAAACTTGGATGCGATTTTTCTTTGTTATTCTTTGCAAATTTTCCAAGTTTTCTCTTTTTCTGGATGTATCTCCAGAGATATTGTTTGCTTTTATCGACGGGTTGTTTGTCGATTTTGAATATGTTTTTCATTATTATATGGTGTTAGCTGGTAATAATTGACGTAAATTTTCAAGTGCGCGATGTATCATCGATTTAACCGCGCTGGTCGATCTGTTTATAATTTTTGCTATTTCTTCATGCGACATTTTCTCGAAATAATGCAGTCCGATTACATTCTGGTACTTTGGATTAAGAGTTGCGATTGCGTCACTGAGTTTTGTTAGTTTTTTATCGCCGAAAAGTGTTTTATCGATTTCTTCCAATTCTTCTTTTACTTCGGTTCTCATTTGTTCCAGCCCTTCCATTTCTTGGGTAAGGACCGTGCTTTTTGGCTTTCGTCTGTAATTTTTAAGTTGATTGATGGCTATTCTGTAAAGCCAAACTTTAATAGATACGCCGGTCCATTTGAATTTATGAAAATTGTCAAAAGCTTTCATAAATGTTTCTGCGGTAAGATCGTATGCGCTTTCCGCGGAAATTGTCCTTTTTAGTAAGTACTTAAGGATGCGTTCATAGTAGAAGTTGTATACTTTTTCAAATACATCTTTGTTGTGTTTGAATTCCTTGAGTATTTCCTGTTGGACCTTTGGGGATAGGTCTTCCATATATAGTAAATTAAGTTTAAATGTGTGTAAGTGTGTCACTTACAATAACATCGAGTATTAAAAAAGTTGCGGTTACTTAGTAACCAATTTCTGTTATCGAAGGCTGTATCGGGGAAATACATTTTTAGCCAAGTAGTTTTTTAAAGCGTTCTTTGTTGTCGTAAGGTCCTATTACTCCCACTTTCATATTTTCCGGTTTTAATAAATCCTTTGCGACTCTATGGATATCTTCAGTTGTAACTTTATCGATTTCTTTCATTATAGCTTGCGGACTTAATGTTTTGTTATGAAGAAGTTCGTATTTACCGAGTAAGTGGGCATATTGTTCAGAGTCTTCAAGACTTAAAATCATCTTCCCTTTCATAAAGTTTTTTGCTTTTTGAAGCTCTTCCTCCGGAATTTTCTTTAGTCTTATTTTTTCGTATTCCTCTAAAATCCCGGTTATAGCTTCGTCGATTCTTCCAAGTTGCACGCCGGCTCCGGTTGAGAAAATTCCGGCATCAATAAAGTTATCTGAATGTGTGCTGATATAATAACAAAGTCCTTTTGCCTCACGAACCGAAAGAAACATTCTTGAACTCATGTTTCCGCCAAGTACAATTCCAAGAAGTTTTTCCGTCCAATGGTCGGTATGTGTTTCCGGATGTGACTTTGCTCCTACAATTACATGTGCTTGTTCTGTTTTCTTTTCGTGCAAGTACACTCTTTCCTCTTTTTTAAGAGGTTCCAAACTTTTAAAATCATAAGCCTTTTTCCCTTTATTAAATGTAAAATATTTTTCGGCAAGCTCTTTTCCTTCCTTGTGGTCAATATCGCCGGAAATTGTTAGGACAATATTATCAGGCGTATAAAGTTTCTTTTTATAATCTCTAAATTGTTTTTGTTTAACCGATTTAATAAATGCCGGTAAGCCAATTTGATCCCAGCCCAGCGGTTGATCTCCGAACATAAGTCTCTCAAAATCCCATCCGATTTGATACATCGGAGTATCTTGATACATATGATATTCTTCTAAAATTACGCCACGTTCTTTATCTATTTCTTTCGGATCAAAACGCGCATGTACAAGCATATCGGCAAGAACATCCATTGCCGTTTCAAGATGATCGCTAGCAACTTTTACATAATATCCGGCATATTCTTTGCCAGTGAATGCATTAAATTCTCCGCCGATAGAATCGATTGTTTCCGAAACTTCCTTTGTATTTTTATACTTTTTTGCTCCTTTAAAAAACATGTGTTCAAGAAAATGCGAAATTCCGTTTATATCTTTTGTTTCATATCTGCTCCCGGCACCTGCCAGTACTAAAACGGTAACCGCTTTCGTACTTTCAAGCTTTTCTGTTATAATACGAAGCCCAGAGTCTAATGTGTGTTTTTTATGCATAAGGAAGGCAATTAAAGCGTATTCAAAACCTTTCAAAAGTCTAACATATTAAATCGTTTATGCCAAGAAGGTCACCACAGAAAATGGGGTTTAATACAATTACGGTTCTTATTATCGTTAGCATTTTTGTTGCTTTTGTTATTGTATCTCGTCTTTTTTATCTTCAAGTCGTTCGATATGGCTACTATCAAAAGGCGGCCACCAAAGAACATCAAGGTTATACGGAACTCCCGGCGAAGCGTGGGGATATTCTTGTCCAAGATTATACAAACGGCGATACGTTTACAGTTGCCTCCAATACAACTCTTGACCTGGTTTTTGTGGATCCCAAACTTATTAAAAATAAAACTGCCGTAGCTACAACATTGTCGGATATTTTATTTGATTTAGATACGGAACGAAGAAAGGATGACAACAGAATTATTAAAGAAAAAAGAGAATTTAAGCGTACAGGAAATATGGATGCTTACGATAGAGTTAAACCTTTAACCGATGAGGAGCTTAAAGATGCTTTTTATCACGAGATTCTAAATAAAGTCAGCCTGGAAACAAGAGAAAAAATTCTGCTTTCCGATAATCTGCCACAGGAAATTTTAGATGATATATCAAGTAAAAAGTTAGATGGGATAGAAGTTAAGCAAAGTAATGTTTATGCTTATCCGGGAAAAATTTACGATAAAAGGCATATGGCAAAAACACTTAGTGATGATTTGCAAATCCCTCCACCACGGCTTGAGCAAATATTAATCGGAGAAAACAGATATGAAATTATTGCAAAAAAGGTTGATCCGGAAAAATCGGCAAAAATAAGAGCTGTTATGAAAAAAGATGCAAAAGAGCATCCGGGATCTGAAAATTATGCCGGAATAGGCTTTAAAGAAGAATATTATAGATATTATCCGGAAAAAAAATTAGCCGCAAACCTTCTTGGATTTGTGGATAAAGAAGGGAAGGGGCAATATGGAATAGAAGAAACTTTTGATAAACAACTAAAAGGTAAAAATGGGGTTTTCAAGGCGCAAAGAGACAGCATTGGAAGACAAATTACAGTTGGGGATAGTGTGATACAACCTGCTGTTAACGGTGAAAATATAACTCTTACAATCGATAGAACAATCCAAATGGAGGCCGAAAAAATTCTGGAAACTGCTGTTAAAAAATATCAAGCAAATAGTGGGCAAATAATTATTCTTGATCCAAAAACGTCAAAGGTAATTGCCATTGCTCATTCTCCTTCTTTTGATCCTAATAATTATAGTAAGGCGTTTGAAAAAGTGGATGTTGATTTTTCCGAAGACGAGATAAAGAGTTTGCTTCCTATCAACGATAGTAACAGTCATTTTTATTTCTATAGGAATT
The DNA here is from genome assembly GCA_021158225.1 of bacterium. Lineage (GTDB taxonomy): Bacteria > Patescibacteriota > Gracilibacteria > UBA1369 > PNNO01 > PNNO01. The sequence continues at coordinate 10,082 of JAGGUZ010000012.1, read as the reverse complement.
GGGATACGGATGATAAATATGAAGTTTTTAAAGATATAGAAGAAGGTAAAGAGCCGGTTTATCAAAGGTATGCAAATTGGTTTGGGGCTGAGGTTTATCAAAATAAAGCTGTTTCATCCATTTACGAACCCGGCTCGGTGTTTAAACCCGTGGCGATGGCTTCTGCAATTGATGATGGAGATGTTACTCCGAATACCGTTTACTACGAAACAGGTCCTATTAAAGTTGATGAATTTGAGATTCACAATTCAACCGATGAATATTTGGGCAGGCAAACAATGACAAATGTTCTTGAGAGATCGTCAAATATAGGAATGTCATTTGTGGCGAAAAAACTTGGTAGAAATCTTTTTTATAACTATATGTTAAAGTTTGGATTTAATCAGAAAACAGGAATTGAATTTGATAATGAAGAGTCCGGTAAAATTGAATATTTTACGAAGTGGGCGGAATCCGAGCTTTTAACTCACGCTTTTGGACAAGGTATTGCCGTAACTCCTTTGCAAATGGCAAACGCATATTGTGCTCTTGCAAATAAAGGCTTGTTAATGCAACCTTATATTGTTGATTCAATGACTGATGGGAAAGGGAGAACAATTAAAATAGAGCCATTTGCGGTTAATCAAGCCATTTCTGAGGAATCTGCGAATACAATTACGGAAATGCTTGTTAGCTCGGTTGAAAACGGAGTTGCAAATAAGGCTCAAATTGATGGACATTATGTTGCGGGAAAAACAGGAACTTCTCAGACATATAAGTGGGGAAAGCCATTAACCGGAGCAGGGACTACAATAACTTCATTTGCCGGGTATGGGCCGATTGATGATCCGAAATTTGTTGTTTTGGTAAAATTCGATATGCCTCGCACAAATGAATGGGGATCTGAAACCGCGGCTCCGGTATTTAAGAAGATAGTAACTTTCCTTTTTGATTATTATAATATTCCACCTGATAAATATTAGTATGAAACAATTAATTACATCGATTTTAATCTTAATTATTTTAACTCCAAGCGTGTTTGCTTATAAAGTTTCGGCATGGCTTCCGAATTGGGATACAAAAGAAGCTTATCAATCTTTTGAAAATAATGTCGATGTTATAAATACTATTAGTCCTTTTTGGTATAATGTGGCGGAAGATGGGACTTTAATTTTAAAGAAGGGTTCTGAAGATCAAAAAATTATAGATCTTGCAAACAAGCAAAAAGTTTTGCTTGTTCCAACAATTACAAACTCGTTTAAGGGTGATACGGTTAGTCCTATTTTTAACGATGTTGATCTTAAGAAAAAAAATATTAAAATTATTCTCGATAAAGTTTTGGGAAAAGGATATGACGGAATCGATATAGATTACGAAGGTATTCATAGTGAGGACAAAGATGTTTTTACCGCTTATATAAAAGATTTAAGTTTGGCATTACATTCTAAGGGGAAGAAACTAACCGTTGCCATTCAGCCAAAATCATTTTCTACATTTTTAAAATTTGGTGATCGCGGGCAAGATTGGGTTGCAATTCAAAAATATGTCGATGAGTTTAGAATTATGGCATACGATTACGGATGGAGAGGTAGTATTCCTCGTCCGGTGGCTCCATATTATTGGGTTGAAGATGTTATTAAATATGCAGTTACAAAAGTACCGAAAGAGAAAATTTATCTCGGGGTTCCTTTTTATGGTTACGGCTGGTCTGATAAATTTTTCTCAACTTATACATATGCGACAATTGAGCTGATTTTAAGTAAGTACGGTGTTAATTTTCAGTATGATCCATTACAAAAGACAAACAGGCTTTTTTATGTTAGCGAGTTTGATACACGCGATCCAAAAGTGCCTCATGAAGTTTGGTTTGAAAATCATGTAAGTTTAGACGCGAAGATAGATTTGGTAAAAAAATATAACCTTGCCGGTATTGCAATTTGGCGTCTAGGAAAGGAAGATAAAGCCAATTGGCAATCTATTCGCAAAAACCTTTTAGGGGAGCCACTTGGGGATCCTTTATATTTTAAAGATGTGAATCATTCAACAAAATATTCTAATGAGATAACTCGTCTTGCGTATCTTGGGATTGTCAGTGGACAAGGAGATAGTTTTGAATATAAACCTTTTGCAAAAGTTAATAGGGCGGAGATGCTTAAAATGGCTTTAAACAGTTTTGCAAATGATACATCCAAGTATGCGTTTAAGGAAACCCGTGCCGAGGATTATATAAATCCTTTTAAGGATGTTAATGAAGATGCTTGGTATTTTGCTTATATTCAAACAGCTGTTGATATGGGAATAATTAAAGGATATGGGGATGGAACATTTAAGCCCGGGCAGGCTGTAACTCGCGCCGAGGCGCTTAAAATAGCGTTAAAAAGTGCACATATAAACATTCGAGAATCGGCACCCGGAGAGAGATGGTATGAACCATATATGTGGTGGGCTTTTGATAATGGCGTTTTTGATGTGGCAACATTTAAACCCGGGGAGGAACTTACGCGTGGCGAAGCTGCATATCTGCTGGAAAAAATAATAAGTATTCTTGAAGAAAAAGTTTAAATAAAGCATATATAATATTAAGTGCTTACAATTCTTTGCAAGAAAGTGTTTTTTGATGTATAATAATATGATGTATTTTTTTAAAGTATGGTTATATGGAAAACAAAGATATAAATGCTTTTAGAGAAGTAATCGAGTTACTTCTGGAAAACTCATTACTACTTTCTTTTAAAGAGAAAAAGGAATTTTCTCAATTATTGCCGATGTTAAATCGAGATGAGCTTATGGAACTTTTCGGGTTACTGGTTCATGCAAAGAAAAATGTCGGGAATATAATTGATGAACTGGTAAGCAAGTATCCCCAAGTTGTAAAAGAACTAAGTTCTTATCAAAAGAATGCACTTAAAACTATTTTTAAGTATGAAAGAGGGCTTTTTAAAATAAAATTAACTTAAATAAAAATGTCATCATTAGCAAGCGGAGTAGCATCATCTGTCGAGGGAGTGAGTAAAGGAGTTTCGCAGGCGCCGGAAAATGTTTTTGCAAAAGAACTGCATTATCAAGTTTATCGTATTGAGAATGTACTTAAAATAACGGATCCAAATACAGTGAGTCAGTTTGTAACAAAGTATCCCGAATATTCAAACAGGCCTTTATTACAGAGTTTCTTTGAATCTTACAGAAATAGAAATGTTAATGAATTTATCAAGACTGCAAGCGGGAAAACCCAAGGCGAAAGGGAAAAACTCCTTGAAGGTATACGTAAACTTATTTATAAAGCAAAACAAGAAAGACAAGTTGTGCAAAAGGAAGCAAAAGAACCAAGCAAAGAAAAAGATTCGCAAATTGCACATTTGGAAGGATTGTTAACTAAAAAGAAATACGAGGAGCAAGATTTTTATCAAATTGAGAAAAATGTCAGTACGCCCTTTAATATCGGGAAAGGTAAATTGAATTTTAATAAAATAAGATATTTTTATACATCGATTCTAACGGGGCAAAAGGCTTTTGGGCTTCATGTCCAAAGTATGCAGACTCAATATAAGACAGCTATTGATCAATTAAAAAGCTATCAAGCTCAATATAACTCCGGATGGAAACATCACGTTGGAATTGCTGATTATGGGATTAGAAAAATTAAAAGTCTTTTCCGTTGGGGGAAAAAGAAATTGGGATATAAAGTTGATAAAACAAAAAAAGAGAAAATTAATGCCTCTATTACTAAAGCGCGTGCTTATTATGCTGAGAGGTTAAACAGAGTAAAACTCTTAAAAACTCATATTGCAAACAGAAGCGTTGAATTAAAAAAAGGACTTGGAGTTTTTAGAGGAGACTTAAGGGAAAAACTTAAAGTTATGATTTCTCGCGGAGAATGGACTGAAGATCAAAAGAAAAAAAGTGAGAAAGCAAAAGAAATTTTAGAACAAAAGAAAAAGCAACTATCAAACGGGCTGGTTAGTGCAAAAAAACATAGAGAAGAAATTGAATCAGCGCAACAAGGAACTTCCAGAATGCAACAAGGCTTACAAAATAAATTAAAAAAAGTTCGTTTAAGCGAGCCTTTAATGCAAAAGAAAGTGGAATCGGTTAAAAAACGTATAGCCCAATTGGAAAAGGTTTACGGTAAGCAAGATCCAAGAGTAATTGAATTAAGAACAAAGGTTTTAGTCCCTTTGATGAAGGGGCAAGATCGTATTATTCAAGTGCGTGAAGGAACGGCTGCCAAGTTAACCGAAGCTGAAAAACGATATCAAGGGATGAACATTCTAAAAGCGAATGTTTCTTTAAACGAGACCGATATAATAAATCAAATTGAGGTAGCTGAATTAAACCTTAGTCATACTACTAAGAGAATTGAACAACTTAAAAAAAATAGGATTGAATTACAAAAAGTGCTTGAAGGGATGGAGACGGCATACATTGCAGTAGATGAATTTAAGGTAAATATTTCAAAGAATCTGGATAAAATGAGCGATGTAAATACAAAGACCGTTAAAGGGCTTGATGGTCAATATAAGTATTTAGAACAAGCTAAAGCTACCGATCCCGGAATAGGGTCATCTCTTTACAATACTATCATTATTGGTAAATGGGGATCCATGGGGGTGTTGAAATATGGAATAAATTACATACCAAGATATATGGCTTACGTCTTCAACGGAGGTAATTGGGAAGCATCTTCAAAGTGGTCAATTACCGGAATGCTCGGGCAAGTTCATCAAGGGCTTGATAAGTGGCTTAAGAAAGATGGGTTTAGACAATATGGAAGAAAGAATATGTTCTGGCAATGGTTTGCTTCCAATTTGAATATAGGTGCCGGAATTCTCAATACGGCGGTTGGTCTTGTTGACGGTGTAGCCAATTTGGTTTTTAATCCGGATAAAGTCCTTGATTCTCTTGGAATGATGCTAACCGATTGGAAAGCTACAAAAGAGATGTTAAAGGGAGTAATTCATTATGATGATTGGGCAAATGGCAGAGCGGATATTGCTTTTGGTAAAACTGCCGGCGATTTAATAGTTCTATTTCTTACAGCAGGGGCTAGTGCGGGTGCGGGTGCGGCCGCGACCGCGACCGCAAAACTTGGAGTTTCAGCTGGAAGATTTGCAAGAATGTCTGCTTACGCATTTGCTTATGTAAAAGGCTTTATGAAAGAAGTTGCAAGAAAAAGTTGGAACATACCAAAAAATATTGGTCGTTTTGCTTGGCATCTCCCTTCGAAAACTTGGCATGGAATAGATTATTTGGTCAAATCGGAATATGCATTAAGAAAAGGTTGGATGAAAGGACTTCGAAGTTTTATATATGATAGAGGGCTTACCAATGCAAAAGCTATTCAATTGGAAGATGCCGGTAAGTATTTAAGGAAATTACCGAAGAGAAAATTAGGACGATTAAATGCAAGTACAAGGAAAATGCTTCAAGATGTACTTGGAAATCCGAATCCTGCAAAAATAAAACTATTAATGGAAAGACTTGAATCTGAATTTTATGCCGGAGGATGGAGAACAAGACAGATTTTAGGACCTCTTCAAAGCAAACTTAGACGTTATATCAAATTGGATATTAAACATATGAAAGGCAAGGAGTTTTTAAGAAGGAAGTATGGATCTTTAGAAGTTGCAAAAGGCGTTTCCAAGGATGCGATACAATCATCTGATGTTATGACAAAGTATGTTGCCGCCCAAGAAGAATTGGAACAAGCAAAAGCGATAATTATTCCAAAAAAAGCAAAAGGAGTTACCGATAAAATGATAAATAAAGCTAAGAATGAAAGAGCACGAGCTATTGAGAAAGCGGAAAAGAATCTTAAGGAACAGGGACAGCTACTTGAAAAAAGGTACAAAACAATGCGTGTGAAAAACGGAGTGCTTGAAGAATCTATTTCTCCCGAGGAGGCAATGTTTAGATATAACAAGGCAAAGGCGGAATTAGCAGAGGCCAATAAGATGAAAGTTCCGCGCAAAGGAAAAATCAAGGAAGCGAGATCGGCAAAAGAAAGTGCCACTAGCAAGGCTCAAGCAAGGCTGGTTGAAGAGAAAGAATTATTGGAGAATGTTAAAGGGAGTTCGCAAGAAGTTCTTATGGCGGCAGATGACTTACTTACGACTTTGGAGAAAACTTCCCCTCAAACATTTTTTGCTAAAATACGAGCGAAATCACAGGTTAGAGATCTTATCAGACGGCTTAAATTGGAAGATGAATTTGGTATTAAAGTTGGAGATAGGGTTATAAGGTTGCAAGGAGCTTTGAATGAAATTAAGATATTTGAAAGAGCTGTGTTGAAGACAAAAAAAGTACTTGAAATTATAAGAACTAATGGAATAACAAAATCTACGAAAATTTTATTTAAAGATGTTATAGCTTTGCCGATTTGGTTAAAGTTAAAATCTATTCCAAGCGGACTTAAGATCACAACAAAAGAAATCCGCAATTGGGTCTTAAACGGAGGGCGAAATGGGAAAATGTTTGAGAAAGTTGCGAAGATGTCGGCTGTTAAAGAAGTTTCCGCAGAGATTAATCTTCTTTTAAAAAAAGGACATTTAATAAAGGCTCTTAAACTCTATAAGCTGGCTCGCCGTAGCGCTCGCAGTGTGGGTATACCTTTTGCCGTAATGGATAAATCGTTTCTTGGATATCTTCATAGAGTTGCGCCGATTACCGTTTTGTACTTAAAACGGGCTGACGATTTAGTATCGCAAGAAAAAATAGCAAAATTACCTGTAGATGCGAAGGTAGATATTTCTCAATTTGAAACTTTACAGAAGGAGCAAATCAATATTATTAAAAAATATAAAATATAAAAATATGTTTAATTACACCAAGTTTATTTATCTGGGTTTAAGTAATCGCCCGTCTCAAGCACCAAGCCAGACTGTTGATCAGAATTTACAGTCTTTAAGTGCGAAAGCCAGGAAGAAAATTGAAACTCAAAAACAAAGGGCGGAAAGACTTAAAAAGAACGAAGACGAGTTATTTAATTATTGGCTTGATAATGGGAAACGATTTAGCACCACGGAAGACAGTTTTATTTATGAATCATTTTCTTTAAAAAACAAAAGTGTTGGGAAAGAGGCTTTTCTACTACTTTCTCTAATTAAAAAATATTGGGGGAAAGAAAAAGCAAAACAAATATATGATGCGTCATGGAAGGGGAACAATTTTTCTTTAGATGCTTTACAAAAGTTTCTTTCCGGTAACGAGGCAAAAGCCGAGCTTGGAATTTATTGGAAAAGTAAAAAACATGCTTGGTATGTTTGGGATAACAGAAGTGGTTCCAGGGATATACGTGTTGGATTATATCTTCATTTAAATTGGGAAAAAGCAAAAGGAGGATTAAAAAACAAGGCAGTTGAATATTTGGTTAGTGCTAACAGAAGAAATGAAGTTAGTTCATTTATAGAAACAACTTCAAAGAAACTGGAGATGTCCAGTAAAGATATAAGTTCCAAAATTATTGAATGGGCTAAAAAGAATGCTGTAAACAAGTGGCAAGTTTTACCGGATGATATACATGGATATATGCGTAGAATGTATGGTAAACGCACGGGATATTATGTGTATCGTTATAATCCCGACAAAAAAAGGCTTTATGCCATGAGAATAAAAGGAGCTAATTTACAACAGGATGATGGTACTGCGGCTTATATGGATTTTAAAAATGGAGAATTTGGAATATGGAACGGATATAGAGATGGAGAAGCATTCATTAAAAGTGAGGTTATCGGCGATATGTCTCCGGTAGATATTGAAAAGGAAATTGTTGATTATAAGGATAAAGAAAATCCCGGATCTCTTACTAAAGAGCAAAAGTTATTTAGAACAAAGGGAATTATAGCTACATTAAGCGGGCTTTCAAGAAGGTTCTCTTATGAAAATCTTGATAAAAATTATTTAGATGTAGCCAAGAAAAAATTAATTGCAAAACTTACTCCGAATCTGGGGAAAACCAGGGCGAAGGAATATGCTGATCTTAGAATCACGCAATTAAAGGAAGATATTAATAAGTATATAGATAGTAAACCGAATACGCTTAAAAAAGCTGTGGAGGATAATCCGGCAATTAAATTTAAGGTTTCGGTTAATTCTGATGACAAGGTTGAAGTTAAGTTTGCAAGAGTTCTTGATAGAGTTAAATACGGTAAATTTGCCAAAGAAGCAAAAGAAAAACTAAAAGGTACGGATATCAATAAATTAATTGATCAAAAATTTGACTCAATAAAAGGAAAATTGGGACCTCTTGCCGGGTTTTTAAAAATGATTGGTATCGATATCAAAAAGGAAGTTTCCGCTTATTATAAGACGGGTAAGAAATCAATAATCCTTAGTATTTTAGGACTTATTACTTCTGTTGATGTAGGACGCAGAGTTCTTATGGGGAAATCTGTAGATTCACTTAAGGATTTGGAGAAACTTGCAAAGAAAAATAAAGGGGTGCTTAGAAGAGATCATAAATTAAAAAAAGATTTACTTTTAGCCGGATATAAAATCGTTATCCCTAAAGGAAAGGGGATAAAACCGGGGGCTGCTTTTAATGTCGATGTAAAAGGGAAAGGTAGTGTGATTGCAAGCCCGTTTAAGAAAAAAGGAAAAAAAGGAAAGTTCTCGTTTCTCTCATTTTTTAAAAAGAAAGCTGGAGATAAGTTTGTACTTAAAGATACGAAGTTTACAATCTTAAACAATACAAAAATCCCCAAAGGAACAATTATCCCAAAGGGGGCTAAAATAGAAAAAGTTTAATCAAAATAAAAAAAATGACAGATACAACAGTTGAAAGACTTTCCGCTCACGATAGGAGTATTATTTCAAAAGATATTCTTTTAAGGTGGTATAGAGCAAAGAGAACTGAAAAATTGCAATTATTAAGAGATGAAATAATTAAACTTTCAGCTACAAAAAGAGAAGTTTTAAAAAAGAAAATCGTTGAAAATACAAAAAGAGAATTGGCCGCATATAGAAAAGAGTTAACTCCGAGACAAAGAGAAATGAAGGCAAAACAGTTTGCCGATGAATTATTTAGGACAGCAATTGCAAGGAAAAGTCTGCAAGAATTTGCAAGAAAATATGAATTGCGATCAAAAAGTCCAAAATCGAAAGTCTTGTATAAACATTGGCTTGAAAATGGGAAAACCCATTCGGTTTTAAAAGAATCTCCAAGATATCTTGTAACATTGGATTTAAACAATTCTTCTGTACGCAAAGAGGCGTTTTTGCTTCTTGGTATTATAGAAAAGCATTGGAGTAGAGATGAAGCTATGAGAGTTTATAAAGCTTGCTGGGATAAATATGTTTTTTCGCTTCAGCCGATGTGGGAATTCTTTTCCAAAGAAAAAGCCGGATCCGAATTGGGATTTTATTACGGAACAAGAAAAATATTGGTTAAACCGGATTTTGGATGGGGAACGTATATCGATCCAAGACAGTGGGGTGAATTATTAAAGCCCGGAAGTCCTAAGAGAGAATATACGATAACCGGATGGTGGACTGTTGATGAAAATGAAAAAAATGTTAATAAATATACAAAGATAAAAACAATAAAAAAGAGAATTTTAAAAATGGATTTTATAGGTGATGAATATACCGGATCCAAGTTTCTTTACAAATCAATCAGTCATATTAGAAGAGAATATAGAACAAGCACGGACAGTGGACTTACCAAAGATGAAGAGAAGGCTGTATTGGCCGAATTGGATAAATATAAGGCAGAATTAGAAAGTCTTAGCAAATCCAAGGTAAGGGAAAAAGTCTTTAATTGGTTTATAAAACAACCAAGGAATGTGTGGCTTAGTCCATCTCAAAAAATCGTTAATTTGCTCTCGTTTCTTTACGGATATGGTACAGGCAATTACCTTTACAGGTATGTCCCGGATAAAAAACGAATTTATATTATTCCTCTTCAGGGAGCGAATATTCCGAGAAAATATTTTGGAGGATACTTAACTGTTAAAAGCGGAAGAGTTGGTAAAAAATGGAAAAATTTGGATTCTGCGGAGACAAAAGATTTGATGATTTCTTACATCAAAACGATGAAAGAAAAAGATATTGATAAAGAAATTATTGATAGTCGTTTGGAAAATGAGAATACGGAAAATATTTCTTAC